>JABMNT010000268.1 GCA_013203595.1 Rhodospirillales bacterium
AAATTGGCGAAATGGCTAATGCCGTTCAGGTATTCAAGGAAAACGCCATCGAGCGCGTGCGGCTGGAAGAAGAGCAGCGGCAAGCCGATATCCGCGCCCAGGAAGAAAAAAGGGCGTTCATGATGAGCACCGCCGACAATCTGGAGAAATCGGTTGGCGAATCGATTTTGATGGTGGTCAACCGCTCTCAGAAAATTCTCGATGTCTCCCAGAGAATGGGGGACAGCATCGACAAATCGACCAGCGGCTCATTCAGCGTAGCCGAAGCCTCTCTGGAAACGGCGTCGGACGTCGAGATTGTCGCTGCCGCGACCACGCAATTGACGGCGTCGGTTCAGGAAATTAGCAGCATGGTCGCCGAGTCGTCGCGGGTCGCCAATTCGGCCGTCGGCGAAGCGAATGACGTCAATCAGAAAATCCAGGGCCTGAACGCTGCCGCGCAGAAAATCGGTGAAGTGGTGCAACTGATTACGGACATTGCGGAACAGACAAACCTGCTGGCGCTCAACGCTACCATCGAAGCGGCGCGGGCCGGTGATGCCGGAAAAGGGTTTGCGGTTGTCGCTTCGGAAGTGAAAAACCTCGCCAACCAGACGGCCAAGGCGACGGACGAGATCGGCGCCCAGATCGGAAAAATCCAGAACGAAACGCGGCAATCCGTGGAAGCGATTGACGGGATTACCCATACCATTGGGGAAATCGACAAGGTGTCTACGGCGGTTGCGGCCGCCGTCGAGGAACAACAGGCGGCGACCTCGGAAATCGCTGGTACAATTGCCCGGGTCTCGCAAAGTGCCAGCCTCGTCGCCGACCAGATCGGCAAGGTCACACAATCTTCGGCGAAGTCCTATAGCTCTGCCATTTCCGTGATCTGGGCGGCCAAGGACCTGGAGAAGCCAACCTCGAATGTGAAAAACCAAATCGACGAATTTTTACGCTCGATTCGAGAGTAAGTAATTTTTAGACAGATTTCTTGGCTAAGCGTCCGCCCGCTTTTTATATCTCTTCCTATTTAGCAGGGAAGTTCAACAATGAGCCAAGATTGCGTTGCATTTGATATTCAGCTCAATTCTATGCAATTAGCCGTTATTGGCCGGTTCTGGTAATGCTGGGGCTTATCGCCATTTACGTTTAAAATAATCAAAAGCAGAACGAACAGGGAGGGTGGCGTGAGTAAAATTGGATTTATCGGCATTGGTAATATGGGTGCGCCCATGGCCAGAAATCTGATCAAGGCGGGTCATTCAGTGACGGCTTTTGATCTTTCTGAGGCGGCATTGTCGGCCATTGCCAAGGATGGGGTAGATATAGCCTCCTCTGTCGAGAACGCCGTTTCGGGCGCGGATGCGGTCCTAACCATGTTGCCCGCAGGGACGCATGTCAGAGATGTTTATTTTGGAAAACTGTTCGATCATGCAGCACAACAGGCGTTGCTGATCGATTGCTCAACGATTGATGTCGATACGGCCCGTGCCGTACATGGGGCGGCAGTGGCCAAGGGCTTTGCCATGGTCGATGCGCCGGTCTCGGGTGGCGTCGGTGGAGCGGCTGCCGGAACTTTAACCTTTATGGTTGGTGGCGACGATGCGGCGTTTAGTCGGGCCAAACCGTTGCTTGAAGTCATGGGCAAGACCATTGTCCATTGCGGTGGCGCTGGCAATGGCCAGGCGGCAAAAATATGCAACAACATGATGCTTGGAATCCAGATGTCTTCCGTGGCCGAAGCCTTTGTGCTGGCGGACAAGCTGGGGCTGGATGCCCAGAAACTGTTCGATGTTGCAAGCACGGCTTCCGGTCAGTGCTGGTCGTTGACCACCTATTGCCCGGTGCCGGGTCCGGTGCCAACCTCTCCGGCCAACCGCAACTATGAGCCGGGATTTGCCACTGCGTTGATGCTGAAGGATATGAACCTTGCTCTGGCGGCGGCCAAAAGCGCCGGGGTCGATGTTCAGGTGGCTGAAAAAGCGACCGCCCTCTATGCGGCTTTTGCCGAAGCCGGGGGAAATGCCAAGGACTTCTCGGGGCTGATAACTTATATCCGCAAAGACTCCGCGTAAGTCAGAAAATAATTGCAACTAAAAAACCAAGTTTATGATCAGGATCATAAAGTATAATTGAAAACGGCTCTACACAGGCATCAGATTCATCACGACGATGAACGAAACGGTATCGGAGAGCGTCTTCTAATGACAATGAATAAATTGATTTTTGCATCCATCCTGACGGGGTTTATGCTGACAGGGAACATCAGCCGCGCCAAGGCAGAGACAGGACCTGCCCATCAGATGACGTTCTGCGATGGGTCATCTGCGGCCCAAGCGGTTGGAACGCCTTGTCCGGTGGCAAGGGAAACGGCTCACCACGGGAT
>JABMNT010000269.1 GCA_013203595.1 Rhodospirillales bacterium
GGCCCCAGGAAATCTATTACCTGGCCGGACTGCTGATTTTGGCCGGTATCGGTCTGTTCTTTGTGACGTCGCTGTTCGGCCGCGCCTGGTGCGGCTATGCCTGTCCGCAGACGGTGTGGACTGATTTGTTCATCCATGTGGAGCGCTGGATCGAAGGCGATCGGGCAGCCAGAATTCGTCTTGATGGGGCACCGCTGAGTTGGTCAAAGGCCTTGAAACGAACGACAAAAGTCACCATCTGGCTGCTCATATCGGTTCTCACCGGTGGTGCCTGGGTGTTTTATTACGCCGATGCACCAACCCTGTTGCGCGAATTGGTCACCCTCGAGGCGGCTCCCATCGCCTATATCACGATCGCGGTTCTGAGTTTCACCACATTTTCGCTCGGTGCCCTGATGCGTGAACAGGTCTGTATCTACATGTGCCCCTGGCCCCGGATCCAGGGCGCGATGATGGACGAGGATTCACTGGTGGTCACCTATCGGACCGACCGGGGCGAGCCACGCGGACCTTACAAGAAAGGTGCCTCCTGGGAAGACCGGGGCGACTGCGTCGACTGCAATCAATGTGTCGCCGTCTGTCCGACCGGCATTGATATTCGCGACGGCCAGCAGTTCGAATGCATCACCTGCGCGCTTTGCATCGATGCCTGCAATGACGTCATGGCAAAAGTCGGCAGGCCGTCAGGGCTGATTGCCTACGCTTCCCTGGCCGGCGAGAACCGCCGCCGGGTCGGCGAACCGGTGGGTATCCGGCTGTTCCGCGCCCGGACCTTTATTTATCTGCTTGTTCTGGCGCTGGTTGGCGGCATCATGCTGGTTTCCCTGCTCAACCGCAGTAATCTGGACATCAACGTGCTGCGGGATCGAAATCCGCTGTTCGTACCCCTGTCCGATGGCCAGATTCGCAATGGCTATACTTTTAAAATCCTCAACAAATCATCGGACCAGCGGACTTTCATGCTGTCGATCAAGGGCCTGGCCGGGGCACGCCTTAAGGTCGTCGGCTCCGAAGATATGGGCTTTTCGGCAACTCCTTACTTCACTGTCAAGCCGGATCGCCTGCATAGTTTTCGGCTGTTTGTATCGGCCCCGGCAGAAGTCCTGAAAGGGGAATCAACCGATATCCGGTTTGTTCTCAACGATTTAAACTCAACCATCAGCGCCAGCAGCGATACCGTTTTCAGAGGACCCGAAAAATGAATCTGAACAGCCCGATCACCGGACGCACAGTATTGCTCTCGATGCTTGCCTTCTTCGGCGTTATTTTTGCTGTCAACGGCGCGTTTCTGTATTTCGCCCTGTCCAGCTTTCCCGGCATGAGCACGCAACATGCCTATGAGGAAGGGGTTGCCTATAACCAGACTCTCGCACGCGCAGCCAGACAACAGGCCGTTGGCTGGGTCAGCGAAGTCGCCTTTGATGACAACGGTGATATCGCCGTCAGGATCAGCAACCGTACCGGCGCGGCCGTCGGCGGGCTGGACATCGCAGCCCTTTTGATGCGTCCGGCGCAAAACACGCTTGACCAGAAATTAACCCTGGTCGAAGTTCAGCCAGGCCACTACCGGAGCCCGGTTTCCAAGGTCATTGCCGGGCGTTGGCGCTTTGAGCTTTCGGCCCGCCAAAACGGCGAACAGGTCTATTTCAAAGTCCACGAACTGACCGTGCCTCAATGACCGCCCGGGTCATCAAACACGATCAGCAACACCTGTTTACTGCCGGTTGCTGTCCGCTTTCCGGGTTGGTGGAAACGGCAACGGAAACCGCTGTACGTCCGGCCTTCGCGGCCGATTGGGCACGGGAAACTGCGGACCCGTCGGCCTTTGTAAAACGCCGGGACGCGGGCGGGCAGAGCTTGAGCCTGATGGTCGAAAACCTGTCCTGTGCGGCCTGCATCGTGAAAATCGAACGGGCCGTTCTGGCCTTGCCCGGGGTTTCAAAGGCGCGGCTTAACATGAGTACCCGGCGAATGGTTGTCGAATGGCAGGGATCCGCCGGGCTCGGCCTGGATATTGTTGAGACGGTCACCGGCCTGGGCTATCCAGTCGCCCCCTACAACCCGGAAATTTTAAGAAAACACGACGACAAGGCACACAAACAGCTATTGGCGGCCATGGCTGTGGCCGGCTTTGCCGCCAGCAATGTGATGCTGTTGTCGGTCGCCATCTGGTCCGGTGCCTTTTCCGATATGACCGATCTCACCCGGACCCTGTTTCACTGGGTGTCGGCGCTGATCGCCCTGCCGGCCATCGCTTTTGCCGGGCAGCCGTTTTTCCGCTCGGCATTCCGGGCCCTGCGCCGGGGCGGTGTGAATATGGATGTGCCCATCTCCCTGGCCGTATTAATGGCCGCCGGCATGAGCCTGTATCAGACCATGCATGGTGGTGCCCATGCCTATTTTGATGCCTCTGTGGGCTTGCTGTTCTTTCTGCTGATCGGTCGCTATCTGGATGCCCGGGCGCGGGCCCAGGCACGGACAACAGCTGAACACCTGATAACCCTGAACGCCCTGGCGGCAACCATTACCGATAATCAGGGACAGACGCGATCGATACCCATGGATCAGCTTAAACCCGGCATGCAGCTCGTTGTCGCGAGCGGCCAGCGGATCGCCGCCGATGGCGTCATCACCAGCGGTCGATCAGAAATCGACTGCGGTCTGCTGACCGGCGAAACGATGCCGGTTGATGCAGCTGTTGGCGACAGGGTCTATGCGGGAACACTCAATCTGGGCAACCCGCTGGGCGTTCGCGTCGAAGCCGTCGCCGCCGATACACTGCTCGGTGAAATTGTCCGCCTGGTCGAGATGGCTGAACAGGGGCGGGCCAAATATGTACGCATCGCCGACCGGGCCGCGCGGATTTATGTTCCGGTTGTCCATGTCATCGCCGCGGCCACGTTTATCGGCTGGATGTGGTTCAATGGCGGATTGTGGGAACCGGCGCTGATGGCGGCCGTGGCGGTGCTGATCATTACCTGCCCCTGTGCCCTGGCCCTGGCCGTACCCGTGGTCCAGGTGGTGGCGACCGGCACCCTTCTGCGCCGGGGCGTGGTTGTCAAATCGGCCGACGGACTGGAGCGATTGGCCGAATGCGATTACGTGGTCTTTGATAAGACCGGGACCCTGACCAGCGGCAAAATCGCACTTACCCCGTCAGCCGCCTGCAGCGAGGCCGACCTGCAGACCGCCGCCGCCCTGGCTGGCCATAGCCAACATCCCCTGTGCCGGGCGCTGGTACGCGCTGCCGACGGGTTCGAACTGCCACTGGCCAGTGATGTCCGTGAGGTGCAGGGCAGGGGGCTGGTGGCCATTGTCGATGGCAAGTCCGTTAGGCTGGGGCGCGCCGACTGGGTTTGCCCGACCGAGGGGCCAGTTCCCCCAGGGGCGGCCGATGATTGCCTTGAAACCTGGCTGTCCATCGATGGGGCGGTTCCGGTCCGGTTTGTTTTCTCCGATCAGCTGCGCAGCGATGCCAGACAGGTGATTGCCGCCTTGCAGGCGCAGAACATCCGGGTCGAGTTGATTTCCGGAGATCGTGAAACACCGACCCGGGCCATTGCCCAGGCCGTGGGTATCGGGCAGTGGACGGCCGGAGCTCTGCCGGCACAGAAGGTCGCCCGCATACGCCATCTGGCAAGCCTTGGCCACCGGGTCCTGATGGTCGGAGACGGCCTCAATGATGCGCCGGCACTGGCCAGCGGCCATGCCTCCCTGTCACCGGCAACGGCGGCCGACATCAGCCAGACGGCCGCTGATTTCCTGTTTCAGGGCGAGCCCCTGCGCCCCCTGATCGGCACTATCGAAATAGCCAGACGGGCCCGGCGCATTGTCTGGCAGAACTTCGCCCTGGCCATCGCCTATAACTTCTGCGCCGTTCCCCTGGCGGTCGCCGGACTGGCCACACCACTGATCGCCGCCATTGCCATGTCTTCGTCGTCGCTGCTGGTCACCATGAACGCGCTGCGCCTTAAATACCACCGGCAACAGGATTGAATATCAAACCATGGAAGTTCTCGTTTATCTGATACCGGCGGCGCTGTTTTTGGGATTGTTGGGCCTTGCCGGCTTTTTATGGGCCCTGCGCAACGGCCAGTTCGAGGATCTGGACGGGGCTGCCATGCGGATCCTCAACGAAGACCCGGAGGATCCGCCGGCACCGGACCGGTGAGGCGGGCGGGCCCGGCCCCGGCTGTTCGTCTTCTGCGCTGCAGGACCGGTATCAGGGCAGCGCATGCGCCGGAAACAACTCCGCCCGAGACCGCAATGGCCCAGTCGACGAGATGCAGCGGGCTGAGATGCAGTAAACCGCTCAGCGGTTGGTACTGCACGAGAACGAATGCCGAGCCCAGTGTCAGCAAGGTGATAATCACCGCACTGCGGGTCCGCAAGCCACTGAGGCCCGCCGTCATCATTGCGCTGGCAATGATCAAAACAACCAGGGCCATGGATCTGGCATGCAGCACGTCCAGCTCGGCGCCAAGGCTATACCAGTAACTCAGGCTGACAAACAGGGTCACTGTCAGACCAACCAGCCCGATCACCGACCATTCCTGCCAATCGAAAAAGCGAACGGTCGGCTGCCTGTATCCGGCCTCAAGCCCTGCCGATGCGGGTAACTCCTGAAATACAAGCATGGCCGTCGGATGGATGATCAGCTCGAGCCAGACAATGTGGATGGGCAGATAAAGTAACGGAAAGCCGAGAACAGGAATCAGGGTCGCCGTGGCAACAAGAGGGAGGTGGATCATCAGCAGATAGGCAAAACTGAGCTTCAAATTCATGAACAGTTGCCGGCCTTCGGCAATAGCCCGGACGATGGTTCTGAAATTATCATCAAGAAGAACGATGGAGGCGACTTCCCGGGCGGTACGCGTTCCCTGTTCCCCCATCGCGATACCGACATCTGCTCCCTGCAACGCCGGGGCATCGTTGACCCCGTCACCGGTCACGGCGACAATTTCACCGGCTTTCTGAAGGGCGCGGACAAGCTCAAGCTTTTGCGCCGGACTGGCACGCGCGACAACGTCAAAATCCAGGCCATCACCCGCCACCTGACTTTTCAAACGGGTGGCAAGACCGGGACCTTCGACCACGCGCGGCGTATCGCCGCCAATACCCAGTTCCCTGGCAATCGCCTGTCCGGTTGCCGGATGATCGCCGGTTATCATGATGACACGGATACCCGCCTGCCGGGCCTGTGCGACGGCACTTTTGACGCCGTCGCGCACCGGGTCTTCAAAGGCAAGAAGTCCGGTGAGCACATAGTCCTGATCCGGCTCTCCCTGCTGCCAGTTCTCCATCTGACGCGACGCACATGCAATCACCTTATGACCGGAACCGGCCAGCTCTCTTGTCTTTAACTGCCATTCCTCCAGCCGGGCGCCGTGCAGCCGGGTCATTTGAAAAACCGTTTCCGGCGCCCCCTTAACGACCGCAACAACACGTTCCGGTGATTGCCGAACCAGCGCAACCTCGCGGCGACGGTCTTCGGTAAAAGGAAAAACCGCGATCACTGTCCCGTCCATGGGCAATGCGGATTCGAGCAGCAGCTTGTCCAGCGGGTCGCCACTTTTCGGACGTGACGCCATTGCCGCAACCTGAACAACAAAATCCTGCTCGACACCATCGGCGGCGACGATATGGGCAAGCTGCAGGCGGCCCTCCGTCAGGGTTCCGGTTTTATCTGTGCATATACAGGTAATGCGGCCGATGTTCTCGACTGCGACGGCACGCCGCACGAGCGCCTGGCGTTGGGCAAGGCGATATACGCCAACGCCAAGAAACAGGGTGAAGACAACGGGAAATTCTTCAGGCAGGGCGGCGATGGCCAGGATCAGGGCACTCAACAGCGCATCAATCACCCCGTATCCCTGATAATAACGTATCGCCGCCAGCGACAGGCACAGCAGGACGGCACCAACCAGCAGGATCATAACCAGTGAGTTGACGGCCTGTTGCAAAGGTGTCGGTGCGTGGCTGCCTTCCTGGGCAGAGCCGACGATCTGTCCATAAAGCGTATCTTCGCCTGTAAAAAGCAGGCGAAGCCGGGCCTGCCCTGTCAAAAGCCGGGTGCCTGCCGCGCCCCAGCAGGCGGCATCGACCGCGGTATCCGTATCCGCCGGCAAAGTGCCTGCAAATTGTTTTTTGCGGACCGGCATCGATTCACCCGTCAGCGCCGACTCATCAACCTGCAAACCGTCACCGCTGACGATCAGGCCGTCGCCGGGAAAGGCTTCGCTCTCGGCGATGATGACAAGGTCTCCCGGCACCAGTTCAAGGGCGGCAATTTCCTGAACGGCACCATCGCGGACAACGTTGGCGCGGGATGCGAGGCGGTCACTGAGCCCCGCTGTCGACGCCTGTGTGCGGCGATGCAGATAGGCGTCCATACCGATAATCGGCAGCAGCGCCACGGTGAGGACGGCGGCTTCCGGATAGTCACCCAAGCCGGCAAACAGCAAAGCTGTGCAGATAAGAAACCAGACCATGGGATCGCGCAGCGTATCTGCCAACAGGCTGCGCCAGCCCGATGCGGGCTCTTTGACAATACGGTTTACCCCGTAGTGCTGCCTGCTGGCTTCCGCTTCAGCAAATGTGAGTCCGCGCGTGCTCATGTCCGCGCACCCAATTCTGGAAACGGGCACGGAACGCATCATTGTCGACCTCGATACACAGACTACAGGAAATGTTTACTCAGGATCTTTTTAACCTGCCGTATTTAGGCACTTTAAAGCCATTAAATCCAAGAAAAACTGGCGGCTATGGATAGGAAGGGGAGTGGCCAGATATATAGAAAAAGTGGGAAAAGAAGACCAGGGTACGGGCAAAAGAGACTTCTTTCACCCGCACCTGGTCAAAATTTGCCTATCCGTTTTTGCCGGACAGCCGCCGTTATTCTAGAACTGGTAGGTTTTGTCTCGGCCCGAGACGCCGCTTTCAAACTCATCTAGCGAGGTGATCGGCAGCCCCTTGAAAAAGCCGTAATTGCCCTGGGTGAGCAACATGGTTTTCAGATAAGTGCTGTTGTCGCTGACCGAATTTGCCTCAATATCATGACTGGCCTGCAGGCGGGTATGAATTTCCACGGCAATCAAACCTTCAATGGTCTGGCGTTGCAGAAGCGGTATCTCTTCCTCAGGAGTGTCGCTTAAGTTCATGAGAACTAACAACTTATTGCGAATTTCCTGGACAATTTTATTCTGCAGCAACTCGGCATAGGCGCGTGCGCCATGGGTCCGGATATAATCCATGTCTTCACTGTTCATGGCTTCGATGGCAACTTTCGAGGTTGCCTTCTGGCCAGCACCATCAATCAGCGCTGCCGTCGCCAGGACGGGTGATGCCGGGGTTTGAAGGGAGGATTGATTCGATGCAACATCGACTTTTTCAGCATTATCTATTTTCATCAGAACCTCTGGGATTCGTTTCAGGAGTTACAGATGTTGCATTATCTATGCCAATAATCACCGATCGTCGCCGGCAGCGGCGCCCTAATGCAGTTCATGTTCATATGGAATCGCTGAGACGTCCGCACCGGTCCCCTGGTCAGGAGCGGTTCGCGCAGCGATGTGGGACATCACAAGCGGGCCGCGACGCA
>JABMNT010000270.1 GCA_013203595.1 Rhodospirillales bacterium
AAACCGATGGAAAACAGAATCTTCGGCAGGGCATACCAGTCAAAGCCATCCCCGCCCATGGCGGCAACGCCCAGCATCATCGGCACCACGGCCAGATCCTGGGCAATCAGCACACCGACTGCAACCCGCCCGGCGCGGGTTCTCAGCTCACCCACATCCTCCAGCAGCTTAATCGCCACTGCCGTTGACGAGACGGCCACCACAAAACCCAGCAGGATGGCGGTTTCGATCCGCAGGTCGAAAACCATCGACAGCAGCAGCATGGCGCCGACGGACCCACCAATCTGCATCAGGGTCGCCAATACGGTCAGCCGCCAGATGCGGCGGAACGAGCGCAATGACAATTCCATACCGACGATAAAAAGCAGCAACAACACGCCCATTTCCGCCAGCACATCAATTTGCTCGCGGTTTTCAACCACGGCCAGCGCCGACGGGCCGAGCAATACACCGGCCAGGATGTAACCGACCAGGGCGGGCTGGCGAAACCGCTCCATGGCAATACCACAAACCAAAGCCGCCAGGACAACGGCGGCAATGGCAGTCAGCGAACTATGTACATCAGTTTCCATGCATACAACTTAGCGCTCCGCATCGGAATATCCAATCTTGAATTTAGCCGATTTTCACGCCATCACTAGACTGTGTTCCCTGCTTTACGAAAGGCCTCGGCAAATGACCAAAGCGACAGTTTCCATCCGCGATCTGAGGCCCGAAGATGAACCGCGCTGGCAGGAGATGTGGGCCGATTATCTGGCGTTTTATGAGCAGTCTCTGGCCCCGGAAGTGACCATGGCCACCTGGCGCCGGTTTTTTGATGCAGGCTGCCCGCTCTATTGCCTGGTGGCTGTCGACGCGTCCGGCCTGATTTTGGGCTTTGCCGCCCATGTTGTCCACCCCGGCACCTGGGGAGCTGGCGACGTCTGTTATCTGGAAGATCTTTATGTTGCGCCACAGGCCCGCTGCCGGGGTGTCGCCCGGAAACTGATCGAACAGTTGATCGCCACTGGCAGGGAAAAATCCTGGTACCGGTTATACTGGCACACGGACGCGGGCAACCATGGGGCACGCGCGCTTTACGATAAAGTCGGCACCCTGTCCGATCGCGTCAAATACGACGTCGCCCTGTAGGGCTTCCCGTCACATACCTGTGATTTCTTATGAGTTGCGGACTGTTGTAGTCTTTATCCTCACCTGAAACCGGGAGGCACAGATGAGACGATTTACCCAACAGTTTGCGGGCGCACTGATCGGCATTGCGCTGCTCGCCGCATCCCACCAGGCACCGGCGCAGCAGCAGCCGAAACGTGCCATCAGCCACATAGCCGGCGATCTGTATCGCTTTACCAACAATTTCCACACCTCGGTGTTTCTGGTCACACCCGCGGGTGTGATCGCCACCGACCCGATCAATGCGGACGCCGCGGCCTGGCTGAAGGCGGAAATAAAAAAACAGTTTGATAAGGAGATCAGATACCTGATCTACAGCCACGACCATGCGGATCACTCCTCCGGCGGCGAGGTGTTTGCAGATACGGCGATCGTGATCGCCCATGCAAATGCCAAGGAAGTGATAGGCGGGGAGAAACGACCGACAGCGCTCCCGGACATCACCTTTTCCGAGCAGATGACCGTCGAGCTGGGCGGCAAGAAAGTTCATCTGACTTATGTGGGTCCGAGCCATTCCAACAATTCCATCGTCATGAATTTCCCCGATGAACGCACCCTGTTTGCCGTCGATATCGTCAGCCACCAGCGGCTTCCCTTTCAGAATCTCGGTGATTCCTATTTCCCGGGGTGGATCGATGCCCTGAAAAAGGTCGAGAGCCTGGATTTCGATATTCTCGCCCCGGGTCATGGCCCCATGGGAACGAAAGCTGACGTGACCGCCAACCATGCCTATCTGAAAGAGATGTATGAGGCCATCTATGCCGGTCTCAGGGCCGGCAAAACCCTGGATGATCTGAAAGCCGGCATCACCATGGATGCCTATAAGGAGTGGAGCCAGTACAAGGACTGGCGGACCATGAACATCGAGGGCATTTACAACCGTATTCAGATGCAACGGCGCGGTGGCTGAATTTCACGGGAAGGCCTGCACAGGATCCGGGGCGCCTATAATAAAGAAAGCTGGTCACCGGTCTGAGGTGGTGGCTGAAACAGGCTGCAATCGAGTTGCCGTTCCGCTGCCCGCTTGTCCTGCAGCCCGAATTTCTTAATGGCCAGACGGTAACGGCGGCCGATCATTTCGGCATAGGGACCGCTGCCGGTCATCCGTTGCTGCCATGTGGCACGATAGGTGCGCCCGCCATGAGACTGGCGCAGCAGCGACAGCACATGATCCCGCTTGAGCGGCGCATGGGTTTCCAGCCATTCCTCGAACAAACCCTCGATTTCCAGGGGCAGGCGCAACAGGATATAGACGGCACTGGACGCCCCGGCCAGGGCTGCCGCTTCAATGATCCGTTCCAGTTCGTGATCGGTCAGGGCGGGAATCACCGGTGCGATCATGACCGTGGTCGGGATTCCGGCTTCGCTCAGTTTGCGCACCGCCTCCAGCCGTTTCATGGGCGTCGGTGCCCGGGGCTCCAGCCGGCGCGCCAGGTCCCGGTCGAGCGTGGTGATGGATACCGCCACACTGGCCATATTTTTTGCCGCCATGGGTGCCAGAATATCCAGATCGCGCAGCACCAGATCCGATTTGGTGATAATCCCGAACGGATGGTTGAAACGTTCAAAGACCTGCAGAACCTGACGGGTAATCAGCTGCTTTCTCTCGATCGGCTGGTAGGGATCCGTATTGGCACCCAACTGGATGAGCTGGCACTGGTAGCCCGGCTGGCGCAACTGGCCCTCCAGAATGGCGGCGGCAGCCGGTTTGCTGACCAGCTGGCTTTCAAAATCCAGGCCCGGCGAAAATCCCAGATAGGCATGGCTGGGGCGCGCATAACAATAGACGCAGCCGTGCTCGCAGCCTTTGTAGGGGTTCAGCGATCGGTCGAAGGGGATATCCGGCGAGGAGTTCTTGGCGATCACCGTTTTCGGATATTCCGGCGTTACCGTGGTGCGCAGCGGCGTCGGGTCGTTCGGCACCCCCCATTGCCAGCCATCATCAATGGCATGACGCGACTGCGCCTCGAACCGCCCGCTCCGGTTTGAAACCGCGCCGCGACCCTTTTTCGCCACAGGAGGGATAAGATCGACCATGGGTGAAGGGTAACGGGCAAACGTGAACAAAACAAGAACATATTATAAAATCACAAGTGAAGCCGCTGCAAAGATCTCCGGCTATTCTGATCCGAAATAGCCATAGGCAAGCCAGCCAGCCCATCCCATCGCCATCACCCAGATGCAGATAACAGCGATTGCGGCTTTCCGGCTGACCGGTTTTTGCTGAACGGTAGCGGCGCGTATTCTGTATTCGGCCATGACCTCCGGCGGGATCATTTTTACAACTAGATAAATCCCGAGGGGCAGAAGCAGGGCGTCGTCAAGATATCCCAGCACCGGAATAAAATCGGGAATAAGGTCAATGGGTGAGACCGCGTAGGCGGCAACCGCAATTGCCAATGCCTTTGCATACCACGGCAAGCGGGGATCACGCGCCGCAAGATACAGGGCGATCACGTCACGCTTGATCGCGCGTCCCCATCCGCGCAACCGGTTCCATGCGGTCCCGAGATTCTCAGTTACCTGCACACCGCCTCCCCGCTCATCGGTAACGCCAATTGCCTGATCCGGCCAAAACCCTCAACGCTTCCAAAACGCCATTTTCCCGAGAAACCGCAAGGTCAGGGTTATGGCGACCAACGGAGGCAGCACCATCAGAACCGCAGCCGCAGAGAAACGGGCCCATTCCACCTGATCGCCGCCAACCTGCGCCTCCTTCATGGATATCTGACCGACCACCCATGGCGGCAGCGTCATTGCCTGGTCACCGGCAAGATAGGCAGCAAACAGGTATTCGGTCCAGCACAGGATGAAGACAGCCAGACCGACTGCAGCCACACGCGAGGCAACCGTCGGCACGAAGATCTCCAGAAAAACCCGGACCCGCGATGCGCCTTCGAGCTGGGCCGCTTCCTCATAGTCGGTCGCCTCATTGCCGAAAACGGCAAGCAGCAGGAGCACGGCGACCAGCAAATTTATGGCCGTATAGACGAGAATGAGAATGAACCAGGTATCCAGTATCCCCGTGAACTGCGCGCTCAGATAAAGCGGCAGCACGATAACCAGCGGCGGCAGCATACGGGTGCTGAACAGGACGGTCAGAAGTCCCCGGTTGCCGATGGTCGGCCGCCACCGGAAATAACGCATTGTCACCACAAGCCCCCCTATAAGGACAATGGCCGGCAGCCATGCCCGGCGATAAACAGGGAGCTGGACCGCCAATACCGCACCGACCAGCAGCAGGAACCCGAGCAGGATCGAGAGCCAGGGCAGGGCGAAACGAAATCGCGTCAACCCGTAGGCGGAAAATCCGCCAATCACCAGTGTCAGCACCGTCGCGGACAATCCAATAATGGCCGAATTCAAAAACCGGCCAAACAGATCCACGTTGGGGTAGAACAATACATAGTCCCAGGCTGCGAGCGACGGCGAAAAATCGAAATAGGGCAGAAACAACGGGCCGTTGATGATCGCCGCCTCGTCCTTCAATGAGGTAATGGCGATCCAGTACAGGGGAAACAGGCATACAACAGACCAAAAACCCAGCAGCGAAAGCCTGAGAATTTGGCAAAAGCGTGTACCCACTGGACGCCAGAAATGGGTCACAGAACGCACCCGCCACGCCACCAACCGGGTTCTCCCATGTGTCGACCTCTCCCCCGGCAATTGTAGGGGACGGCTATACGGGCTGCAACGGGTATGATCGCACCCCATCTCGCTTCAACGGCCGGCATTCCACCATTGCAGTTGCCAACACAAGGCGGTCGAAAGCGGGGCAGCGCGCGCTAACTGTCTTCCGCTCCGGCCTCTTCCAGCAACCAGGCCCGAAAGGCGGCGTTCTTGAAGTCATCGGCAGTGGCTTCCGGGCAGACCACGTAAAACCCGTAGGCAGATGTCAAAAACAGCTCGAAGGGCGCGACCAGATGACCAGCCCTGATGTCATTGGCGACGATTTTACTGTTGGCCAGAGCCACCCCCTGGCCGTCGGCCGCCGCCTCCAGGGCCAAGGCTTCGGTGGTAAAAGTCAGACCGCGGGTGGTATCGATGCCCTCAATGCCGGCCAGTTGCAGCCACATGGCCCAGTCCGGCTGCTCACCGTCACTGTATCCCCAGTCACAATGCAGCAGATTGTGATAGCGGATATTGTCAGGGATCAGCAACGGATGCGGGCCGACCAGCAGATCCGGACTGCAGACCGGGCTTGTCTGTTCGCGGACCAGCAGATCCGTGCGTAGACCCGGGTAACGGCCTTCGCCAAAACGGATGGCTATATCGACGTTTTCCCGACCGAAATCGACCAGACCCAGGGTCGGGTCAAGGCGGATGCGGATATCGGGATACAGCATCTGAAAGTGCGGCAGGCGGCGGACCAGCCATTTGGCGGCAAAGCTGGGTGCCGCCGACACGGTCAAGACCCCGGTATTTTCATGGACCCGCATTTTTTCAGCACCGTCGGCCAGCCGGTCCAGGCCTTCACTGAACAGCGGCAGCGCCGCCTGTCCGGCATCGGTCAGCATGATGGCGCGGGTCAGCCGCCGGAACAGGGGCACACCGACAATATCTTCCAGATTACGGACCTGTTGGGAAATCGCTGCCGCGGTCACATTGAGTTCGTCTGCTGCTTTGGTAAAACTTAAGTGACGACCGGCTGCTTCAAAGGCACGTATGGCATTTAACGGGGGTAGTCTGCGCATTACACAAAACCATATAAGTTAGATTTTCTTAATCATAAACCCACAAATGATCGTTTGTAAACCACGCACCGGCCAGCTAAATATTCCTCAACAGGGCATCATATCCGTTGCCCGGCACACTTTATTTACAGGAGCTAAAACCATGATCCCCTATTCCATCCTCGACAGATCCACCGTTTCTGAGGTTTCCGGTGATGCCGGCCGCGATGTTCCCGTCAGCCTGCTGATCTCCATCGGCGCCCTTCGCCTGGTCAATACACTGGAGCGCTCGCTGCGCCACCTGCGCCAGGGTAAAGCTGGCTAAACCCATAGTTTCCGAACCATCCACCTCCCCTGACCGGTGCCAACACCAGGCCTGACCGGTCAGGGATTTTTTTCGGCGATTTGCAGAATTTGCCTGCTGTGCTATGTGAAGTGCGAACACATGACGACGGCGAATGCAGTAATGCTCAGTATCATCATCCCGACCCTCAATGACGGCCACCGGCTCGCAGCCACGCTGCAGCGCCTGAGCGCCTATGAAGACCCCCGCGAAATCATTATCAGCGATGGCGGCTCGACCGATCAGACCTTTGCCCTGACGGCAAAGGCTGGCGGCAAATTTTACATGGCCCCCACCGGTCGGGGCCAGCAACTGGCCATGGGGGCGGACGTTTCGGTTGGTGACTGGATGCTGTTTTTACATGCCGATACCAAGCTCGGGCCGGGTTGGGTGACGGCGGTCAACCGCTTTATGGAAAATCCGGACAACCGGTTCCGTGCCGGCTATTTCATGTTTGCCCTTGATGATCCGGCACCCAGGGCAAGACGGCTGGAGCAGATGGTCGCATGGCGATGCCGGACCTTTTCGCTGCCCTATGGAGATCAGGGTTTACTCATCAGCCGCGCGATGTACGAACGACTGGGTGGCTTCAGTGCCATTCCCCTGATGGAGGACGTCGACTTGATCCGGCGCATTCAGAACCACCGCCTGGAATGCCTGCCGGCACTGGCCATTACATCTGCCCAGCGCTATCAACAGGACGGTTATGTCATCCGGCCGCTCAAAAACCTGTTGTGTCTGGCCCTGTTCATGGTTGGTGTCTCGCCACGCATCATCAATGATTTTTACCGCTGAAGGATACCCGCCGTTTGCAGCGTCACCTCGTAATTATGGCCAAAGCCCCGCGCCTGGGCCGGGTCAAGACCCGGCTGGCCAGAGATATTGGCGCGGTTGCCGCCTGGTCGTTTTATCGCCACACCCTGGCTGCCGTGGCCCGGCCACTGACAAAGGACCGGCGCTGGCAGACCTGGCTGTGTATCAGCCCCGACCGCTCCCTGTTGGCCAAGGCAAGCTGGCCGCCTGGCAGTAACCGCATTGCCCAAGGCCAGGGTGATCTGGGACAACGCATGGCGCGGGTCATGAAAGCCCTGCCCCCGGGCCCCGTGGTCCTGATCGGCGCCGATATTCCGGACATCCAGCCGGCCGATATTGCGGCGGCGTTTCAGGCGCTCGGTTGCCATGAGACGGTTTTCGGCCCGGCCGCCGACGGTGGTTACTGGCTGGTCGGGCAACGGCGCCGCCCGCGGTTGCTGCCGCTGTTTGCCGATGTACGCTGGTCGAGCCCCCATGCCCTGGCCGATACCCTGAAAAATATTCCGCCCGCCTGCAGCACCGGATTCCTCAGGGAACTCCGTGATGTCGACGACGGCCCGGCCTTTCACGCGTTCCGCGCCTGAAAGGCATCCGGCGGTCAGGCCGCTATAAAAGTCCGAAGGAACGTAAATCTGTTTCCAGAGATTCCGCGTCGAAAAACCGGTGGATGTGAAATCCCATAGCTGCCGCCGCGCGCACGTTGGCTTCGGAATCATCAACAAACAGCACCTCGTCCGGTTGCCGGCCAAGGCGGGTCAACACCGCCTGAAAAGCCCCGGGGTCCGGTTTCAACAGGCCAATCTCGGCGGAACAGACCAAACGGTCGGCAAACAGGGGCAACAGGTCCGGGTGCAGCGCAGCCAGTCCGGCCCGGATTTCATGGCCGTTATTGGTAAATCCGGCCAGGGTGCACTGGCGCGTCAGTTCCCTGGCAATGCCAAAAACGATGCCATTTGGCTCAAAGGCGCTGGTCAGGGCCGTGCGAAAATCATTGCGGGTTAGTTCAGTTCCGCACAGGCGGTTGAACTCAAGGCAGCTTTGCGGCCCGTCAAGGGCACCGGTTTCGCATCGATGATCGAAATCCGTATCGAAGACGCGGGCCTGAATTTCGCTTTCCGGGATCGCACAGGTTTCGGAAATATAGCGCAGCCGTCGCGCCGCATCGTAGGTAAATAAAACCCCGCCCATGTCGAAAAGAACGGTCGATGGCTGGCGGCTCATGGGCGGCGGTTCCTGAGGACTAGTCCCGTTGGTTGCAGGCAACTCGGTTCATCGGGGAAGGTTACGCATACAGGCGGACAAGTGCAAGGACATGCGGTTGAAAGGGATCGATTACCCCGCCCGGGGTCGGCCTATTTCGCCAGATGCTCGTTCAGGCGCGGCATCAGTTCGACAAAATTGCACGGTTTGTGGCGGATATCGAGCTGCTCATGCAATATGGCGTCCCAGCCATCGCGACACGCGCCGGGCGATCCGGGAAGCGCGAACAGATAGGTGCCATTGGCGACGCCGGCACAGGCGCGCGACTGCACGGTCGATGTCTTTATTTTCTGATAGCTGATCCAGCGGAACAGTTCTCCGAAGCCGGGAATATCCTTTTCCCAGACGGCGGCGAAGGCTTCCGGGGTCACATCGCGTCCGGTGACGCCGGTGCCGCCGGTCGAGATGACGGCGTCAATTTGCGGATCATTAATCCAGGTCCGCAGTTGGGCGGTAATCAGAGGCACCTCGTCCTTGACGATGGCCCGGTCCGCCAAAATGTGGCCGTCCGCCTGCAACCGCTCAACCAGGGTATCACCGGATTTGTCATCGGCCAGTGTCCGCGAATCAGATACCGTCATGACCGCGATATTGACCGGGCGGAACTCGGTTTCAGTTGCCTGTGACATCGCGCGCAGCGACCTCCTGCGCATCCTGTCCCAATGCCGTATATTGCGGCCAGAGGCCGGCGGCAATGGTATCGAGCGATGGAGTCTGTTGCCCCAGCCGGTCCCGGTAAATCCACAGATTACTGAGCACATGCTCGATAAAATTGCGGGTTTCCCTGGCCGGTATGCTCTCAATGAAGAACAGCGGGTCATCCATATATTCCGTTGATTTACGCCACTTGTTCAGATTTCCCGGACCGCCATTCCAGGCCGCGGCCATCAGGAACAGACTGCCGTCGATTTTTTTATCCTTCAGCAGGATCTCGATATATTTCTGGCCCAGAGTCATATTCAATTCAGGCAGGAAAAGATCAGAGCGTTTGTTTGAACGAAACTGCCGGTCGCGCGCCACGAAGCTGGCCGTTCCCGGCATCAGCTGCATGAGCCCGCGCGCGCCGGCCCAGCTTTTTGCATTGGGGTTGAACTTTGATTCCTGGCGGATCAGGGCGTAAATCAGTGCCCGGTCGACACGAAACCCTTCGCCCGGGGTCCAGGCCGGAATCGGATAGGCCGCGCCATCGAAGCCGCCGCCATTGGGATACAACTGGTGATCAAGGCGAACCGCCAGGGACGCCATATTGCCGCGTGCCGCCAGAGCCAAAATCCCCTTGGCCAGATCTTCCGTCGCCCCCAGAGCCATGATACGCAGCTCGCGTTCGGCCTCGGCGATTGAGCCGACCTGCAGCAGGGCAACGGCCCGCTGGCCACGCGGCATGTCTGTCAGTTTCTCAACCGTTGCCACATCCAGGCTTGGCATCGACCAATTCAAACCCATGCCCTTGCCAAGCACGCGACGGGCCAGCAGGCCATAGAAGGTGCGGCCGTTTTCGGCGGCTTTTTCCAAAAACCCGTTGACCATGCGTGGCTGGCGCGTCACCAGATAGGCGCGCGCCGCCCAAAAGGCCGCGGCGGCGTGAAACCAGTCATTGTCGCGGCTGAGCTTTGCCGCATTGGCAAAATAACTGGCGGCCTTTTCTTTGTCACCCAGGCGCCAGAGCGCGAGACCAGCCGTCCAATAAGCCTGTGGCACATACTTACCAGACCGCTCAGCGGCGGCTCCGGCCCATTCCACGGCCCAGTCATCACGCCCGGCTGAAAAATAGGACTGCCCCAGTTTGGCGGCATATTCATCATATTCTTCAGGGCTGAACAGGGTTTTGGCGCTTTTCGACTCAAGCGCACGCTTGGCCACCAGGGTATGACCTTTTCTCAGGGCGTTTCGAATATGGCGTTTCAGGGAGCGGACTTTGGACCGGGAACCGGCACTCAGCTTCTTTGACGGAATTCTGAGTACCGTCGACTTGGCAGCGACGGCTGAGCCGGAAACCCGAATGGGTGGACGCGGCGCCTTCCAGTTCTCGGGTTTTCTGCGCAGGGCCAGCCTGTAAAGGCGCTTGGCATCGGGATGGTCGGCATAAAGCTCCATCCAGTCCTTGAGCTCTTTGTATTTTGAGCGGTATTTGGTCGGGTGCAAATAGCGTTGGGCCAGCACATGGCCGAGCAGCACCTTGTTTTCCAGTTGCTTGATCAACCGGTCTGCCTGCGGCCATTTTCCGGTTTTCTGAATTTCAAAAATGCGCCGATAGGTTTCCACATCGGTTGCCGACAAAATCTGCGGGAACTCGACTTCACGGCCAAATCCACGTGTGGAATTTGACACCGCCTCATAGGGCTGCGGAAGCCTGGCAGAACCCCCATCGTCTTTGGCCAGAGACACTGCCGGAAGACCGAATCCGCCCACGACTGCTGCCCCTAGCAGTACAAAAAATCCCAATCTCGGCTTCATTTTTATGTTACCCCAATAAGCTTCGGATTTTATAATCGAAACTGTCCATTCTCACAATAACTCTTAGCAGACGCCCTGAACCATAAGCCTATATGCAACCCACAACATATAGAAAAATAATTAATTATAAGAGCCGTATTTCAAAATATTGAATCTGTGACGATAGAATTCGGGAAAGTTATCCCCAGGACTCTCGGTTTTTATACGTTCAGCTTCTCTTTGATCATCAACAGATCCTGCCAGGCCGCGCGTTTTTGCGCCGGTGTCTTAAGCAGGGAATCCGGATGAAACATCACCGTTGCGTCGATCGGCTTGCTCAAAGCGGGCGGGCGATAGGCGAACCAGCGGCCACGGAGCCGGCCAACGGCCTGCGATTCGCTCAACAGGGCCTTTGCCGTCAGCCCCCCTGAAATGACCAGAATATCCGGTGCAACCAGCTCGATCAGACGCTCCATGAACGGCAGACACATGGCCACTTCCTGAGCGGTCGGGGTCCGGTTGCCCGGTGGCCGCCACCACACTGTATTGGCAATCAGCACATCACGGCGCGCGACACCAATAGACGCCAGCATCCTGTCCATCAGTTCACCCGCCGGGCCAACCAGCGGCACCCCCTGGCGGTCTTCCAGGGCGCCGGGAACGTCACCGACCAGCATCAGGCGGGCCGACGGATTACCATCGGCGAAAACCAGATGGGTCGCCGTCTTCTTCAGACCACAGCCATCGAAACCGACGAGTGCGGCGCGCAGGCTTTCCAGATCCTTGGCCTGGCTGGCCAGATCCCTCGCCGCCTTGACCATTTCGTCACTGGCAGGCGGCACCGGCGCGGCGGCAGCTGCCGCCGGACGCGGGGTTATCGGTTGCTTAGGGGCTATCGGCATCACCGGTGCATCGATCAGGGCAAAACGGTCCACCGGCACCTCGCCAATGGCTTCGTCGACCCCCATATCCAGATGCCAGCGGAGAATAGAAACTGCCGAATTCATATCCATCATAACCGCAAATTAGCACATATTCGGCCCTAATCCATCCTCTAGATCATATCCGGTTGTGGACAAAAATTGATCATGGGAAGGCATGGTTCCCTATGCTATAGAAAATGCCTACGGGAAGGTTTGCAGGAGTCAGAAACGTGAGTGAAGATCAGATCCGTGAAGCCATGGACGTTGACGTGGTTATTGTCGGTGGCGGGCCGGCTGGTTTGTCGGCAGCCATTCGGCTCATGCAACAGGCCGCTAAAGCCAGTCACGAACTTTCCGTCTGTGTCGTCGAAAAAGGCTCTGAAATCGGCGCCCATATCCTGTCCGGCGCGGTTATTGACCCGATCGCTCTCGATGAGCTGATCCCCGACTGGAAAGACAGGGGAGCACCGCTGCATACACCGGTTACGGACAACCAGCACTGGGTGCTGTCGGAAACATCCAAATCCAGTCTGCCGCATTTTCTGCTGCCGCCGCTGATGAACAACGCCGGTTGCTACACCCTGAGTCTGGGCAACCTGTGCCGCTGGCTGGCGGAACAGGCAGAAGCCCTGGGCGTCGACATTTATCCGGGGTTTGCCGCCGCCGAGGTTTTGTTTAATGAAGACGGCTCGGTCAAAGGCATCGCCACCGGTGACATGGGACGGCAAAAAGACGGTTCCCCCGGCCCCAACTTTCAACCGGGTATGGAGCTGCACGCAACCTACACATTCTTTGCCGAAGGATGCAGGGGTCACCTGTCGAAACAGCTCAATGAAAAATTTAATCTGAGCGCCGGCGTCGAGCCGCAAACCTACGCCATCGGCATCAAGGAGCTTTGGGATGTCGCCCCGGAAAAGCATGCTGCCGGAACCGTCATCCATACCCAGGGCTGGCCGCTCAGCGATACGGTGGGCGGCGGGTTCATCTACCATCAGGAAAACAATCAGGTTGCCATCGGTTTCGTTGTCGCCCTCGATTACAGCAATCCCTACCTGTCGCCCTTTGACGAAATGCAGCGCTTTAAAACCCATCCGGCGATCCGGCCGCTGCTTGAAGGTGGCCGCCGCGTCGCCTATGGCGCACGCGCCATCAATGAAGGCGGCCTGCAATCCGTGCCCAAACTGACCTTCCCCGGCGGTGCCCTGATCGGCTGTGCGGCGGGCTTCGTCAATGTGCCGCGCATCAAAGGCAGCCACAATGCCATGAAGACCGGCATGCTGGCCGCCGAGGCCGCCTACACCGCCCTTGGTGAAAACCGGTCTTTGGACGAACTCACGTCCTACCCCGAGGCCTACCGCACCAGCTGGGT
>JABMNT010000271.1 GCA_013203595.1 Rhodospirillales bacterium
GCTTTATCCAGCACCCGTTCACGATTTATCCCGGCGCCGTCGTCACAAACTTCAATAATGATCCGGCCGCTTCTCTGATCAGCAGACAGGACAATTTCTGCTTCTTCCGGTTTGCCCAATGCAATCCGACGGTCAGGCGTTTCAATCCCGTGGTCCAATGAGTTCCTGATCATATGGGTTAGGGGATCGGCAAGCAGTTCAATAATGGTTTTATCGACTTCCGTATTCTCTCCGCGAAGAGTCAGCTTTACTTTCTTACCTAATTGACGTGAAAGCTCGCGAATCAAACGCGGCATGCGCGAGAATACCGTTTTCACAGGTTGCATGCGGACGGCCATAACGCTGTCTTGAAGTTCACGCATATGCGAACCCATCGTTTCAACGTCGTGCTGGAAACCATCTGCATTTTGATGGCTACTGGTCTTGGCATGCAGCTCCATCATCGCTTGCGTTATCACGAGTTCTCCAACCATGTTGACGAGCTTGTCAATGCGATCCAGATCAACGCGCACAGAGGTAATTTTCTGCACGTTCGTGGGTTTGACAGGCGGGGGGGGGGGCATTTTTTGACCTCAGCGAAAGCCCGGAAGGCTGTTGCGCAGGAGCCAAACTCTCAGCTTCGCTGGTGACAACTGTTTCTGTGTCACTTCGGCCCGGCTTATCAACCGATACCAAAGAAACTTCCTCAATTTGAAGGGCGCAGGCGTCTGACACGAACTCAAAAACCTCTTCGACGTCCGTGAATGAAACGTCACCAATGAGTTCGAATTCCCAATGAATATAGGAATCCAAGGGATCCATCTTAGAAAGCAAAGGGACTAAATTTGTATCTGCAGAGGTTTTTAAGTCGCCAAGGGAAGAAAGCTCCCGAACAAGAAGCAAAGGGTCGTTTGCTGCTTCGTAAAGGCGTGCTGTCGGATTAAACTTTATGACGTACTTTTTTTGTTTTCCGTTGGAAACATTTTCTTTTGGTCTGTTTTTTGTCTTTCCCTCCGCAGCGGCCAAACCCGTGTCACTTTGTAGCGCCAAAAGGGAGGTGATAACATTACCGATATTTTCATTTTTCGGCTTATTTCCGGCCTTTTCAGAATCAATTGTATCCGCCAGAATATCGCGTGCTTCAATCAAGGCGTCTAACACGCGCGAGTCTATTTGAATTTTTCCTGATCTCAACAGATCCAAACAGGTTTCCATTGCGTGGCTAATTTCAACTGTTTGGCTAAAATTAAAAGCCCCGGCACCACCTTTTATGGAATGGACGGATCGGAAAAGTGTATTGAGCATTTCCGCAACGTCACCGGAATCCGCATTCGGTAACACATCCAGCACAGTTTCAATATCAGATAACCGCTCGGCACATTCCTCGAAAAAGGTAAGGCGAAATTTTTCAATTTGAGCGGACGGTTTTTTCTTTTTTGCCATCACCGACCGCAATCGTTCACAAGCAAACTTTGTGCGCCGCACGCACCAGAACGTCAGGGTCAAATGGCTTTACCAGCCATCCCGTTGCCCCAGCTGACTTTGCCGCATTTTTCAAGTTGGGATCAGTTTCTGTCGTCAGACATAGAATAGGCAAAAACCTGTTTATGTCGGAGTTTCTTAGTTTTTCGATTAACCCGACACCGTCCAGCCTTGGCATATTTATATCGGTTATGACCAGATCGACGGTTTGTTTATCAAGAAAATCGATGGCATTTAACCCGTCATCCGCTTCGAATACCGTAAAACCGGCACTTTTCATCGTATAAGCCACCATATCGCGCATGGTAACGGAATCGTCGACGACCAAAACCCGCTTTTTCAAAATTCGCCTCCTTTTCAAGAAATACTGTAGCATGACCTGGGCGCATGTGAACACCATTGTGTTGCATAAGATTTTTGAAAATGGAAACAAAGACGCGGCTTGTGGTGAATGTAATAATGCTTCGGGGCCGCTCTTTGTGTTTAGGCCACACTTTGTATTAAATTCTGTGAACTTAGGCGTTCTTTGGCGCCCAAAAATACTTCCAGGCTCTATTCCGCCACCCTTCGGATTCAGCGGACTTATTCCTCAAAGCAATTTCCAGTGTTTCAATTTGGCGGTTTAGGTCCAGAATAATTTGGGTTTGCCCCGCAACCTCTCTCGATTTATCGGCAAGTAGTTTGTGTAGTTTCTTTTGGTCAAATGGTATCTGATCTGCGAAGTCAAATGTCGTATTTTGACGGGTTTGCAGTGTATCTTCAAATTGAAGTGGCAGGGGTGCTTTTTCGTATTCACTTCCTTTGATGATACGTCGTGCAGCATGAAAGGCCGCCAAGGCCTCGCCGTCATGATCCGAACGGACATAAGCCAACACCTTCGAAAGCCGCTTATTTTCAATATTTTTAGCACTAGAGTACAACTTGCTTACTCCGAGAAAACCACCTGCACCGCGATTGTTAAGGAAAAAGCTGAAGGAATTGTTAAAATTCTTTACGGAGCAACTCTGATCGCGGCCCGTGTGAACAGGTCCCTGTCTGGACATGCGCTTGTCAGATGCTGGCGCAGCTGGCGCGTGTTGCGGTTGGTGACGGTATCGCATGGGTTGGCCCACTTCGCCATATGCGCAATACGGGCGATCTCTCGGCGACCGGTCTTCGGTGTTTCGGCGGTGCAGGTGAATTCGTCAAACAGGCGTTGTTTGTCACCGGTCGCCGCGAAACCTTGCCCCGCCGTCGCCCGCCAAAGCCTGGCCCGCTCATTGAGACGTGCATTCCCGGAGAGACCAACAATGGTACTGTCTGATCTTACGCCTAGGCCTGAGCGCAATGTGATATCGACAGAACGTCGAGAGGTGGCGCCGCCGTCGGACACCTAGCAGGCATAAGCAATTGGCTATGAATAGCCCCGAGATTTCCAGACACCTTACTGGTTAACTTTAGAAGTATGGAAAAGATTAATCTGGACGTAAACGCCTAAGTCTCAGATTACATTGCGATAAGGAAAATTGGTGAAAAGGGACGGCGACAAAAAGAGTCCGCAATGTCCCAGAAGCTGCCATCAATAAGTTTCTAATCGCCACAATTTCAGCAAGTTCAACAATGGCCCCTTCTGGCCCATCTCTGCCGATATCTGCGCCGTTCACTTTCGTCTGTTCCCAAGGGTGCAACGGATGTTTTGTCTGAATGCGTTGGATAAGTAAGCCGGACAGTCGCGGTATCTTCGCGTGTCCGCATCACCTCTATGAGATTATCCGCCCCTGTCGCCTGCTGTTTTCCGCAAATTCCGAAAACCCACAGCGATTGTCTGCAGACATTTTCCCGGTTGACGCCTGCATAGAAAATCCTATGATGCCCTCACGTGGTGATTTGGCTGACCAGCTTGCGGCCACGTTAAATAACCGGCTAAAAGGTCGGAGCCTGTTCAGCCCTGATCGTAGCCGATGAGGGCTTTTTTAATGGGGATTTCCCCCGCACAGCAGGAGACACGTCATGAGTGACGGCAGCGGTGACAGAGAAAATTCAGGCAACACCTGGCGCAAGGCAACCCAGCTGGTGCGCGGCGGCATGGCGCGCTCGGCCTTTCAGGAAACCAGCGAGGCCCTGTATCTGACGTCGGGCTATGTCTATGGCTCGCCCGAAGAAGCGGAAGCCGCCTTCAAGGGCGAGACCAAACGCTATATTTATTCACGCTACGCCAACCCCACGGTTTCCATGTTCGAACAGCGTCTGGCCCTGCTCGAAGGGGCTGCGTTCTGCGTTGGCATGGCCAGCGGCATGGCGGCGATGTTTGCCGCCATTGCGTGCCAGGTGAAAGCCGGCGACCGGGTTGTCGCCTCGCGCGCCCTGTTTGGCTCGTGCAATTACGTGCTGACCGAACTGCTCCCCAAATACGGCGTCGAGACGGTGCTGGTCGATGGCACCGATCTTGATCAATGGCGCGATGCCCTGAAAAAACCGACGGTCTGTGTGTTTATGGAAACCCCTTCCAATCCGACCCTGGAGATTATCGACATTGCCGCGGTCAGCGAGCTCGCCCACGCCGCCGGCGCGCGGGTGATTGTTGATAACGTGTTTGCTACGGCGGTGCTGCAAAGCCCGCTGAAGCTGGGCGCCGATATTGTCATGTATTCGGCGACCAAACATATCGACGGCCAGGGCCGGACCATGGGCGGCGCCATCCTGTTTGATGATGAAGCCTATATGAAAGATTTCCTGGAGCCCTTCTTCCGCCATACCGGCCCCTCCATGAGCCCGTTCAATGCCTGGGTCATGCTCAAGGGGCTGGAGACACTGGATATCCGGGTTGACCGCCATTGCGACAATGCCGAGCGGGTGGCCGCCTTTCTGGCTGCGCAGCCGCGCATCAACAAGGTTATCTATCCGGGGCTTGCATCGCATCCCCAGCATGCCCTCGCCAAGCGCCAGATGGGCCGCGGCGGCACCATGGTGTCGTTCGAAGTTGACGGCGGCAAGGCCGGCGCCTTCGCGTTCTTAAAAGCCCTGAAGCTGATCGATATCTCGAATAATCTAGGGGATTCGAAAAGCCTGACCACCCATCCGACAACCACCACCCACCAGCGCCTGAGCGAGGAGGACCGGCTGGACCTGGGCATCACGCCGGGTCTGGTGCGCTTGAGTGTCGGTCTGGAAGACGCCGAAGACATCAAGGACGATCTGGGACAGGCGCTGGCAGCCGTTGGATAAGGCACCTTCAGCGGTGCCGGTGCCCGGCTGCCCATGGCGCTGATCCAACTGATTGCCGACAACGGCTATCTGGTCGCCGCCCTGCTCGGCGGCGGCCTGGTAATGGGATTCATCGCCGGACTGCTGGGGGTTGGCGGCGGTGCTGTTCTGGTGCCGGTGCTTTATGAAGTGTTCCGCTCGGTCGGCGTCGGCGAAGACATCTGCCTGCACCTGTCCATCGGAACCTCGCTGCTGGTCATGGTGCCGACCTCGCTGCGTTCCTTTTATGCCCATAAAAAACAGGGATCGGTGGATCTGCAGGTGCTGCGGACCCTGGCGGTTCCGGTGGTTATCGGTGTCTGCATCGGGATCTTTGCCGCCAAATATTCAGATCCCTATACCCTTAAACTGATCTGGGTGGTCTGCCTGACCCTGCTCGCCCTGCGCATGGTGTTTGCGCCGGACCACTGGCGGCTCGGCAGCGCGGTGCCCTTGGGATACGGCATGCGGATTTTCGGCGTGCTGGTCGGCTCTCTGTCGACCATCATGAGTATCGGTGGTGGCGCCTTTACCTCGACAATGATGACCCTGTACGGACGCCCCATTCTGCAGGCCGTCGGCACTTCATCAGGAATTGGCCCGCTGATCGCGGTTCCCGGTGCCCTGGGCTTTGCCTGGGTCGGCTACGGGGCCGCCGGTCTGCCCTTTGGCTCCGTCGGTTATGTCTCTCTGGTCGGGGCCGTGGTGGTCATTCCGGCCAGTGTGCTGGCTGCCCCCTGGGGCGCGAAAGTCGCCCATGGCATTCCCAAACGCACCCTGGAACTGATTTTTGCATCCTGCCTGGGGCTGATTTCCCTGCGCTTTTTCCTCAGCCTGTAGCCGGTTATTCCTGGACCCAGGGCAGACCCGCATGTTTCCAGCCATTATGGCTGGCCCGGTGCAGGCTGGCATCCTTGTCGCCCTCGAAACCGCCGGCGATATTGTAGCAGCGTGAATACCCCAGCCTGGTCATGGCGATGGCGGCATGTTTCGAGCGGACGCCGGACCGGCACAGAAACAACAACGGTTGGTCCTTATCAAACTTCTGGCTGACCAGTTCTTCGGTAAACCCGGGGTTCAGATCCATGTCCGGATAGAACAGCCAGTTTGCATAGACGGTTTTTTTATTCAACGGCGACATATCGACAACACCGACGTAGGAAAATTCGGCGTCGGTGCGCACATCAATCAGGACCGCGCGGGCGTCCGTTTTGAGCAGCTCCCAGGTATCCTGCGGCGATAAATCACCGGCATAGGTTTCATCTGTCATTGGTTTCTCGTTCGCATTAGTTGGGAAATCCGTCAAGGGCATGGATCATGTCGTCAACGGTAACAAATTTCTTGCGTGGTGCCTTGCCGGCGGCATTCTCGATTTCCATGGCTTCCAGCTTTTTCCAGTCGGCATAATCGACCCAGCGCACATGCCTTTCCTTTAACACCGCTTCCAGGCGGTCCCGGCCGGTGCGCTTAGGGTCAGCCGTGATGTCTTCTGCAATATATTCGGCGACAATGTTGCCGTCCGGGCGGTTCGACGAAATCACCCCGCTGGGGCCGCGCTTGATCCAGCCCACCGCATAAAGCCCGGGCGCGATGCGGCCGTTATCGTTGGGAATGATGCCCTGCTTGTCATCGAAGGGAGCGCCGGCCAGTGGTTCCGAGCGGTAGCCGATGGACGGGATCACCAGACCACATTCGATATCGAAAAACTGGCCGCTGCCCAGACATTTTCCATCTTCAACCGTGGTCCGCTCAAAGCGGATGGCTTCGACCCGCTCGCCACCCATAATTTCGACGGGAGTGGCGAAGAATTCGAAATGCACCTTTTTCGGTTTACCCTGGTTTTCAAGGGCTGCAAATTCGCGCAGTGTTTCGATGTTGCGGGCCCGCAGGCGCCGGTCGCGCTCGGCGTAGCCGGCCAGAACCGTATCCAGGTCATCGGGCAACTGGTCGGCCTTGACGCAGGGGTGGGTCATATTCAGGTTCCCCATTTCGCGCAATTCCACATTGGTGAACTTGGCATCTGCCGGGCCACGGCGGCCGACCACATGCACATCGGTAATCGGCGCCGCGTGAATGCGACTGGCAACGTGATCGGGCAAATCGGAATCAGCCATACCGTCGGGTGAGCGCAACAAGACGCGGGCCACATCAATGGCAACATTGCCATTGCCGATGACGACCGCGGCGTTGGTGTTCAAATCCGGCTCAAGATCCCTGAAATCCGGATGCCCGTTATACCAGCCGACAAAGGCGGCAGAGCCATGCACACCGATTTTGTCAGCGCCCGGAATGGTCAGTTTCTTATCGGCGGGTGCACCAATGGCCAGAACCACCGCATCATACATGGTGCGCAATTCGTCGAGCGAGAGATCGCGGCCGATCTCCACGTTGCCATAGAAATTCACCTGCTCCATCATCGCCGTATTTTCATATTTTTTGGTGACGCGCTTGGTCGTCTGGTGGTCGGGAGCGACGCCGCCGCGGATCAGGCCAAACGGTGTCGGCAGCCGTTCAATAAAATCAACCCGGCAATCCGGACAGGCGCTGGTCAGCGCATCTGCTGTGTAAAATCCGGCGGGGCCTGAGCCGATGATGGCGATGCTTAAAGACATGTCCGAACTCTTAAATATTCGAGAGACTCAGTCAACCTGCCAAGTATGACCACTACGCAAAAGGGCGTTGATATCGCCGCCGGTTTTCGACGGAGTCCGCTGCTTGACCGCTTCGATACCCTGCTCGTAGCTGGGTGCCGGATCACAATAAAGCACCCCGATGGCAACCGGGAAGGCAGGACCCTGCATGCCGGCCAGCAATGTCGCGAGCACCTTGTTGGTTTCGTCATGGACCAGAATATCGGCTTCGGTTATTCCGTCTTCGCCGATGGTCACCACTTCAATCTCGAAGGCGCCGGGTTTGATATGCAGACCCATCTGACTGTCTGCACCAAAGGTCAGGGGCTTTCCATGTTCCACCGCAATCTGGCTGCCGGCGATTTTGTCCTTGGCCGTGAAATCGGAAAACACCCCGTCGTTGTAGACAATGCAATTCTGGAAAATCTCGACGAAAGAGGTGCCGATATGGGCGTGGGCACGGACCAGCACACCGGGCAGATGCTTCTGTTGGCTGTCGACGGCGCGGGCGACAAACCGGGCACCGGCGGCCAGCGCCAGCTGGGTTGCTGAAATCGGATTGTCGACGGAGCCCATGGGCGTCGACGGCGAGCGCGTTCCGGCCCGCGAGGTTGGCGAATACTGGCCCTTGGTCAGACCATAGATTTCATTGTTGAACAGCAGGAACTGCAGATTGACGTTGCGTCTGAGCAGGTGGATCAGATGATTGCCGCCAATCGACAGGGCATCGCCGTCGCCGGAGACCACCCATACATCAAGCTCCGGATTGGCCAGCTTGACGCCGGTGGCAAAGGTCGGTGCCCGGCCATGGATGGTATGAAAGCCGTAGGTCGCCATATAATAGGGGAAACGGGCGGCGCAGCCGATACCGGAAATGAAGACGGTTTTTTCCGGCACCGCACCGATGTCGGCAAGAGTTTTCTGGACGCCTTTCAGTATTGCATAATCCCCGCATCCGGGGCACCAGCGGACTTCCTGATCGGTGGCGAAATCCTTGGCGGTTAATTTGGCAGGAGGGGTGACGACGTTCATGATTAAGCCTCCATCTCGGCGGTAATGGCCAGTTCAAGTTCGCGAATTTTAAAGGGCTGCCCGGTCACCTTGTTGATGCCCTTGGCCGGGGCCAGAAACTCGGATCTGAGAACCGTCAGTAACTGCCCGGTGTTCATTTCGGGGACCAGGATTTTATCAAACTGCCCCAGCAACTCGCCCAGATTGGCAGGCAGCGGCCAGATGTGGGTCAGATGAATGTGGCTGACCGTTTTACCCTGATCCAGCAGGTTCGAGACCGCGCGGTTGATCGGGCCATAGGTCGAGCCCCAGCCGACAACGGCAATGGGGCCGCTGTCCGGGCCGACCTCGACGGATTGTTCGGGAATGTCCCTGGCGATGCCGTTGATTTTGGCGGCGCGCACCGTGGTCATTTTCTGATGGTTGTCCGGATCATAGGAAATATGCCCGGAATCATAGTCTTTCTCGATGCCGCCGATCCGGTGCATGAGGTCCGGCGTGCCCGGTATTGCCCAGGCCCGGGCCAGGGTCTCCGGGTTACGCACGAACGGATGGAAGCCTTCCGGGTCGGTCCGGAACTGTACCGGAAAAGGCGTCAGTGCATCGATGTCCGGAATCAGCCAGGGCTCGGCGGCATTGCCGATGTAGCCGTCAGACAACAGCATCACGGGGGTCATGTATTTGGTCGCCAGGCGGACCGCTTCAATGGCCACATCAAAACAATCGGCCGGTGAACGGGCGGCAAGGACAACCAGCGGGCTATCGGCATTGCGCCCATAAACCGCCTGGTACAGGTCCGATTGCTCGGTTTTGGTCGGCAGGCCGGTGGATGGTCCGGCGCGCTGCGTGTTCAGGACAATCAGCGGGATTTCGATGCCGATGGCCAGTCCGATGGCTTCGCCTTTCAGGGCAATGCCGGGGCCGGAACTGGAGGTGACGCCCAGTGATCCGGCGTAAGACGCACCGATGGCGGCGCAGGCCGCGGCAATTTCATCTTCCGCCTGAAAGGTGGATACGTTGTATTCACCCATGTTAGATAAGGTGTGCAGCACCGAAGAGGCCGGCGTGATCGGATAGGAACAAAAGGTCAGGTTCAGCCCGGCCAGTTTGGCCCCCGTCACCAGTCCCCAGGCAATGGCTTCACTGCCCATGACTGTGCGGTACAGGCCTGGCTCGGCATGTTCCTTCTGCGGAATGGCAAAGCCCTGAAAACCATCGGCGGTCTCCGATGTTTCGCCGAGCGCATGGCCGGCGTTGAGGGCGGCAACATTGGCTTCGGCAATTTCCGGACGTTTGGCGAATTTCTGACGCAGCCAGTCGACGGTTTCCTTGCGCTTGTTGGCGAACATCCAGAACACGTAACCCAGGGTCCAGAAGTTCTTGCAGCGCAGGGCTTCCTTGTTGGTCAGCCCGAATTCCTTGACCGCATCCAGGGTCAGCTGCGAAATATCAAGCTCGATGACCCGGTAGCCGTCGAGGGATCCGTCTTCAAGGGGATTGGCCAGGTAACCGGCCTTGCGCAGGTTGCGCGCGTTGAACGACCCGGTGTCGACGATAATCACACCGCCGGGCTTGAGGCCCTTGAGTTCGACGAAAAGCGCCGCCGGGTTCATGGCGACCAGCAGATCAAATTCATCGCCTGACGTCTTGATGACGCGGGAACCGAAATTGATCTGAAAGGACGAAACACCAAATGTTGTCCCGACCGGAGCTCTGATTTCGGCGGGGAAATCAGGGAACGTTGCCAGATTATTGCCGGCAAGCGCCGCTGACAGGGTGAATTGCCCGCCCGTCACCTGCATGCCATCGCCGGAATCACCGGCAAAACGGACGACTGCGGATTCCAGTTGCTGGCGCGGAGCCACGTCGTTGAACTCGGTCTTCAATGCGGTATTCGTGTCCATGTGTTTTCAGCCATTAAATTTGAGAATGCCTTCAGGCTCCGGGGACTTGTCCCTGTAAAGTTGCTTCTTATATAACCCGTTTTTCGAGATTTAAAACCTGTTGCACGGATTTTTCCATAAACCAGTAAATACGCTTATTTCAAGGAAAATGAAATATCAGGTTTCATCCTCGGCTAAGGTTTGCCAAATTGCCATAATCAGGACCTTCGTAATCCAAAAAGGAGCCAGGATTTGAGTTTCAGCAAAGACCCGCTAGGGCATTTAAGTGATTTGGTTGCCGCGGCAAAAACCGCCGGCGCCGACGCCGCTGATGCGATCTATGTTGAGGGTATTTCCGTATCCACGGCCTGCCGCAAGGGCAAGCCGGAAAGCCTGTCGCGTTCGGAGGGCTATGATCTGGGTTTGCGGGTGCTGATTGGCAAACGCCAGGCCATCGTATCCTCTTCCGATTTATCGAAAGCGGCGCTCGATGATCTTGTCAGTCGCGCCGTCGCCATGGCAAAGGTGGTTCCGGAAGACCCCTATTGCGGGCTGGCACCTGCGGAACTGCTGGCCACGGATATTCCTGATCTGGACACCTGTGACCCGGTTGAACCGTCAGCCGCAGTTATGGAGCAGCGCACTGCCGAAGCCGAAGAGGCCGCTCTCGCCATTGCCGGTGTCAGCAATTCCGAAGGCGCTGAAGCCGGCTGGGGGAAGTCCCGCATGGCGGTTGCCGGAACCAATGGATTTGCCCAGCAACGCGAAGGCTCCGGCCATTCGCTGAGTGTCTCCGTGGTCGCCGGTGAGGGAACCCGGATGGAACGCGATTACGATTATTCAACGGCGGTTTACGGATCGGACCTGAGCAAGGCCGCGGATCTGGGCCGCAGTGCCGGCGAGAAAGCCGTGGCCCGCCTCAATCCACAGAAAGTCGCCACCACCCAGGTCCCCGTTGTTTTCGACCCGCGGGTATCCAGTTCCCTGGTCGGGCATCTGGCCGGTGCCATCAACGGCTCCTCGGTCGCCCGCGGGACCACATTCCTGAAGGATAAAATGGGTGCCCGGCTGTTTGGCGAGGGTGTGCAGATTATTGATGACCCGCGCCGCCAGCGCGGCTTGCGCTCGAAAGCCTTTGATGCGGAAGGCGTCGCCACGCAAACCCGCCACCTGATCGAAAACGGCGTTTTGCAAACCTGGATTCTGGATCTGCGCTCGGCCCGGCAACTGGGCCTCGAGACCACCGGCAACGCATCGCGTGGTCCCTCGTCACCACCGTCCCCGTCAACCACAAACCTGTATATGGCGGCTGGCCAAATCAGCCGCGATGATCTGATTGGTGGAATTAAGTCTGGCCTGTATGTGACTGAATTGATTGGCATGGGTGTGAACGGCATTACCGGTGACTATAGCCGCGGTGCCGGCGGGTTCTGGATCGAAAACGGCGAGATCACCTATCCGGTGAACGAGGTGACCATTGCCGGCAACCTGCTCGATATCTTTCAAAACCTGGTGCCGGCCGATGATCTGGAGTTCCGTTTCAGCACCAATGCGCCAACGCTCCGGGTTGATGGATTAACGCTGGCGGGGATTTAAACGCTGAGTCATCCGTGATAGGCTCCCGTGCCTTAACACTATGCATTAAAACAAGGTCATATACCTTTGTCTGAACTCATTGAATCGACAGCCGGCGCACCGATGTCCACCGCCTATCTGATGCGGCGTCTGTGGCGCGAGAGTATTCAGGGGAAGCTGACCAGAATTTATCTGGCGGTCGTGCTGATGATGATCACCGCCGGTGCGACGGCGGTGACGGCTTATATATTCAAAGATGTGGTCGATGAGGTGTTCATCGCCAAGGATCAGATCATGCTATGGCGCGTGGCGGGCATTGTTCTGGTCGCCTATTTCGTCAAGGGTGCCGCCAATTACGGCCAGTCTCTGGTGATGAACCATGTCGGCCTGCGGATAATCGCTGATGCCCAGAACCGGCTGTTTCGCCATTTGGCGGCGCTCGATCTGGCGTTTTTCCAGCATACCCCGTCAGGCACCCTGATCTCGCGGTTTACGGTTGATGTGCATCAGATGAAAGTTGCCGTATCCAACGGCATTACCGCCCTTGGCAAGGACCTGACGACCCTGGTCGGGCTTGTTACGGTCATGTTTATCCAGGACTGGCGGCTGGCGCTGGCGTCTTTCTTTGTGTTTCCGGTGGCCATTTATCCGATTGTCCGCATCGGCAAACGCATGCGCAAAGTCACCGCCAATACCCAGGAAGAAATCGGCTTTTTCACGACGGTTCTCAATCAGACCTTTCAGGGCATTCGCGTGGTCAAGGCCTATGGCATGGCAGCCTATGAGGAGACCCGGATCGCTGAAGTCGTGGAGCGCATATTCAAGCTCAATTTCAAGGCGGTCAGATCACGCGAATTGGCGCGACCGATCATGGAAACCCTGGGCGGCCTGGCGGTTACCGTCATTATTGTCTATGGCGGATCGCGGGTCATCGCCGGCGAGACCACGGCCGGGGCGTTTTTCTCCTTTAACGCGGCTTTTTTGATGGCCTATGATCCGATGAAACGGCTGGCCAATCTGAACGTCAGCATCCAGGAAGGCCTTGCCAGCGCCCAGCGCCTGTTTTCGGTGATGGACCGGGCCTCGGAAATTATCGATAAACCGTCCGCCAAACCGCTGCCGGCCACCCAGGGCCATATCCGGTTCACGGATGTGTATTTTTCCTACAATGCCGATGTTCACGCCCTGAGGGGACTGAACATCGAAGTGGCCTCCGGTCAAACCGTCGCCCTGGTTGGCCCGTCTGGCGGCGGTAAGTCGACAATCCTCAACCTGATCCCGCGCTTTTATGACGTGACCAGCGGCGCGGTCAGCATTGACGGGCACGATGTGCGCGATGTGACGCTGGCCTCGCTTTATGCCAATATTGCGCTGGTCAGTCAGGAAGTGACCTTGTTTGACGATACGGTCGCTGCCAATATCGCCTACGGTCGCCTGGGTGCATCACAGGACGATATTGAAGAAGCTGCACGCAATGCCGCCGCCGACGCATTCATACGCGAACTGCCATCGGGTTATCAGACCATGGTCGGCGAGCGGGGGCTTCGCCTGTCCGGTGGCCAGCGCCAACGCCTGGCCATCGCCCGCGCCATGCTGAAAAATGCACCGATATTGTTGCTGGATGAGGCAACCTCGGCCCTCGATACGGAATCAGAGCGCTACGTGCAGGCGGCTCTGACCAAACTGATGCAGGGCCGGACGACCCTGGTCATTGCCCATCGCCTGTCAACGGTGGTTGATGCCGATATGATCTGTGTGGTCGAAGGCGGCTGCATTATCGAACGTGGCACACACGTGGAATTGCTGGCAAAAGGCGGCACCTACAAACGCCTTTATGATCTGCAGTTTGCCGAGAGTGAACTGGTCGATCAGGCCCCGACGGCAGAGGCCGGGTGACTCTGTTAAAGCGGGCCCTGAAGACGGCTGTCGTTCGCCGGGCGTTGTGCGGGCTCGGTGCTGGATACATTCGCCTGGTCCATCTGACCGGCCGCTGGCAGATCGTCGGGGCAGACATCCCCAAACAATTCTGGGACGCCGACAAGCCGTTCATTCTGTGTTTCTGGCACGGGCGGCTGATGATGATGCCCTATTGCTGGGATTTTGCCCATCCCATTCATATGATGGTATCCTATCATCGCGATGGTCAGTTTATCGCCCGTACAGTCAAAAACTTTGGTATCGATACCGTTGTCGGTTCATCCTCAAAGGGGGGAGCGAGGGCGCTGCGCGACATGATTAAGCTGTTGGCAAAGGGGATTTGTGTGGGGTTGACCCCGGATGGCCCGCGTGGTCCGCGCATGCGGGCCGGTGCCGGCGTTGTCAGCCTTGCCCGGCTGTCCGGGGTGCCGGTTGTACCGGCTGCCTATTCGATCAGCAGGGGCTGGAACCTGAACAGCTGGGACCGCTTCCTGGTGGGCGGTCTGTTCGGACGTGGCGTCATTGTCTGGGGCGAGCCGGTTGCCGTGGAGCGGGATGCGGATAGCGACGCCCAGGAGCAGGCGCGGGACTTGATCGAGACTCGCCTGATCGCGGTCAGCCAGCAGGCCGACAGCCTGTGTGGCCGCCCTCCGGTGATGCCCGCTGATGCACCGGATGGTGCGCCATGATCCTGTCGCTGTATCGCTGTTTCGGCACCATCGGGGCACCGCTGATTTCGCTCTATCTGAATAAACGCAAACGCCTTGGCAAGGAAGACCCGGCGCGCTTTGACGAACGTCTGGGCATCGCCGGATGTCCGCGCCCGGCCGGGCCCCTGGTCTGGCTGCATGCGGCAAGCGTCGGCGAATCGCTGTCGTTGCTGCCGTTGATCGCGCGCCTGCAGCAGGACCGGTCTGACGTTACCTGTCTGTTGACCACGGGAACCGTTACCTCGGCCCGGCTCATGGCGGAGCGATTGCCAGCGGGAGTTATCCATCAGTTCGTGCCGGTTGACCGGATGGTTTATGTGCGCCGGTTTTTCGACCACTGGCAGCCGGATCTGGTGCTCTGGGCGGAATCCGATTTTTGGCCCAATCTGGTCGCTGAACCGGCCCGGCGCGGCATTCCGCTGGTGCTTATCAACGGTCGCATTTCGCCCAAGTCCTTTCGTGGCTGGTGCAGGTATCCGGGATTGATCAAGGTCCTGCTGAGCGGATTTTCACTCTGCCTGGGGCAAACCGATACGGATGCGGACCGCCTGAAACAACTGGGTGCACCGGTCGTGCGTTGTGTCGGAAACCTCAAATTCGCAGTCAAACCGTTGCCCGCCAACGACGGGGAGCTGCAAAACCTGGCGGCGGCGCTGCAGGGACGACAAAGCTGGTTTGCCGCCAGCACCCATGCCGGCGAGGAGGCATTGCTTTGGCAGACGCACCAAAACCTGGCGGCCGCGCACCCGACCCTGCTCACTATCATAGCGCCCCGCCATCCAACCCGTGGCCCGGAGGTCGCTGAACAGCTGCGCGCTCTCGGTGCTCAGGTGTCCGTGCGCAGCAAAGCGGAACCGATTACCCGGAAAACCCAGGTTTATCTGGCCGACACCCTGGGTGAGATGGGTTTGTTTTTCCGGCTGTGCGCGCTGGTTTTCATGGGCAAGTCCTTCGTTGACAAGGGCGGGCAAAATCCGCTGGAAGCGGCGCAACTGGGCTGCACGATTTTACATGGTCCCCATATGTGGAATTTTGCAGAAATGATTGGCCGCATGGAGATCTTGGGCGCGGCAAGGCAGGTGGCCGATAGCGATGCTCTGGCCGATGCCTTGTCCGGGTTTTTCAGGGCTCCCGATCAGGCCCGCGAAATGGCGGAAAAAGCCGCCGCCTTCGCCCGCTCGGAAGCCGGTGTCCTGGACGCCATTGCAGCCGAGATCAAACCCTATCTGGATAAATTGATCGGCGAAAAGGAGTGCCCGTGAGAGCGCCCGGGTTCTGGCGGCGCGGTGAAGGCGGCATGGCCTCGGCGCTGCTGCGTCCGCTCGGCTGGCTCTATGATGTGGGTGGCCAGATCAATCAGGCGGCAGGAGTCTCCGTCAAGGCGCCGGTGCCGGTGATTTGCGTCGGTAACGTGGTTGCCGGTGGCGCCGGCAAAACCCCGGTCGCCATCGCCATCGGGCAGCGCCTGCACGCCGCCGGGGTGGGTCTGCACTATTTAAGCCGCGGCTATGGCGGCAGCGAGAGCGGACCGCACCGGGTTGATGCCTCCGTGGACGCCGCATCCCGGGTTGGCGATGAGCCGTTGCTGCTGGCGCGGGTGGCCCCGACCTGGGTCGCCAGGGACCGCGTGCAGGGCGCTGCTTCCATTGTCGATGCCGGTGGTCAGGTGATTGTCATGGATGATGGCCTGCAGAACGGCGCACTGGTCAAGGATATGTCCTTTTGCGTCATTGACGGCAGTTACGGGATCGGCAACGGCCGGGTGATTCCGGCCGGCCCGCTGCGGGAATCTCTGGAAAATGCCCTGAAAAAATCCACCGCCGTGGTCCTGGTTGGCGACGATACCGCCGGTATCACGGGGATCGTTAGCCAGTTGTCGCCGGAAATGCCGATCCTCAATGCCCGTCTGAAGGCTGATATTACGGGGTTTGATCCAACCGCCCGACCGCTGCACGCCTTTGCCGGCATCGCCCAGCCGGAGAAGTTTTTCACAACCCTGCGCGGACTTGGATGTGATCTGAAAAAAACAACTTCATTTGCCGATCATCATCCCTTCAGCGATGATGAACTGGCCAGACTGGTGGCTGATGCACAGGCCGACAAGGCCCTGTTGCTGACAACGGAAAAAGATTATGTTCGCCTTGAGCCCGATTGGCAGGATGCCGTCATGGCTTTGCATGTAGCTATTGAGTGGCAGGACGAAGGCCGGCTCGATACCCTGTTGAACCCGCTGTTTTTCGAATCTGCCTGATGGTCCATATCAAACGCCTGTGCAAATCCTATCTGGTCTATCCGCTGCAGGCGGCGCTGGTAATCATGCTGTACGGCATCTTCCGCGCGCTGCCCGTATCCCTGGCATCGGCCGTCGGCGGTGCGATCGGGCGTGCCCTGGGCCCCCGATTGTCGGTGACCCAGGGCGCCGTTGCCAACCTGTCTGCGGTATTTCCTGAAAAAACAAAATTGGAAATCGATACGATCGTCCGCGGTATGTGGGATAATCTGGGCCGGACCGCGGCCGAATATCCGCATGTGGCGCAGATCGATACGACCGATCCTTCGGGCCCGGTCGTCGTTGAAGGCGGCGATGTCTATGCACGTCTGCGGGCCCTGGACGGGCCCTGTATCATATTTTCCGGCCACTTCGCCAATTGGGAACTGCTGCCCGCCTCGGCCGCGCAACGCGGATTGCATACGGTGCTGGTCTATCGGGCGGCCAATAACCCCATGGTTGACTGGCTGTTTCGCCGGCGTACCGGGCATGTGGATGCCTCCATTGCGCCGAAGGGTGTCCGGGGGGCGCGGATTCTGTTCAGGGCCATGAAGGCGGGCAAAACCCTGGGCATTCTGGTTGATCAGAAAATGAATGACGGCATTGCCGTGCCGTTTTTTGGCCGCGATGCCATGACCGCCCCGGCCCTGGCCGAGCTGGCGCTCCGCTTCCAGTGTCCGGTTGTCCCGGCGCATGTGGTGCGGCGTGAGGGGGCGACCTTTAAAATTGTCGTTGAAGAACCGCTGACAATCGTTCAGACCGGCGATAAAAAAGCCGATGTCGCGGCACTCATGGGCCAGGTCAATAGCCGCATGGAACAATGGGCGCGGGATAATCCCGAACAATGGTTATGGGTCCACAGCCGTTGGCCGAAAGGGACTTTTGATAAATAGGCCGGACGCGGGTTCGGACGATCAACGGGAGGTGTCAGGTGACAGCATATTCGGGCCGCCTCAATACAGATTTTCAGGCGATCAGCGACTGGCTGATCGAGGGTGCCTTGGCCGAGATTGATCTGGAAGCCCAGTTCATGGAGCTCTGTACCCGGCTGACGGCAGCCGGAATTCCCCTGATGCGGGGCCATTTGGCGACCCGCGCCCTGCATCCGATGTTTGTTGCCGGAACGGCAACCTGGGAGCGCAGCGGAGGCCGTGATATCGCCCGTATCCTGCCCGAAGACGACGACGGCGAGGCATGGAGAGCCAGTCCGCTTTATCATCTTCTGCAGTCGGGGTCGCTGGAGGCCAGCTATGACCTCCGCCACGACGGCGCCTGGCAAAAGATCCCGCTTTTAACGGAACTCCAGGGGCGTGGTGCGACCGCTTATTTTGCCCAGGTCGTCCTGTTCGGACAACCGGAACAGGCGCGCCGCCGTCAGGACGGCTGCATTCTGTCGTGGGCCAGTGATCATCCGGACGGGTTCGCTGACACCCAGACCAATACCCTGCGCTGGCTGGGTTCCCGTTTTGGCGTTGTTGCCAAACTGCATCGCCGTGAACAGACAGCCCTCAATGTGGTGTCTGCCTATCTGGGCGCCGATGCCGGGCAGCGGGTTCTCGACGGACAGATCAAGCTGGGGGACGGTGAAATGATCCCGGCGGTGATCTGGTATTGTGATCTGCGGGGCTCTACGGCGCTGGCTGAAAATCTGTCCAATGGGGCGTTTCTTGAATTACTCAATACCTACTTTCAGTGCACCGCAGGCGCTGTTCTTGATCATGGTGGTGATGTCCTGCGGTTTATCGGCGATGCGGTTCTGGCAATTTTCCATGTCGACGGCGTCGACGGCTATTCCCGGGCCGCCCAGGTTGCCATCGCCGCGGCCCGGGATGCCGAACGCCGGCTGGCGGTTGTCAATCAGCAACGCCAGGCAGCGGGAGACCCACCGGTCGAATTTGGTCTGGGTTTGCATACCGGTGATCTGATGTTTGGTAACATCGGGATCCCGGCCCGGGTTGAGTTTTCGGTGATCGGCCGCGCCGCCAATGAAGTCGCCCGTCTCGAGGGGCTGACAAAAGCCCTTGGCCACCGGGTTCTGGTCTCCCAGGCCTTTGCCGACCTGCTGCCCCTGAACTGGCAAAGTGTCGGCACCCATAGCGTTGCCGGCGTTAAAAATGCCATGCCGGTATTTGCCATGCCCGTTGAAAATGAATAATTACCGAATGCCGTTCAACGGGCGGGTTTTTACGGGGCGGACCGGAAGCCTTTGCCGGCAGGTTTCAGGCGGTTATTAGATTGCGCTCAATTTAACAAAACCCGTAAACAAGTCTGGGGTTTCGTGATAGGCTGGGTTATATACGATTCGAGTGGATTGCGGAAAATAGATAAGGTTGGATGTCAGTTGAGCGGTAAAAACAGTTATACTTATGAAGAGATATTGGCCTGCGGTCGCGGCGAACTTTTTGGCCCCGGTAATGCACAATTGCCACTGCCACCGATGTTGATGTTTGACCGGATTACGTCGATTACCGAAGACGGTGGATCCTATGGCAAGGGCTATGTGGAAGCCGAGTTTGATATCAATCCGGATTTGTGGTTTTTTGCCTGTCATTTCCAGGGCGATCCGGTGATGCCGGGGTGTCTGGGGCTGGATGCCCTGTGGCAGTTGACGGGCTTTTTTCTGGGCTGGACCGGGGCGCCGGGTGCCGGTCGTGCGCTCGGCGTCGGCAATGTGAAATTTACCGGTCAGGTGCAGCCAACGGCAAAACTGGTGACCTATAAAGTTCATATAAAACGGGTGATGAACAGACAGATTACTCTCGGCTTCGCAGACGGCCAGATGCTGGTTGACGGTGAACTGGCCTATGAAACCGAGGGTATGAGAGTTACCTTGTTCAGCGGTGATAATTCAGATTAAGAGGGTCATATGAGACGTGTAGTCGTAACGGGAATGGGCATCGTATCCTGCATTGGAAACAACAAGGAAGATGTACTGAACTCACTTCGGGAAGGCCGCTCCGGTATTACCTTTTCGGAAGAATATAAGGAAATGGGTTTCCGCAGCCATGTTCATGGCAAACCGGAAATTGATTTGGGCGAGCTGGTTGACCGGCGCTGGCGGCGGTTTATGGGCGATGGTGCCGCCTATAATTACGTTGCCATGCAGGATGCCATTGCTGATTCCGGCATGGAAAAAACCGATGTCTCGAACGTCCGCACAGCCATGATCATGGGCTCGGGCGGGCCGTCCACATCGGCGCAGGTTCTGGCCGCCGACAATGCCCGCCAGAAAGGGCCAAAAAAAGTCGGCCCCTTTGTTGTCCCGAAAGCCATGTCCTCGACCAACTCGGCGACCCTTTCAACCGCCTTTGAAATCAAAGGGCTCAGTTATTCCATTGCCTCGGCCTGTTCAACCAGCGCGCACTGTATTGGCAACGCCTCCGAACTGATTCAGCTCGATAAGGCCGACGTGGTCTTTGCCGGTGGCGGCGAAGAGCTGCACTGGTCACTGTCGGTGTTGTTTGACGCCATGCCGGCGCTGTCGAGCAGCTACAACGAGACACCGACCCGTGCCTCGCGGGCCTATGATGCGAACCGCGACGGTTTTGTGATTTCCGGTGGTGCCGGTGTGCTGGTGCTCGAAGAACTTGAACATGCCAAGGCCAGGGGCGCGAAAATATATGGCGAATTGACCGGATACGGCGCCACATCCGATGGTTTCGATATGGTTCAGCCATCGGGCGAAGGGGCCGTGCGCTGCATGCAAATGGCCATGAAGAACCTTGAATGCCCGGTCGATTACATCAATACCCACGGCACCTCGACACCTGTTGGCGACACCAAGGAACTGGAAGCCATGCAGGAGGTCTTCAAGACCCACAACCGGATTCCGTCCTTCAGTTCGACAAAATCGCTGACCGGCCATTCGCTCGGGGCGACCGGCGTGCAGGAATCGATTTATTCGCTTTTGATGATGGAAAACAACTTCATCTGTGCCTCGGCAAACGTTGAAACACCGGATCCGTTTATCGGTGAAATGCCGCTGGTGACGGAACGTCAGGACGGTGTTGAACTGAACTGTGTGATGTCCAACAGCTTCGGATTTGGCGGCACCAACGCCACCCTCGCGTTTACCCGCTATACCGCTTAACCCCTCCGTTTTTTGATGTCGGGATTTTACCAGTGACAGAATTACCTTCCTCGCTCCTCAATCTCGCTGCGCCGGGGCCGCTCATGGCGGGCAAACGCGGGGTGATCATGGGGGTCGCCAACAACCGGTCCATCGCCTGGGGCATCGCCGACATGCTGCGCCAGCACGGGGCCGAACTGGCC
>JABMNT010000272.1 GCA_013203595.1 Rhodospirillales bacterium
CCCCGGCGGCCTGGTTGCTGGCCCCCTGACGCTCGGCGGCGGCAATGTACAGGGCCAGCAACCAGGCCGCCGGGGCGTTGATGGTCATCGAGGTATTCATTTCGGCCAGCGGGATCGCATCGAACAGCGCCTGCATGTCACCCAGATGGGATATCGGCACACCGACCTTGCCAACCTCGCCCCGGGCCAGCGGATGATCGGAATCATAGCCGGTCTGGGTCGGCAGGTCGAAAGCCACGGAAAGTCCGGTCTGTCCCTTGGCCAGATTGTCGCGATACAGCTGGTTTGATTCGACCGCCGATGAATGTCCGGAATAGGTCCGAAACAGCCACGGTTTATCCCGCGCCTGCGTCCCGGAATTTGCTGCATTTGCTAATTCTTTATCCATAAAATATCCACCAAAAATCGATTACTTTTATTTAAGTTACTGATATTAAACAATTCAACTCGTAATTTAATTTCGTTTTTATATTATTATACGTAATTTAACAAATTGTGCATTGCAAATAAAGACATAAAGTCTTAGGCCTATTAACAGATAATTTCCCTTCCCACGACAGGAGGAACTCATGTCAGACGCAGCAGAAGTCATCGATTTATATCCGGACACGGAAAAAAAGGACCTGTACGAACTGGGTGAAATTCCGCCGCTCGGTCATGTCCCCCGGCAAATGTATGCCTGGGCGATCCGCCGCGAGCGCCATGGCAACCCCGACACGGCGATGCAGTGCGAAGTCGTCGACGTACCCAAACTCGACAGCCACGAAGTGCTGATCATGGTGATGGCGGCAGGCGTCAATTACAACGGGGTGTGGGCGGCGCTCGGCCAGCCCATATCGGTGTTTGATGTGCACAAGGAGCCCTATCACATTGCCGGATCGGATGCGGCGGGCATTGTCTGGGCGGTCGGCGCAAAGGTGACCCGGGTCAAGGTCGGCGATGAAGTGGTTGTCCACTGTAACCAGGATGACGGCGACGACGAGGAATGCAACGGTGGTGATCCGATGTTTTCCACATCGCAGCGGATCTGGGGTTACGAGACTCCCGACGGCTCCTTTGCCCAGTTCACCCGGGTGCAGGCACAGCAGTGCATGCCCAGGCCAAAGCATCTGACCTGGGAAGAAAGTGCGTGTTATATTTTAACCATGGCGACCGCTTACCGGATGCTGTTCGGCCATCGCCCGCACATCCTGCGGCCCGGCCACAACGTACTGGTCTGGGGCGCCTCCGGCGGCCTGGGCTCGATGGCGATCCAGCTGATCGCCACCGCCGGCGCCAATGCCATCGGCGTCATCTCGGATGAAAGCAAACGCGATTTCGTAATGGGTCTGGGCGCCAAGGGCGTGCTCAACCGCAAGGATTTCAATTGCTGGGGCCAGTTGCCGGAAGTCAACGGGCCGGGTTTTGGCGATTATATGAAAGAAACCCGCAAGTTCGGCAAGGCGATCTGGGAGATCACCGGCAAGGGCAAGGACGTGGATTTTGTGTTTGAGCATCCCGGCGAGGCCACCTTCCCGGTCAGCTGCAACATCGTCAAACGCGGCGGCATGGTGGTTTTCTGCGCCGGCACCACCGGTTTCAACCTGACCATGGATGCCCGCTTCGTGTGGATGCGCCAGAAACGCATCCAGGGCAGCCATTTCGCCAACCTGAAACAGGCCTCGCAGGCCAACCAGCTGGTCATCGAGCGGCGGATTGATCCGTGCATGTCGGAAGTGTTTTCCTGGGATGAGATTCCGGCGGCGCATATGAAAATGCTCTCCAACCAGCACAAACCGGGTAACATGGCGGTCCTCGTGCAGGCCAAACACCCGGGACGGCGGACCATCGAGGATTGTCTGGAAGGGTAGTCGGATATGGAAGGCATGACGGGCAGGGACTCGCTGATTATCAACCAACTCACGGGCCGCGCGGCGGCCGCTTTGGCGGCGGCAGAAGACCTGCTGGCCCAGGCCCGCCATGCGGTGTCGGAACGGACCAGCAGGGACGGCAGGCCCGATTCCGGGTTGCTCGAAACCAACCAGTTCGCCGCCCACGGGCTGGCCTGGATGGCGACCTATGTGGAAGGTCTGCGCCAGATGCTGGGCTGGGGCCAGCGATTGCAGGCGGCCGAGCAGTTTGGTGAGCTTGAGCAGTTGATCCTGCAGGCGGCCTTCGGTGAATATCTCAAACAACTGACCGGTGGCATCGCCATTTCTCAGGTCGAGATCGTCCGTCCCGCTGACTTAGGCATATCCGAACAGGCCGTCGCCGCGTTCCATACCCCGCAGACCGCTTTGCTGATGAATGCGGGCAATACCGACGCTGTCCGCATGCGCATTGCGGCGCTGATCGAGGACGGCCATTTCGGGCAATTGGGCCTGGGTGACGAAATGCCCGATATGGTGCGCGATCAGTTCCATCGCTTCGCCGACGAACAGGTCACCCCGCATGCCCATGGCTGGCATTTGAAAGACCAGCTGATCCCCATGGAAGTGGTCGATCAGATGTGTGAAATGGGCGTGTTCGGACTGACCGTACCGGAACAGGACGGGGGTTTGGGGATGGGCAAGCTGGCCATGTGTGTGGTCACCGAAGAACTGTCGCGGGGCTACATCGGTGTGGGATCGTTGGGCACCCGTTCAGAAATTGCCGCTGAGCTGATCCGCCTGGGTGGCACCGACGCACAAAAAGAGAAATATCTGCCGAAAATCGCCGCCGGCGAGATCCTGCCGCCGGCGGTGTTTACCGA
>JABMNT010000273.1 GCA_013203595.1 Rhodospirillales bacterium
ACAACAGCATGCCGTTGCTCACAACACCGCGAATTTCCGTGGGCTTCAGGGTTATACCGGTACCTGGAATATACGCGCCGCCGGGCGCAAAAGCGCCTTTCATGCCGGTCCGGGCATTGGGTGCCCCGCATACCAGTTCGACCCGGCCGCTGCCGGTATCGACATCACAGACCCGCAGGCGATCCGCATTGGGATGCTGTCTGGCCGCGACCACATAACCGACGACAAAGGTTTCCAGGCCACGGGCCCGGTTCGTGACCTTTTCGACCTCAAGCCCGACCATCGTCAGTTTTTCGACAATCTGCTCCAGCGAGGCCTGGGTATCCAGGTGCTCCTTGAGCCAGCCTACAGTGAATTTCATCGGTTCAGCCCTCCGACCAGGCTGGGCACATCCAGGCTGCTGAAACCGTAATGGCGCAACCAGCGCAAATCGGATTCATAAAAGGTCCGCAAATCCGGAATCCCGTATTTCAGCATGGCCATGCGCTCAACACCCATGCCGAAGGCAAAACCCTGGTATTTCGTTGAATCAACACCGCAGTTCTCGAGCACCGCCGGATTGACCATGCCACAGCCGAGGATTTCCATCCAGTCATCGCCGCGGCCGATGCGAAACTGACCGTCTTCGCGGATGCAGCCGATATCGCATTCGGCGCTGGGCTCGGTGAACGGAAAATAGCTGGGACGAAACCGCACCGGCAGATCATCGACCCCAAAAAACGCCCTACAGAACTCGATAATGCAGCCCTTCAGATGGCCCATATGGGTACGCTCATCAATCCACAGGCCTTCGATCTGATGGAACATGGGCGAATGGGTGGCGTCATAGTCGCAGCGGTAGGTGCGGCCCGGGACAATAATCCGAAACGGCGGCTTACCCTGCATCATGGTACGGATCTGCACGGGGCTGGTGTGGGTACGCAGCACCTTGCGGTCTTCGACGTCACCCGGCAGATAAAAGGTATCGTGTTCCTGGCGGGCCGGATGATCGAAGGGAATGTTCAGGGCCGTGAAGTTGTGCCAGTCGTCTTCGATGTTGGGGCCTTCGGCGACGGTCATGCCCATTTCCCCCAAAATCGCCACCATCTCGTCAATGGTCTGGCTGATCGGGTGAATGCGGCCTTCCTGTTCCGGGCGCACCGGCAGGCTGATGTCGACCCGCTGTTCGGCCAGCTGCGCATCGAGGGCGGCATCTTCCAGGCTCAGTTTGCGGGCATCCAGGGCGGCGGCCACTTCGTCCTTGATGACGTTGAGGGCCTGACCGGCGGCGCGGCGCTGGTCCGGGTCCATGGCGCCCAGGCCCTTCATCATTGCTGTGATCCGGCCTTTTTTGCCGAGCGCCGTGATCCGGGTTTCTTCCAGCGCCGCCAGATCAGCGGCGGCGTTCACCGCATCCATCAGTTCCGTTTTAAGGCTGTCCAGATTTTCCATGACCCACCACCGTTTCCAAAAATGACAAACGGGAGCCTCCGCTAGTGGCGGCTCCCGTCTCCAAAGACTTGTAAGCGTTTTCTTATGGGCGCTTATGCGGAGCTGGCGAGAGCGGCCTGGGCCTGATCTACCAACGCTTTAAACGCTTCCGGTTCATGGACAGCGATATCCGACAGGATCTTGCGGTCAACCTCGATACCGGCTTTGCTCAAACCGTGCATAAACTGCGAATAGGTGACCCCATGTATGCGGGTTCCGGCGTTGATGCGCTGGATCCACAGACCGCGGAAGGTGCGTTTCCGCACACGCCGGTCACGGTATGCATATTGACCGGCTTTCTCGACCCGCTCGACGGCGGCGCGAAAGACGTTCTTGTTGCGGCCCTGATACCCTTTGGCCTTCTTTAATACTTTTTTGTGGCGGGCGTAGGTGGTTACGCCTCTTTTGACACGTGCCATGACATTGATTCCTTAAATTAAACTAACCGTTGGGCATATAAGACTTAACGAGACGCGCATCGGCTGCACATAAAATCATGGTGCCGCGGGCTTTTCGTTTCATCTTCTGGGGGCGTTTACTCATACCGTGGCGTTTGTAGGCCACGTTGGCGCGCACCTTACCTGTGCCGGTCAACCGGA
>JABMNT010000274.1 GCA_013203595.1 Rhodospirillales bacterium
CAAATTCTTGAAATTTTTCTGCACATAAATATCCGAAACCGCTAAAATGGTATTTTCGTTTCGTTTTACTTTCCGGTTTACGCGAAACCGGCCATCAACACCGTGCGGAATGATAGCAACTTTTGACCGGGTCCAGTCCCACATAAAACCGGTCCCGACCCGGCTGGCGTAATTGGAAACCGCGATCGCCCGCTTGCTGGCCGCCAGCGAAACAAGGGTCGCAACAAACAGCAGGGCCCAGTAGGCAAGCTTGACCGGGCGTCGTTCGACAAACCCGACGCTAACCGCATTACGCAGCATGACAACGGAATTGGGGGCAAAAATCGGTCCGTAATTTGCCGGTGAAAAGGTAATGTCGGCCCGCAATCTGCGGGCAAGCTTCGGCAAATCAATCTGCTCGCGCAAAAGCACTTTCCAGAACCCGCGTTCAAACCGCAAAAAATGATACTCGATATTGTCGATGGCTTTTGGCAGCACATCCTGCTGGTCCTCATGGGCACATAAATGCACCTCCAGCATCGGGTCCCTGGCCAGCAGCGGCAGCATGTTGCGTAGATAGGTAACGCCGCCGCCGGTGCGCGCGTGCAGGGCGTTGATAAGAACCCTGATTTTTTTCGGTGCAAACACAGAGTCGAGCGAGCCGCGCAGGGCACTGATGTGTTTTTCCCAGGAGAACTGGTTGACTGCACGTTTTTTCGCCCGATCGATTAGTGTTGCGCGCAGCGACGCGCTGCCGTCGAGTTCCTTGATTCGGGCGGCCAGGTCGACCGGGTCGCTAAGTTTGAAATAAAGCGCCGCATCGCCGCAGATTTCACGGTGAATGGGGATATCCGACACGATCAGGGGAATCCCCGCACGCATGGCTTCAACCATGGGAAAACCGAATGTTTCGGCCATCGACGGAAAGACAAAAGCATCATAGGATTTAAGCGCATCGGTCAACTGCTGGTGTTCAATGCGGCCGATATTTACGCAATCAGCATAGCGATCCGACGTCAGGGCAGTGAGTTCGTTGCGGCTGGACGGCCAGGGATCGAAATCATGGGCTTCCATGGTGATCCGGATTTTTGTCGGCAACCCCTGATCATTGAGCAAACGTGACGCTTCGGCCAGGGTAACCGGGTCCTTGTGCGGGTAAAAGACGGATACATACAACAATTCCAGTTGTCCGTCCTGGCGCCATTCCCGGCGCGATTCAGTGGCCGCAAACCGGTCGCCAACGCCCAGATAATTGACCACGGAATTTTCAGCAATATCGGGGCCATAATCGAGGGCGGCGTTCAAAGCGACCTCAGACGGAAAAATGGTGATGCTGGAATGACGGGCTGAAAACAGCATGAGATTGCGGCGCAGGAAGGCCGAAATCTGTTCAGATATCGGCAACTTCGGCAGAACCTTGTCGCGATAGACCGGATTCAGGTAAATTTCGCCCTGGACCAACAGCACCTGCTTGATGGGTGGAAATAAGACACCATAATTTGCCGAGGAATAAAGAATATCGGCGCCGCTTTTCTTGACGATTTTCCGCCAGAAAATCTGCTCCCACAAAAACCGGTGGATGGGCCCGAAAAACCGCTTAACCGGAACTTTCTTGACTGTCACATTGGGCGACTCAATGAGGCCGGCATTGAAGGTACGCGGCACATAAATAATTGCATCAAGGTCTTCCCGACCGATATATTCGATCAGGTTCGACGTGTAAGTGACAATCCCTCCGGTATTCGCAGAAATGGCATTGATGATAATCTTCATCAGCAGGCAACCCCGATAAAACTGGCCGTTGCCAACAATTGAGGAGCGACGACGGGCAGAAGCTATGCCACTCGACCCGTTCGTTCAATAGAGGTGCATTTAATTTACCATTTTTCTGTCCGCCACACCTCCGGCTGCGCTATAAAGGCCTGCGAACCGGTTCCTGTCTCCACCCTCAAATCATTGCGCGGCCGTCAGTTTATGAGCATCAGCCACCTCTTCAGATACGGACTGTCCCTGCCCTTGCACGTCGCCCTGGCAAAAGCCATGGCCATGGCCCGCAACCGTATAAAAGGCAAATGGCAGGCCCGGACAAACCGTTATAAATCCACATATGTTGATCCTGTGCCGGTGTCCCGGGAGTCCCTGTGCCAGCTTCTGCATGATTTTTCCCCGTCCCATTCACACCAACAACTGACCCTGCTTCATGAACTCTCGGAAAGAACGCTGGCGCACCGGTTCAACCTTCTGGGATCCGGCTGGACAGACCTTAACCGCCGGCAAACCCCGTCCGTGGATATAAGCACAACGGCGAACGCGGCGCGTGCCCGCGACATCCGTGCCCAGATCACCCCCCCCTACCAGGCGATTGACTGGCACACCGACTTCCGCTCCGGTTATCGCTGGTCGGCCATTCAACCGAGCCCGTCCGTGCTTTATGGCCATGAGCCCGATGTCGATATCAAAGTGCCCTGGGAACTGGCCCGCATGCAGCACTTGGCGCAACTGGCCCTGGCCTGTGCCCATCCGCCACCCGATGCGGCGGCAGACCAACAGCTCTGCACCACTGAATTTCAAAACCAGTTGCTGGACTTCATGGCAGCCAACCCGCCCGCTTACGGGGTTAACTGGGTCTGCACCATGGATGTAGCGATTCGGGCCGCCAATCTGATTCTCGCCTATGATCTTCTGCGCGCACAGGACATCTCCATTGAGCCGGCTTTCATCAACGAATTTGTTGCCGCGATCAGGGCCCACGGGGTCCACATCGTCAATCACCTGGAATGGCACAGGGGGTTTCGCGGAAACCACTATCTGGCCGATATTACCGGCCTGCTTTTTGTTGCGGGCTTTTTGCCACGCGACCCGGAAATCGATTGCTGGCTGGCATTTGCCGTCCAGCAGTTTGTCCGCGAAGTTGAAATCCAGTTTCATGGGGACGGCGCAAATGCCGAGGCATCAACCGGTTATCACCGCCTGTCGGCTGAAATGGCGGTTTACGGCACCGCCCTTATACTCGGTCTTTCGCCTGCCAAACGGGCGGCCCTGCAGGAATATGATGCCAACAACTGGTCTGGGCGACCGGCCCTTGAGCCGGGACCCGTCGCCTGGTCAAAACAATTCGGGCCTTTTGCGGAGGTCCATTTTGACCGTCTGCGTAGGATGGCACAGTTCACCGTGGACGTCACCAAGCCGGACGGCCATGTGGTGCAGATCGGCGATACGGACAACGGGCGTCTGTTCAAGCTGAGCCCGGTTGTCCTGCCCGGCTCCGTCGAGGAGGACCATTTGCAGCACGGCCATCTGGTGGCAGCCATCGGTGGTTTACTGGATGATCGTAAACTGCTGGATCTGAGCGACCCGGCCTTTACGGGGGAAACCGAAATCATCCGTGCCCTGAAAGGCCCGTGGAAATTGCGCGGCAATCGAGAGGCGTTGCCATCCTCCTTCGTTCCGCCTTCGGACCCCCTGGTGGCGGGGCCGGTAACGGCGAGCCAGCGCCTGAACATCGAACTGCCGTCGACGGAATTACTGACCGGTCTTCGGGCCATTGCCTATCCGGAATTCGGTCTGTTTATCTGGCGTGCTGAGCGGTTCTTCATGGCGGTACGCTGCGGCCCCGTCGGCCAGGGCGGTAACGGTGGACATGCCCATAACGACCAGCTTGCCTTCGAGTTACAGATTGATGGCGAAGACTGGATTGCCGATCCCGGGACCTATACCTATACAGCCGATCCGAAACGGCGCGATCAATACCGCAGCCATCTGGCCCATGCCGGACCGCGTCTGCAAAAGGCTGAACCATCGCGTCTCAATCTCGGACTGTTCCGCCTCGAAGACAATGCCCAGGCGCAATGCCGCGTTTTCCATGCGACGGAATTTCTGGGCCTGCATCGGGGTTATGGGACGCCGACCTATCGACAGATCAAGCTGGGTCCGGCAACCATCCAGATTACCGACAGCCAGGGCGGCTGGCCTTGTCCGGCCGACACCATGGATCAGACCACGGTTCGCACGGCACGGGAGTTGCGGGACCATTTCGCCCCGTCAGTGTCATTCTCGCGCGGATACGGCATCCGGGACTAGACTGTCAGATTTCAGTATGTCCGCCAGCACGCAACTCAAAAACTCCGTCGATTTGCGCAAATCGTCAAGATTGAGGACCTCGTTGGCAGCGCCGACCTGTGCCGCCGCCGGGTTGGCCGGGCCGACTCCGTACAGGACGGTCGGAATTTCTGCCGCCGCATAGTGCCGCGCCATGGAACCGTTTGGCGTCCCCACCTCCGGTAACGGGTTGCCAAAAACCGCCACCGCCTGGTTTTGAAAATGATCAATCAGGGTACGGGCCTTGTCGCCACCAACCAGCGGCAGCGACAGTCCGGCCCGGCGAATCTTGCAGAGAACCCCCGGCACCCGGGTCACTTCCAGACCGATTAAATTTGTAATCTCGTTTTCGATGACCGCAACATCCTCTTCCGGAAGCAGACTGCGGGTAACGGTCAGCCGGCTGCGTTCACTGACCGCACGACCGCTTTCGCCGCCCTGGATTTTCGACACCAGTATGCTTGGTGAATTAATGCCGGGAATTTTCGATTTTATTTTTGCGTAGGCGCTGCGCAATCCATAGACAGCCGCCATCACCCGGGTCGCCGCCTCCAGCGCATCGCGGCCATTTTCAGGACGGCTCGCCGGTGCCGAACGGCCACGAATTTCAGCTTCCATCTGCAACAGGCCATTGGCTGCGGAAATCAGCGAATAGGTTGTACCCGGACAGATCACGTAATCCGGTGCTACCAGTTTTTCGGCCAATAGCCAGCCGGCGCCCAGGTCACCATCACTCTCCCCGTCGCAGGTGATGTGGAGTTCAACCGAACCCGCGATTTTCGTTTTCATTTCTGCAAGCGCCTGGATGGCGAACACATAGGCCGCCAGTGCGCCTTTGGCGCTGACGACGCCGCGCCCGAACATCCGCCCATTCTCAATACGTGCCGAAAACGGATCATCCTGCCAGCCTTCTCCGGCCGGCGCCGTGTCCACATTGGCGGCCAGAGCGACTGTCGGACCCGGCCCAAAGCTGCGGCGGGCGACAATATTCGTGACCGTGGCGCGACCGGCGGCCTGACAGCGTGCATCGGGGACCGAATGGTAATCAATGCGAAATCCGAAGGCGCTCAGGTTAAGAACAAGGAAATCCAGAAATTCAGTAAAATCGACGTCCGGATGATCGGTGGGACGGCGAACCAAACCCGTCAGGAACCGGAACTGCGCGGCCCTTTGCCGTGTCAGAAACTCTCTGATTTTTGCGTGCGTTTCTGCTGTCATCGTCGTCTTCGTCTTCCCACATTACCGAGAGGCTTGCAAACAGCGGCCTTTACCTCAATTTTGTTTATATGAGATAACGATCTCCCCTGAAACGATCAAATTCATTTGCGGAGCCCCTATGTCCGATAAACCAACCCTGGAACTCATTGAAAAGTTGATTTCCTTCGACACCACCAGTCGGAATTCAAATCTGGACCTCATTCGATTCATTGAAGAATACCTTTCCAGCCATGGCATTGAAAGCACGCGGGTTCTTGATGAAGCGGGCGGCAAGGCCAATCTGTATGCGACCCTGGGTGACCCGACCATGTCAGGCATCATGCTGTCGGGGCATACGGACGTGGTTCCCGTCGATGGCCAGGACTGGAGCACCGACCCGTTTACCCTGACCACCAAGGGCGACAAGCTTTACGGGCGGGGTACGTCGGACATGAAAAGCTTTATCGCCCTGGCATTGGCCTATGTGCCTAAATTTCTGGCCCGCGGCCTGCACACACCCATTCACCTGGCCTTCTCCTACGACGAGGAAATTGGCTGTATCGGCGTGCGCCGGATGATCGACATGATCAATACACTGCCCGTGAAACCGCGCATGGCGATTGTTGGCGAGCCAACCTCAATGGGAGTGATTGTCGGGCACAAGGGCAAACGCTCCTACTCCGCCCATGTGCGCGGTCTGGAGGCCCATTCCAGCCTTGCCCCGCAGGGGGTCAACGCCATCCAGTATGCGGCTGAACTGATTACCCACCTGACATCCATGGCCCGGCGCATCCAGGAAAACGGTCCGTTTGACGAACTGTACGATGTTTCCCACACCACCGTGCATACCGGCGTCATCAATGGTGGCACGGCCCTCAATATTGTTCCCAAGGACTGCCGTTTCGATTTCGAGTTCCGTTATGTGGGCGATGATGATCCCGATGCCATCGAGGCGGAAATCCGGGAATTTACAGCCCAGAACATCGAGCCGCGCATGCGTAAAATCAGCCGCGATACGGGTATCGACATTACCTGCATCAACGATATGCCGGGCCTAAACCTGAACGCCGACGAGGAAGTTGTGACTTTCGTGAAAGCCCTGGCCGGCAAAAACGACCACGCCAAAGTCGCCTTTGGTACGGAAGCCGGCCTGTTTCATACCACCGCCGGCGTCCCCACGGTGATCTGTGGTCCGGGCTCCATTGAACAGGCCCACAAACCCGACGAGTATATTGAGCTGTCACAACTGCAGGAAGCCGCCGCCTTCATGGACCGCCTTGTGGATAAGGTATGCAAGGTTTAATCGATAGCGATCTGGTTGCTGCCGTCGACCGGGTCCGGACGGAAGCCGGGTACCTGAACCTGCGTGATTTGCTGGCATTGGCTGAGCGGGGCAATATTGTGTTCGATCCGTTCTCAACCCTGATTTCCCAACACGCGACCATTGGTGCAAACAACAGGTTCTACCCAAACACCCTGATCGAGTGCCCTGGCACCGCCTTATGCAGCATCGGTGACGGCAACCAGTTTTTTGCCAACACCCGGCTGGATGCGGACAGGGGGCCTATTACCATTGGCAACCACGGGCGTTACCGCGGACATGTTTCCATATTTGGCAACGCGAAGCTTGGCGACGGATGCCAGGTGCTGGGCATGATCACGGTCAGGGACTGCACACTGCTGGGCGGTCAATCCTACAGCCACGCCGTCGCCGATGAGCGCGGTGCTGTTCTCAAGGGATACGGGGACGCCAACAATATTGACCTCGGTCCGGGCGAGGTCATCAGAGGCAATGGCACTTTTTTGATGGCGGATAAAAAGAAACAGTCCTGGTATCACCCGACCGAAGTCTGATTTTCGCGCCCCCTCCCTATCTGACCACCATCCGGGTTAACTGCCAGACCGCATGGGCGGATTTTTCCTCGATATCCATCTTCGGGTGCGCATCAAAGGGATACATCACCCACAACGGCCCTTTTTCCTCGCTATCAAGCGGTTGACCATTCATGGAAAAGGCCAGAATCACGTTATAGTCAGTGAAATCCGTGACCGGAATTTCATTGGAATAGCCGTCCAGGGCAAAGGCCTCTACTGCGGTGCCGGCGGCTCCAACCGCCGCCATCACATCACGCACCAGGACCCCTTCAAATGTGCTATTGCCTTCCGTCCAGGGCGTCCTGGTCTGAAAGGACAGAACGCCCAGGCTTTTCAGCATGTCCATATCCCAGGCGGCTTTGCCAGCGGCTGCGTTGGTGGTGGTGATATTGCCTTCCATAGTCAAAACCACCGGACCAGTTGGCACCGGCAGTTTGTCGGCGGCAAAACTCGAAATCGGTGTCACAAGCAGGAGCAATCCTGCCAGCAGAAAACGCGTCATGTCAGGTTCCTTTATCGTACCTGGGAATCAAGCGTCGCCAATAGCGGCGACCGTCTTAATTTATCCGGTTTCAAAACAGATGAAAACACGACACAGATGTGAGGAGCATCACCGGGAGGAGGTGATGAATCGGCAATCCGCACCTGTGAATTATCATCAGCCGCTGCTATCCTCGCCATTGAACACCGTCTTGCCACCTGTTATACCTCTCGGCAACGTTGGGGTGCCCGAAGGGCTGAGAAGCGCAAGCTGACCCATTGAACCTGATCTGGTTAGTACCGGCGGAGGGAACGATTGCTTCTATTATCTGATTGTGAATTCTCTTCTTCCCCTGTCCTGCCCGATCGCTGGCATTAGGGAAGATAAATGGTGACCATATCCGTCCCCATCGCCCTGACCATTGCCGGTTCCGACAGTGGCGGCGGTGCCGGCATTCAGGCCGACCTGAAGGCCTTTTCGGCGCTCGGCGTTTACGGCACCAGCGTGATTACCGCGATCACCGCCCAGAACACCCGCGCCGTCACCGCCGTGCATGGGGTGCCGGTTGATATCATCGCCGCGCAAATCGATGCCGTGTTCGACGATATTGCCGTCAATGCCGTCAAGATCGGCATGCTGGCCACGGCTGAAACCATTGGCACCGTCGCTGCCGGCCTGAAAAACAAGTCAGTGCCGGTGGTGCTTGATCCGGTGATGATTGCCAAATCCGGCGATGCCCTGCTGCAGGCGGATGCCGTGGCCGCGCTGCGCAGTCAGTTGCTGCCTATTGCCGACTTGCTGACCCCGAACCTGCCGGAAGCGGCGGTGTTGCTGGATGCGGCCCCGGCAAAAAATACCGATGAGCTGGAAGCACAGGGCCGCGCCCTGCTCGCTCTCGGGCCAGCCGCCGTGCTCATGAAGGGTGGCCATGCGGAAGGTCCGGAATGCGTTGATCTGCTGATTTTAAAGGACGCGGCACCGATTGCCTATCGCGCGCCACGTATCAACACCAAAAACACCCATGGCACCGGCTGCACCCTGTCGGCGGCCATCGCCGCCGGGCTGGCAAAGGGCCTGACGCTGCCGGAAGCCGTGAAGGAAGCCCATGCTTACCTGCACGGTGCCATCGCCGCCGCCGACGGCCTGGGCGTAGGCTCCGGCCACGGCCCAGTACACCATTTCTATCGCTCCTGGAAACAGGATTAACACAACGCCTTTTAAAGGAATACCCATGCGAATTCTGCTCTTGTTCGTTGCCCTGATGATCACCCTGCCAGCCCATGCGGCTGATAAAATGACCCTGATTCTGGACTGGTTCGTCAACCCGGACCACGGCCCGATTATTATCGCCCGGGAAAAGGGTTATTTCAAAGACGTCGGTCTGGAGGTCGAGATCATCGCCCCGGCCAATCCGGCTGATCCGCCAAAGATGGTTGCCGCCGGCAAGGCCGATCTGGCGGTTTCCTATCAGCCGCAACTGCACCTGCAAATCCACGAAGGCCTGCCCCTGATCCGCGTTGGCACCCTGGTGGCGACGCCGCTGAGCTGCATTCTGGTGCTGGCCGATGGCCCGGTTAAGTCGATCAAGGACCTGAAAGGCCGCAAGGTCGGTTTTTCGGTGGCCGGCGTCGAAGAGGTGCAACTGGCGACCGTCCTGAAGAACAGCGGCCTGAGCCGCGATGACGTGGAAATGATCAACGTCAACTGGTCGTTGTCGCCCGCTTTGATGTCAAAACAGGTCGATGCAGTGATCGGTGCATTCCGCAATTTCGAGCTTAACCAAATGGATATCGAGGGCGTTAAGGGCCGTTGTTTCTATCTGGAGGAGGAAGGACTTCCCGCCTACGACGAACTGATTTACGTCGCCAACGCCAACACCATGGACAGCGATAAGATCAGGCGCTTCCTGGCCGCCGTTGAACTGGCAACCCAGTTTATGATCAATCATCCGGCGGAAAGCTGGAAGCTATTTTCCGCCACCTCAAAAGAGCTGCAGGATGAGCTGAACAAACGGGCCTGGGCCGATACCATGCCGCGTTTTGCGCTGCGCCCGGCGGCCCTGGACAATGGCCGCTATATCCGTTTCGAGGCGTTTTTGAAAGACGCCGGATTGATTAACTCAATCAACCCGCTGGCCAAAATCGCCATTGATGTAACCGCGCCATGAGCGAGGCCCTTTATGCCTCGCCATCGCTTGGCCGCTGGCGCGACGCCGCCGGCGCGGACTGGGCCACCTATACCACCCACCCCTTCGTCCAGGGACTGGCCGACGGCAGCCTGCCGCAGGCCAGTTTCCAGCATTACCTGATCCAGGATTATATTTTTCTGGTACACTTCACCCGGGCCTGGGCCATGGCCGTGGTCAAATCGGAAAGCCTGGCGGAAATGAAAATTGCCGCATCGACGGTCGATGCCCTGGTTAATCATGAAATGCAGTTGCACGTGGAAACCTGTAAAAAGATCGGTATATCCGAACAGCAGCTTTACGGCACCGACGAGGCCCTGGAAAATCTGGCCTATACCCGGTTCGTGATGGATGCCGGCCTGTCCGGCGATTTTCTGGATTTAATGGCAGCTCTGGCCCCGTGTATTTTCGGCTATGGGGTCATCGGTGCCCAAATCGCTAAATCCGCCTCCACCGACACTCCCTACAAGGATTGGATCGATACCTATGCGGGCGATGCCTATCAGGATCTGTGCCATCGGCTGGGCGCCATGATCGAGCAGGCGATTGCCGCACGGCTCGGTGCACGGCCGTCGGAAAACCCGCGCTGGGCGCTTTTATGCAAACGCTTTCACACGGCAACCCGGCTCGAGATTGAATTCTGGCAGATGGGACTGCGGGGCCGTTAATGGCTTTAAGCACCTCCTCCCCGGCTTCCGGTTTGCCTGGCGTCACCCTGCAGGGTGACTTTTCCCACCAGCACCAGGTCCTGTTCAGGGACCTGGAACTGCGGGTCGAAGCGGCGGAATGGACCTGCCTCCTGGGACCTTCTGGGGTCGGCAAATCGACCCTGCTGCGGCTGCTGGCAGGCCTGGAGACAGGCGGTGCGTTTACCGGCACCATCGACACTGATGACCATTTCCCCCTGCAGGGCCGGGTCGCCTATATGGGGCAAGCGGATCTGCTGGCCCCCTGGCTCAATATTCACGACAACGTGTTGCTGGGTGCCCGCCTGCGCGGATCGGCGCCGGATCACGGGCGGGCAGAAACGCTGATTGCCCGGGTTGGCCTTGCCGATCACACGGCCAAACGCCCGGCGGCGCTGTCGGGCGGCATGCGGCAACGGGTCGCCCTGGCCCGGGCCCTGATGGAAGACCGCCCCTTTGTCCTGCTGGATGAGCCGTTTGCCGCGCTCGACGCCAAAACGCGTGCTGAAATGCAGGAACTGGCCTTCGAACTGCTGGCCGGGCGAACGGTATTGCTGGTTACCCACGACCCGTCGGAAGCCGCCCGACTGGGCCATCACATCCTGATCATGACGGCAAACGGGCTTAACCGTCACCCGACGCCGTCCCGGCCACCGATCCGGCCTTATGATGCGCCGGAAACCCTGGCTGCGCAGATTGCCCTGATGAGCCAGTTACGGAGTCAGCCCGATGCGTAAGGGGTATGATATTGCTGTCTCCTTTGTGCTGGCGGTTGGCGTCTGGCAACTGGTTGTCTGGGCGACGGGTGTGCCCCATTACATTCTTCCCGGCCCCTACCGCGTCTGGCAGTCCTTCGTCTTCAATTTCCCGCTGATCATGGAGCATGCGCAAATCACCATTGCCGAAGTGCTGATCGGTTTTGTGATCGGCGCCGCGCTGGGCATGACAACGGCGATGCATTTGATGGTTTCGCCCGCCGCCCGCCGCTTTATGTTGCCGGTCATGGTGTTCAGCCAGGCGGTGCCGGTGTTTGCCCTGGCCCCGATCCTGACCCTGTGGCTGGGCTATGGCATTGCGTCCAAAATCGTCATGGCGATCCTGATCATCTATTTTCCCGTGGCGTCGAATTTCTTTGACGGCCTGCGCCGCTGTGATCCGGGATTGCTCGACCTGGCGCAAACCATGGGCGCGTCGGAAACCAGCACACTGCTGCGTCTACGTCTGCCGGCGGCCCTGCCATCCCTGGGTTCGGGGCTGCGCCTGGCCGCCGTTTACGCACCCATTGGTGCCGTCATTGGCGAATGGGTTGGCTCCTCGCAAGGCCTCGGCTATCTGATGCTGCTTGCCAACGGCCGGGCCAAAATCGATCTGATGTTTGCAGCGCTTTTTGTTTTGGCGCTGTTTACCGTGGCTTTGCACGCCCTGGTCGGACGGGCTTCAAAACGCATGACCGACTGGTCCGGGTAGTCCCCCGGCATCAAATAGAAACGACAGCGTTTTAATAGTTTTACTTTCCATCTCTCCACAAAGGCGTAAGCTTTCGCAGGCTTCGCTGTGTGCCGGTTTAAGTCTGCATACCGGTACTTCGGGCCTTGTTTCCTCAACGGAGCGGATGGATTTCGGTAATCCCCATGGGCCTCGGACGCTACCTTTTGATATTTGTCATTGTTTTATCGGGTGTGTCGGTAACAGCGACGTCGACCTATTACCTGAACGGCGTTTCGCACAAGCAGCGGGCTGAACAGTTTTCACGCGACACCTTGCCCTGCTATCAGGCCATCTCGACCAATCTACTGAAAAATCTTGATTACTTGGCCGCCGTCCAGGCTTATTTTCGAACCGCACCGAGCGTGTCGCGGGAGCAGTTTTCCTCATTTGTTACCAGTCTCATCGACCAGTCGTCAGGCATCCAGGCCCTGGAATGGGTGCCGCGGGTCTTCGATGAACAACGGGCCGCCTATGAAAGTGCGGCGCAGTTTCACGGGTTTTCGGATTTTCAGTTTCTGGAAGACGCCGGCAAAGACATAATGATCCCGGCGCAAAGCCGACCGGAATATTATCCGGTCTACTACATTGAGCCGCATTATGAAAACCAGAAGGCTTTTGGCTTTGATCTGGCGTCGAATGCAGTGCGTCGCGAGGCGCTGATCGAGTCGCGCGACAGTGGCGAAATCGTGCTCACCCGCCGGATCGCCCTGGTTCAGGATACAGGAACACAATACGGGGTTTTGGCTTTTCAGCCCGTGTACCGCCGGGATCTTGCGAAAAAGACCATCAAAGACCGTCAGGAAGGTATAAAGGGTTTCGCATTGGGTGTCTTCCGGATAGCCGACATTGTCGATCAGGCGCTTAAGCAATTACCCAAACAACAAGGCACCAATGTCCAGATTTTTGATCGCAATGGTGAAAAAGGGGCACAACTGCTCTATGAATCGGCAGCGAACCTGTCGCTGCGCCATGACCTGACCAGCCTTTCCTATAGCCTGGATTTACCGGCCAGAAACAGCAATTGGGATATTGTCTTCACGAAGCTGGATCCACACCCAATTCTGGATTTGGACGGGCTGAGCTGGCTGGTCCTGATCAGCGGGCTGATGATGACAGCCATGATAACCACCATTGTGGTTGTTTACATGAACCGTGCGGAAGTAACCGCCAAGCTTGTCGAAGAGCGCACACGGGACCTGCAGATCAGCAAGGAAACGGCTATCCGGATGGCCGGCGACGCCGAAAATTTGCAGCGCGAAGCGGAAATTGCCAACAGCGCAAAATCGAACTTTCTGGCGACCATGAGCCATGAAATCCGGACACCGCTCAATGGCGTGCTTGGCATGGCCCAGCTTCTCAAAAACTCGCCTCTGGAACCGGAACAAAGCCGGAAAGTGGATACCATTCTGTCATCCGGGCAAACCCTGCTCGCCATCCTCAATGACGTGCTGGACATGAGCAAAATCGAAGCCGGCGGCATTGAGCTGGAGATCACGCCCTTTAGCCTTCGCAATTTGTTTTCCTCGGTTTCCACGCCGTTTCAATCGCTGGCCGATGACAAGGGGATTACCCTGGTTGTCAACGATACAACCCAAGGCACCGATGCCCTGAAGGGGGACCCCGTCCGGTTACGGCAAATTGTCTGGAACCTGCTGAGCAATGCAATCAAGTTCACCCATGCGGGCCAGGTTTCCGTTAAAATTGAAAATCTACCCGCCCAGGCGCCGACGCAGGATGTATCGGAACCGATCTCGATTTCCATTTCCGTTACCGATACGGGGACCGGCATATCAGAGGACCGGTTACCCTACATTTTCGACGCGTTCACCCAGGAGGATTCGTCAATTACCCGCAAGTTCGGCGGCTCCGGCCTCGGCTTGTCGATTGTCAAACGCCTGGTCGATCTGATGGACGGCACAATTTCGGCAACCAGTATTCCGGACGAAGGCACAACGTTTCAGGTTATTCTTCCCTTCCATCAGGCAAGCCCGGAGGAAGCGGCACAACTGCACAAACGTAACCGGCCCCTGCAGCCAGACGGCGACGTCAGCAGCCTGCGTATTCTGCTCGCTGAAGACAATACGGTTAATGCCATGATCGCAGAAGCCTTTCTAACCCAGTTCGGTCATTCGGTGTTTGTCGCCGTCAATGGTCTTGAAGCCGTTGCCGCCATGGAGCGGTCCGACTATGACCTGATCCTGATGGATATTCATATGCCCGAAATGAACGGCATTGAAGCCACAAAAGCCATAAGGAATACCCCGGCCGGCAGGCATATTCCCATTGTCGGACTGACGGCGGAGGCTTTTGCCGAACGCCATCAGCAGTTCAAGAAAGACGGCATGGACGAGGTCCTGACCAAACCGTTTACGGAAGACCAGTTGCGGGAAATGCTCGCCCGCTTCCGACCCAATACAACCACCGCGCCCGGGCCTGAAACAGCGCCGACACCGCCAGCTGAACCCGAGACCGGGTCGGACAAAGAACCCGCACCGATCGGCAATATGGAAAAGCTGGAAGCCTTCAAGACCCTGCTTTCTCCTGAGAAAGTTGAAAAACTGCTGGCGGAGGCCCCGGCGGCCATGGAAGGCAGACTGCGGGAAATACGCGACGGACTGCGCGACAAGAACCCCGATGCAATCAGGGATGCCGCCCATTCAATCATCGGCATGAGCGGGTCGCTGTTCGCCATCAAGCTGGCCGAAGACGCGCGCATAATGGAAAGCGCGGCCGATGATTTGGCGGCGGTTGCCCGTCTGCTGCCCGATTTCGAAAAAACCGCGGCGGCGACCCTGGCCTGGTGGCAGCAGATTACCCAGTCTTAAACAACGGTCAAAAGAGGCGTGCTGGCGGAGGATGACAAATACGTGACTCTGCCGACGGCTTTGATTAGAAGAACTGCATGAAAAATGAACTCCATGCTGACCGCATTTTAATCGTCGATTTTGGCTCCCAGGTCACCCAGTTGATTGCCCGGCGTGTCCGCGAATCAGGGGTGTATTGCGAGATTCACCCGTTTAATGCGGTAACCGCGCAATCCATTCGGCAGTTTGGCCCGAAAGGCATCATTCTGTCCGGTGGCCCTGCCTCCGTCACCGAGGCGGAAACACCCCGCGCGCCCCAGGAATTGTTCGACTTGGGCCTGCCGGTATTCGGCATCTGTTACGGCGAGCAGACCATGGTTGCCCAGATGGGCGGCGACGTGACCCTGTCGGACCACCGCGAGTTCGGCCGTGCCCATGTGGATATTGTCGGTGACTGCGTGTTGTTTGAAGGGGTATGGAAGACCGGTGAAAACCATCAGGTCTGGATGAGCCACGGCGACCGCATCGACCGATTACCGGACGGCTTCCGCACGGTTGCCAGTACCGCAACCGCCCCCTATGCCGCCATCGCCAATGATGACCGGCGGTTTTATGCCGTGCAGTTTCATCCGGAAGTCGTCCACACACCGGACGGCGCCCGGCTGATTTCCAATTTCACGCATCGGGTATGCGGTTGTGGCGGTGACTGGACCATGGCCGCCTTCAAGGACGAAGCCATCGAGAAGGTGCGCAGCCAGGTTGGCTCCGGACGGGTCATCTGCGGCCTGTCGGGCGGCGTCGACAGTTCCGTGGTTGCGGTCTTGCTGCACGAAGCGATCGGCGATCAGCTGACCTGCGTGTTTGTTGACCATGGCCTGATGCGCATGAACGAGGCCGATGAAGTGGTCACCCTGTTTCGTGATCACTATAACATTCCGCTGGTCCATAAGGATGCGTCCGAAATGTTCCTGGGCAAGCTGACCGGCGTCAGTGACCCCGAAACCAAGCGCAAAATAATCGGCGGGTTGTTTATCGATGTGTTTGAAGCGGAAGCCCGGGCCGTCGGCGGCGCCGATTTTCTGGCCCAGGGCACCTTGTACCCGGACGTCATCGAGAGCGTCTCCTTTACCGGTGGCCCCAGCGTCACCATCAAGTCGCACCATAATGTGGGCGGCCTGCCGGAACGCATGAACATGCAGCTGGTCGAGCCCCTGCGCGAGCTGTTCAAGGATGAAGTCCGTGAGCTGGGTCGTGAACTGGGTCTGCCCGACAGCTTTGTTGGCCGTCATCCGTTTCCGGGGCCCGGTCTGGCGATCCGCATGCCGGGCGCCATCCAGCCGGAAAATCTGGACATCCTGCGCAAGGCCGACGCCATTTATCTGGATGAAATCCGTAAAGCTGGTCTGTATGACGAGATCTGGCAGGCCTTCGCCGTGCTGCTGCCGGTGCAGACCGTCGGAGTCATGGGTGATGCCCGCACCTACGATTATGTCTGCGCCCTGCGTGCCGTGACCTCAACCGACGGCATGACCGCCGACATCTATCCCTTCACCATGGAATTTCTCGGCCGCGTAACCAGCCGTATCATCAATCAGGTCCAGGGCATCAACCGGGTGGTTTATGACTGCACATCAAAACCGCCGGGAACGATTGAGTGGGAGTAGGCTGATAACCCGCATCTGACCGGCGCCCGGTCTGCACAGCCAGCCACCGGCCTGACTTCATCCCACAGGTTTGTTTTTGACCACCAACCACAGCGCATGGATCATGCCCGGGATAAAGAAGCAAAGGGTCAGCACCAAGTTGAGCCAGAAATGCAAGCCAATGCCGACCGTCAGAAAGGCCGCCAGCGGCGGAATGAAGATGGCAATGATAATGCGTAGAATATCCAAGACAGAACCCCTAAACCTGTGTACATCTGGGTCGAATTTACCCCGTCATGCATGACGATGGCAACATACAATCGGAGACAACAGACCTATGACTGAGCAGGCGGGAAAAGTCATTGAACTGGAGATGCGGATTTCGGTTATTGAGAAATCCTTCGATGAACTGAGCGACATGGTCACCAAGCAATGGCAGATGATCGATCAATTGAAGCTGAAGATCGGGACCCTGGAAAACCAGCTGGAAGGCAAGCAGGACCGCTCCGAAGGTACCGCCGATGAGCCACCACCACCGCACTACTGATGGCGGCGAGTGCCTTTCCTGTTGATAGGGCCACAGCAGAGCTCGGAATGCGACTAAGAGCCGTAATTGGTCTTAAGGTCAACTTTGTTGCGCAGCGCCTGCAGCAGTTCGGTCAACTGCTCGGAAAGCGCACCCTGATCGCCCTTTAACTGCTGATGGAATACCGCACGCATGGCCAGAATATGAACCTTGATGACATCGAGCACGCCGGCGTTGAACTGACGCCGGCCTTCGATAAATTTGCACAGGGAATCAGCGATCGCCGAAATCAGATCAAATCCGAAAGAGCCCCCCTGGCCCCGTATTTCATGGGCAATGTCGAACATTTCGGTGATTTCTGCTTTTGTCACGGCCCGGTCAGACGACAGCTTTTCGAACTTTTGCCATAAATCACGCAGATCATCTACGGCCCATCCCTGATACTCATCCGTCAGTTCCTCGGCGGCATTCAGAGCCAGCATGATCGCCTGTTCCGGCGAGGGACCGCCGGATTTCGGGACCTTGCGGCTTATATGCCGAGGCGGACGGATGATTGAAGTATCAGCCATGCATGGTTTCCTTTACTGCAATCTCAGTTCAAACGCTTGCGCCGCTCGCCGCCCATAAAGTCACTGCCCCGTTCGGTGCGCCGGTCCGGGCCAAAATACTTGCCGTTTCGGATGAAAGGCCGGTTGTCGTCAACCACGGCGACCAGCCTCTTGTACAGCGATTGTGCGCTCAACGGCTTGGCAAGAAAAGCCGAAACCCCGGCGTCACGGGCCTGCTTGACCCGGTGAAGCTCGGTGTATCCGGTCAGCATGATAATCGGCACATAGGGATTGGGCGAATCCGCTCCCATACGAACGCGTTCAATAAAATCGAGGCCGCTGGTGGGCGGCATATTCCAGTCGGTAATCACCAGATCTGGATCAAACTGCTGCATCCCGTGAAAGGCCTTATCCCCGTCGACGGCTTCCTCTATGTTTTTGATGCCAAAGCCGTTGAGGAAGGTTTTCAGCAACGAACGTATCTGGCGACTGTCGTCACAGATCAAAACGCGCAGGTTCTGAAAATCATATCCGCTCACGACGCAACCCCATTATTCGGAGGCATATCTGCCATAGGTTCATTTTCATTGGAATACCAATGTAATCCGCAACTTTCAACGTACCATTTTTTCATAAATATGAAAGGTTATGATAGAACTTGTACACATTAAGTCGATTGGTGTGTAATTTCACCCAAATTCACCTATATTCAGCTCTCATTGCGTCAATTCCCATCCCCTGGCAGAAAGTAAAGGTTGGCACATGCGTCCGATGGCTGACACAGCACCCGCGTCCGGTGCCCGCAACGACTGGCAGACCATCCGCAGCCTGCTGCCCTATTTGTGGCCAACGGCACAAGCGGGCCTCAAAGGGCGCGTGGTTGCCGCCATGCTGTTTCTTGTCCTTGCCAAGGCAACAAACGTCGCCGTTCCGATATTCTACAAACAGGCTGTCGACAGCCTGACACCTGGGGGCGCGGCGGTGGTTGCCGTTCCCGTGGCCCTGTTGCTGATCTACGGGGCCACCCGGGTATTGTCGCAGGCCTTCGGTGAAATGCGCGATGCGGTGTTTGCCCGGGTTGCCCAGCGCGCGATCCGCCTGGCCGGCCTGAAGACCTTTCGCCATCTCCACCGCCTGTCGCTGCGCTTTCATTTGTCCCGAAAAACCGGCGGTATCAGCCGCGCCATCGAACGCGGCACCAAGGGTATCGAGTTTCTGTTGCGGTTTATGCTGTTCAATGTGTTGCCGACCCTGCTCGAGATCGTGCTCACCTGCGGCATTCTGTGGAAACTCTACGGAATCAGTTTTGCACTGATTACCCTGGCCACCCTGATTGCCTATATTGCCTGGACCCTGGCCATAACCGAGTGGCGCCTGAAATACCGCAGGGTCATGAACGAAACCGACAGCGAAGCCAATACCAAGGCCATCGACAGCCTGCTGAATTTTGAAACCGTCAAGTATTTCGGCAATGAGGACCATGAATCCCGGCGTTTTGATGCCGCCCTCAAGGCCTACGAACAGGCCGCCGTCAAAAGCGGCACCTCACTGGCCTTTCTGAATATCGGCCAGGGTCTGATCATCGCCATCGGCGTCACCCTGTCGATGCTGATGGCGGCCGCCGGTGTGGTCGAAGGACGCATGACCATCGGCGACTTCGTGCTGGTCAATGCCTACCTGATCCAGCTTTTTCTGCCGCTGAATTTTCTGGGTTTTGTCTACCGGGAAATCAAACGCTCGCTGACCGACATGGAATCCATGTTCACCCTGTTGCGCGAACAGGCCGAGGTTGAGGACGACCCGGACGCCCGCGACCTGGTCATCACCGGCGGTGAAGTGCGCTTCGATCATGTCAGTTTTCACTACGATGAACGACGCCCCATTCTCAATGATATTTCCTTTTCCGTCGGCCCCGGCAAAACCATTGCCCTTGTGGGTTCCAGCGGTTCGGGAAAATCGACCATTTCGCGTCTGTTGTTCCGTTTCTACGATGCCAACCAGGGCCACATTTCCATCGATGGTCAGAATATCAGGCAGCTGACCCAGAAATCCCTGCGCGCCGCCATCGGCATGGTGCCGCAGGATACGGTGCTGTTTAACGATTCTATTTTTTATAACATTGCCTATGGCCGGCCCGACGCAAGCCCGTCGGAGATCGAGGACGCGGCGCGCATGGCGCGCATTCACGACTTCATCATGGCCCTGCCGGACGGCTATCAGTCGCAGGTTGGCGAACGCGGCCTGAAACTGTCTGGCGGCGAAAAGCAGCGTGTCGCCATCGCCCGCACCATCCTCAAACGCCCCCATATCCTGGTCTTCGATGAAGCCACCTCGGCGCTCGACAGCCGCACCGAGCAGGAAATTCTGGCCTCCTTGCGTGAAGTCTCGGCCGATCACACGACCCTGACCATCGCGCATCGCCTGTCAACGGTCATTGATGCGGACGAAATTCTGGTGCTGGAAGCCGGGCAGATTATAGAGCGCGGCACCCACAGCGCTCTGATCGAGCAGAACGGCAGATACAAGGACATGTGGGACCGCCAGCAGGAAGCGGCAAAAGCCCAGGAAGCCCTCAAACAGGTGGCGGATATGGGTTTTCAGAGCTGAGGATGCCGGAGTAGTTTAATCGCGCACAAATTCAGGGAAACCTGTCGGTTCTCCCAGAAAGTTAAAAAATTATAATTAACGATATGAATTGCCTCCGTCTGCGGTTGGTGGACACATTGCGATGCTCATCGGAAGATGCGGGGCGTCTAAGAGACCAGGGGTAATTCAACCCGCAATTATCTAGACATATCTGGAAATATCATGAAACAGGATTCTCCAGGTATCGCAGCTATCATAGACACCTGAAACCCATTTTAAGGTTTCCACGCGACAGCAAACAGCTTGAACCAAATTAGGTTTTTCCGGCGAAAACAGTCAATAGACGACACAGGCAAATTTAACAGCAACTGCAAATGGCAATTGCTTAGGCGTAGAAAAGACATGCGTTTCCGATTAGGAACTAGAGCAAGTATTGCCACCCTCCTGCTTTGTTTTGTATCCGCCAATGACTCATCTGCTGCTGAACGCGTGGTCAGGGTGGGCATTCTTCATAATCCGCCGATCATGGTATTGGCCGATGGCTCTCCTCCCAGCGGACTTGCCGTTGACGTCATCAGGAATATTGCAGAAAAGGAGGGATGGTCTGTCTCGTTTGTTACGGACCGATGGCCCAACCTGTTAAACAAACTTTACGGCCGACAAATAGATATCCTCAGTGGAATTGCTTTTTCAGAAAAACGGGCGGAACTTTACGACTTTACTTCTGAAGCACTTGTCAGCAACTGGGGCCTCGTCTACCGCAGACCCGAGACCAAAATTGCATCTATTCTCGATCTGAATGGCTTGCGTCTGGCCGCCCTTCCCGAAAGTATCCACACAAAAGTCTTATCAGACCTGTCGAGTAAGTTTGGCGTGAAATACACGCAAGTTCCTGCAAAAAGCTACTCTGACGCGATGCGGTTAGCAGATGCGGGCGATGCCGATGTTGCTGTCGTCAATCGCTTGTTTGGTGTTCTGAATGCAGACAAGTATGGACTTGTAGAAAGCACAATTAACTTCAACCCGGTTGAAGTGCGCTTCGCCACACCGAAAGGAACGGGCGTTGATCTGAGGAATGCAATCGACAATTACCTTTCCAGCCAGAAACAGATACCGACCTCTGAGTACTATACGCTGATATCCCGATGGATTTCGGGTTCAAAGCGTTATGCCTTACCTGAATGGATTATATGGGTCGTGGGAGGAGCACTCTCGGCCCTTTTCATTGCGTTACTGTTTATCTGGGCGCTTCGTCGCCAGGTCCGTAAAAATATTGATAAAATCGCCGAGGGAGAGGCAACCCTTGCCCGACATATTGAGAACACACCGATCGGGGCAATCTCTTGGAATAAGGATTTTAAATGTACCGATTGGAATAAAGCTGCTGAGCGTATTTTTGGCTACACCCATGCAGAGGCCGTTGGCCGCTGTCCAACAGAGATAATTTTACCTGTCGCTCTGCATGAAAACATAGGTGAGATTTATGCATTACTTTTGGCTCAGGGTGGAGGCACTCAAAATACCAACGAAAATCTTACCAAGAGTGGAAAGACGATAACTTGTGAATGGTTCAATACACCTATCGTCAATCAGAACGGTGAAGTAACCGGTGTTGCATCTTTGGTTCAGGATATCAGTGATCGATTGCATTCGGAGCAGAAATTGCTGGAGGCTAAAGAAGCCGCCGAAAAAGCGAATAAGGCGAAATCAGAATTTCTGGCGGTTATGAGCCATGACCTCCGAACGCCCCTGAATGCGATCATGGGTTTCAGTGACATGATGCGCCAGAAAGCCTTCGGGCCAATTGGCGAAGCCCGTTATGAAGATTATATTGAAGACATTCATAGCAGTGGGGCGCTGCTGGTTAGTCTAATCAACGACGTTCTTGATCTATCGAAAATTGAAGCTGGCAAGTATGAGTTGATAGAGGAGCCTGTTAGCCTGCCGGCCCTGATCGATGTATGCACCCGTCAATTCAGAACTCAGCTGGGGCTTTCCAATCTGACTTTGGATGTTGATATTCCGCCAGCGTTTCCCCCTTTGAAAGGCGATGAACGCGCTCTCATTCAGGTCCTGAATAATCTTCTTTCCAATGCCATAAAATTCACTTCGGCGGGAGGTATGGTTCTCGTTTCCGTTGGCTTAACTGACGAAAATAGCGTGGTTATCAAGGTCAAGGATACCGGCATGGGGATGACCAAAGATGGCATCGATAAAGCCTTGAGACCGTTTGAGCACGCAAACAGCCGGTATGCGCGTGAACATCAAGGGACGGGACTGGGGCTGCACTTATGCAAGAACTTAATGAACCTTTTTGGCGGCAATCTAACGATAGAAAGTAAAGTCGGTATGGGCACGAGCGTCACCTTAAGTTTCCCCCCTGATCGAACACTTAACGCCGCATAAGCCTTTGCGAGATGACTGAAAAAGCTCGAAGTTGATCAATCAAACGATTTTTTATGACATTGCCGGGCGGCTATCCGTCACAGGTTGACGAACGCGGCACACATAGCGCATTGATTGAACAGAGCGACCATTTCATCATATAATCACAAAGTTGGCCAAGACCTTTACAGATCATACTTTCGACAGGTTATGTGATAAGCCATATCCATGATACTCATAATGTCTTCTCATCTCCCGTATGGATTTAAACTCCTATGCTGGCCTATCTGACCCTTATTTTCTGCTGTCAACTGATCGGCGAACTGATCGCTTCCGCGACCGGGCTCCCCATACCCGGTCCTGTCATCGGGATGGCGCTGCTGTTTTGCGGCCTGCTCCTTCATGGCAAAATTCCGGAAGAATTGGGAGGCGTTGGCAATGCCCTGATTTCAAACCTGTCGATCCTGTTCGTACCCGCAGGTGTTGGGGTTATGCTCCATGTCAAACTGATCGGCACCGAATTGGTGCCCATATCTGTAGCACTTGTGGTCAGCACGTTGCTCACAATCGCGGTTACTGCCAGTCTTATGGCATGGCTTAGCCCGCAAAAGGCTAAAACAGATGAAAAATCTGATGGGGGTCGCAAATGACCCGGGACTTCGATCAGCTCTGGGTCTACCTGAGTGCGAACCCTCTTCTCCATTTGACCCTGACTTTGGTCGCATTCCATATTGGGATGTTTATATATCGGCGGGCTGGCCTCAATCCGCTCCTTAACCCGGTGATGATAGCTGTCGGTCTGGTTGTGGCTGTTTTGACGATGACAGGAACGACATACCAGTCCTATTTCGAGGGTGCCCAGTTCGTTCATTTCCTGCTCGGGCCGGCGACGGTGGCACTTGCAATTCCGCTTTATCGTCAAATTGAAAAAATTCGGCAATCAGGTTTTGCCATATTGGTAAGTATCATTGCCGGGTCCGCAACCGCTTCCGCTTCCGCTGTGGCTATTGCCTGGGTCCTCGGCGGGACAAATGAAGCCCTTGTTTCACTTGCGACAAAATCGGTTACCGCCCCGGTAGCAATGGGTATTTCTGAGCAACTGGGCGGGCTTCCTTCGCTAACCGCGGTGCTGGTAATCATCACGGGTATACTGGGTGCGTCCCTTGGCCCCTATCTTCTTGATCTTCTTCGCATCAAAAGCTGGGCGGCACGGGGATTGGCAATTGGTACCGCCAGCCACGGAATAGGAACGGCACGTGCCATACAGGTCAATGAAGTCGCCGGCGCCTTTTCGGGTTTGGCGATGGGCCTCAACGCTCTGGCAACGGCGATCCTTCTTCCCATCGCGTGGTATTGGTTCTTTTGAACGACATCAAAATTATTGCTGTCTCTGTTCCTGGTTTTTTTCAGCAAAAAACTGCACCACCGGATTTTGTCTGATCCCAGGGTTACGGCGATCATTTCAGCTCCTGCGAGCGCAAACCCGTCAGGGTTTCACATACTGGCGCCAGTCATGCTGCTCCTTAAAGCCCAGCACGTCGCGAATTTTGCGGTTCGAGAACAGCGCTTCATGTTCACCGAGGGTGCGGGTCACCGGGGTGCCCGGGAAAAACCGCTCGATCAGCTGCTGGCTGGTCAGGATGGCGCCGTTGGTATCGTTGCCGGCATTGAACACCTGATAGCCAAGGCCGTCCTTTTTCAGGCACAGATCGACGATCTGGCCCAGATCACGGGCATCAATATAGCAAAAGGCATTGCGCCGGCGCACTTCGGGATTTTCGAAGTAGCCTGGAAACAATTCGGTGTATTCGTGCGGCTCGATCACATTGCCGATCCGCAGGGCATAGATATCAATGCCCGAGCGGCGCTGGAAGGTCCGCGCGGTTTTTTCGTTGAGCACCTTGGACAGCCCGTAACTGTCCATGGGATCGACATCGTAATCCTCTTCCAGGGGCAGCGACTTGGGGTTCACCTGGCCATCGGAAAAACACAGTCCATAGGTGGTTTCAGAAGACGCCAGGACGATCTTTTTAATGCCCAGCTTGACCGCCGCTTCGATGACATTGTAGGTGCCCATGGTATTGACCCGGAAGGTTTCGTTGTCCGGGTTGATCAGGATTCGCGGCACGGCGGCAAAATGCACCACCGCATCGTAAGCCGGAACGCCTGTGCCCGGCTCCAGTTCATCAAAATTGGCGTAGGCGCTCATGGCGTTGAACATCTGCCCGGAATCGGTGATATCGGCAATCAGATTATCAACACCCGGATGAACAAGCGGCACCAGATCCACGTTCACCACATGGTGGCCCTGGTCAACCAGATAGGGAATGACATGTTTTCCGGCCTTGCCGGAACCGCCTGTAAATAAGATACGTTTTGCCATGATGCTGTTCTCCTCCGCCCGCGTTTGACGGTTAGTGCTCGAAATTAAAGAGCCGGAAAGATAGATGCTGGCTTGAGTTGTGTCCAGTCATCAACCGGACAGGACGCCAAAGCCGAATAAAGCTGCTCCCTGGGAGATACTGAAGGCCGGTCAACGGGCCGCGGTCGGGCCGAAACCCGACAATCAGGCGGCTTGCGCGGCCTGCTTTTCGCGGACGATCCAGCCGCCGCCCAGAACCCGGTCGCCCTGGTAAAAGACGCAGGCCTGACCCGGCGCCACACTGTCGAGCGGTGCATCGGGAACCACCAGCATGCGCCCGTTCTCATCGGCGAACAGCCGGGCCGCACTGGGCACGGAGGCCGAGCGGATTTTTATCTCCACCGCCAGCCCCTCATCGGGCAGTGCGCCATCACCCAGCCAGTTGATATCAGTAACCGAAATCCGCGACTGCAACAGCGCCGAGCGCGGGCCGACAATCACCCGGCGGCTGTCGGCTTCAACCCGCACCACATACAGGGGATCAGCGGAAGAAACCCCAAGCCCCCGGCGCTGGCCGACTGTATAGCGGATAATACCCGCATGCTGGCCCAGTACCCGGCCATCCACATGCACGATATCGCCGGGATCGCAGGCGCCGGGGCGCAGTTTCTCGACCAAATCCGCGTAATTGCCGTTCGGCACAAAACAGATATCCTGGCTGTCGGGCTTGTCGGCAACCGGCAGATCAAAGCGGCTGGCCAGGGCCCGGGTCTGGGTCTTGTCGAGATCGCCTAAGGGGAAGCGCAGGAAACCCAGCTGTTCGCGGGTCGTGGCAAACAGGAAATAGCTCTGATCCTTGCTCTCATCCTTGGCCCTATGCAGTTCGGGACCATGCGGGCCGTCGACGCGGCGCACATAATGGCCGGTCACCAAAACGTCCCCGTCGAGATCCCTGGCGGTCGCCAGCAGGTCGCGGAATTTGACCGTCTGATTGCAGCGCACACAGGGGATCGGCGTCTCGCCACGCAGGTAGGAATCGGCGAAGTCGTCAATGACCTCTTCGCGAAAGCGGTTTTCATAATCCAGCACATAATGGGGAATACCGACCGCATCGGCGACCCGGCGCGCGTCCCGGATATCCTGACCGGCGCAACAGGCACCCTTTTTGGCGAGTGCTGCGCCATGGTCATAGAGCTGCAGGGTCACTCCCACCGCATCATAGCCGGCATCGGCCATCAAAGCCGCGGTCACCGACGAATCAACGCCGCCCGACATGGCAACGATGACGCGGGTCTCGGATTCAGGTTTTTGCAGGCCAAGTGAGTTCATGCCCGGAATATAGAATTTTCCCCTGCGCAAACAAGTGCCGATTTGCCCTAATAGGTACCCGGTGCCAGGGCATCCAGAGTTTGTGACTGATAATCGCGCCGATACAGCACCAGCAGGACAAAAAACGAGGCGGCAATGAACACTTCCGGCTGGATAAACCAGGTCAGGGTGGCGAGGCCGAAATAATAGGCGCGGAGCCCGCGGTTGAAGGTGCCGGACGCGCGGGTCAGCACGCGGGCTGTGCGCACCGGGTATTCAGCCCTGATCTTGTCGTCACAATCGCCTCTCCAGGGCGCCGCCCCGATCAGGATCAGCGCATAATTGAACTGGCGCAGGCACCAGGCAAATTTGAAAAACGCATAGACAAACACGCCGAGCAGGACAAAGACCTTCAGTTCCAGCAGTTCCTTCGAAGTATCGGCGGCAAATGACAGTTCCGTGACCACCTTCATCAGGCGGTCAATATTACCGAGCATGGCGACAATGCCGGCCATAATCAGGATTGTGGTCGAGGCAAACAGGGTGCCACTGCGGATATGGGCGACCACGATATTCACGTCCGGCATGCGGATTTCGCGAAACAGCATGCGCTGCATCCACTGGATGCGGTGATTGTGCATGACCCGCGCCACTTCCCGCTTGTCCCAGCTGAGCCGGTCAGCGACCAGGGTATAGGCTGACCAGCTGCCAACCATGCAGACGAAGGCGATCAGATCGATGGCGGGAATGAAATCAAGCGGGTTAATCATGCGAACTCCTGAATTGAGACACTGAAACCCAGCCTAGCCGATAATCAGCAAAAACGACATTCCGTTTTTGCATGGCGGCTACCCTCTTGCGGGCGTTGTTTGCCGCGCCGGCTTGTGCCTATAGTTCGGTTATGGAAACTATCGAAGCCGTTGCCGTCAAACCGAGCCTGTCCAGAACCCTGTGGCGGGGCCTGCTGCGCTCCTGCCCGCAATGCGGAGGTGGGCGGACCCTGCATTCGTATCTGAAGGTGAAGCCGGCCTGTTCGGAATGTGGCGAAGCGCTTGGTCACATCCGCGCCGACGATTTCCCTCCCTATCTGACCATCATCATCGTCGGCCACATCATCGTTCCCCTGTTGCTGCTCAGCGAGCGAACCTTTTCACCGCCGACCTGGGTGCAGATGACCGTCTGGCCGCTGGCGTCGCTGGCTTTGCTGCTGATGGTCCTGCCAGTCTGCAAGGGCTTCTGCGTCAACCTGATGTGGCACCTGGGGCTCAAGGGCGACGAACGCTAGGGGTTGCCCACGAACTTGACGGCAAACTGCTCGAAACTGTAATTGCGGATATCAAAGCCGGTACTCCAGGGCAGGGGGCAGGCAACAGGAAGAGCTGAACCTTTGCTAACGGGGCACGATGCGTGTGCCGTCGGTGATTTGGTCCGATGGAAAAAGAACCACACGGTCGTTCACCTCAAGCCCGTCAATAACCTGTGCCTTGTCAGCATTTTGGGAACCCAGCTTGACCACCCGTTGTCGGGCGCGACCCTCCTTGTCTACATACGTCACCCATTCTCCACCAACGCGAAAAACAGCGCCAACCGGAACTGCCAGTGCCTGGATGTCCTGCAGCACAATCGACACATCAACCCGATACCCGTGACCAAGACGGGCCCACATGTCAGGCGTATCCACCAGATCCAGCAGGACATCAACGCGTTGCTCGTCAATTCCAAGAGCCGAAACCTTGGTGTACCCATAGGGCTCGACGCGGCGTACAACGGCCCGCAGTGGCTTGCCGCCCCAGCCATCGACAACGGCATGAAGTCCCGGCTTCACCAGTACCGCATCTTCCGACAGCAAATCGACGACAATCTGCAAGTCCCTGGGGTTGCCAACCTCGATAATACCCGTACCGGCGGCAATTGTTTTCTCGTTTTCTTCAATGATCTGCAGGATTTCCCCATCAACAGGCGCCCTCAGAACCAGGCAATCGCAGGTGATTTCACCGGGATTGCTATCAAGCGGCGAGACCAGCCTGGCCTCCGCCATTTCCAGTTCATGCATGCGTTGATCCAGTCTCGCCTGGGCGGTCAAAAGATCTGCTGCGGCAACCCGGTATGAGCGTTCTGCTTCATCCAGTTTTTGCTTTGCGATCGTCCCGCTTGCAAAAAGACTTCTGCTTCGCTGCACTTCACCGGTTGTAAATATCCATTCTGCATTGGCACGGTCCCACTCGGCCGTGGCCATCGCGTGACTTGATTTCGCCGCTTCGACCGCGGCGCGGGCTTCCGTCTCCGTTCTGACATCCAAAAAGATTGGAGCAGAAGGCTCAATGCGTGCCAGTTCTGATTGTCCGGCAACAACCGGGTCACCAACTTCCCCGCGAACTCTTAACAAGCGGCCCGCCAACGGCGCGGAAATGAGATAGACTTCACGGACCTCGGCTTTCCCTTCATCTGCAACCGTAATCCGAATTCTTTCTTCCTTTATGTCAGCCATATCCACCGCCACGGGCTGTGGGCGGAAGGCGAAAATAAGCGCTCCCACGACGACAACCGCAGCTCCGCCCCCGGTCACATATCGGAATGATTTTGAACTCATTTTCTACTCCCGTGTTTTCAGAACTTCAATAAGGTCGAGTTGATCAAGACGGCGGCGAACGATCAACGCGCACAGGCTTACGGTCAGAACAACACCGATAGCCGCAATGCCGGCCGTCGCGTCCTTGATCAGCAGCGGCACGCGGAACAACTCGGTGGAGAATTGCTCGGCAATATAGCCTGAAAGCAAAATACCGCAGATAATCCCCACCGGCAGGGCGACGAGGACCAAAACACCAGATTCACCCAGCAGGATATAGGAGACTTCGGCACGGCTGAACCCGAGCACCCGCAGTGTCGCCAGCTCACGACCGCGTTCAGAAAGCGCAATGCGCAGGGTATTGTAAATCACGCCAAACGCGAGCAAACATGAAAAAATGGTGTAGAAGCCGATAAACACCATTATGTTTTTCTCGACTGTGTCGCGAAACATTTGCACGCCCGCTTTCCGAAAACTGACGGCGCTCAGGCGTGGGGTTTCTTTAAGTGCCGCAAGGAACAAATGGCGGCGCGTTGCGTCGATCCGAACATGAACCGTATTCATTTGGCGACTCTCGCGCATCACCCGACTTAGCGCATCAAGGTGCATATAGATCGGTGTATCGATGTAAGTTTCAATAATATCAACGACGCGTATCTCCCCCGTCGGACGGCGTCCCTCGAGGATTTCGAGCTTCACGGCGTCGCCGTATGAAACACCCAGGACGTCAGCCAGTGTCGACGAGATAACGACGCCTTCGCGCGGGATGGCAATGGCTCCACGCGAAACATCGTGAACCGGGACCAGTGTAGCTTCGCCGGTCACGCCGACAATGGCCTGCCGGCGGACGACATGGGCATGACCTATGCGGGCAGCCACGATGCGCTGCCCCTCGACTGACATGACGCCGGGCAACGCCGAGATATCGTGCAGCACCCGTGCCGGAGCCGCAGCGAACAATGAAATGGTGGCATCCTGATGATGTGAGCGAAAGAAAAAATCATCGACCATTTCATTAATCGCGTCATCCCATTGCAGGGCCAGCAGAAGAACAGAAAGCGAAAGTGCAATACCGAACATGGACAGGGCGGCGCTTACCGGCCAACGAGCCAGTCGACGAAAAATCATACGAGTCGGGGCATCGACAGCATTCGCCATTTTTGTTTTTGAAAACCAGGAACGATGGTAGGTCGGTGGCGCAGGCGGTCGCATGGCTTCAGCGGGGGGCAGTATGACGGCGGCACGCACGGCCGTCATGCTGCCCAGCAATGTAGCTGCAACACTGACAAGCGCTGCAATAGCGAAGCTTTGCGGGCTTGGCCGATAAATCAGAAACGGAAACTGAAAGTTCTCGCCATACATCTGGAGCATAAACTGCCCCAACCAGCTCCCTAACCCGAAACCGGCAGCGATGCCCAAAACAGCAATAGCGAGGACCATCTTGACGTAGTGCCAGGCGATTGATGCATTGCTATACCCAAATGCTTTAAAAAGACCAATCTCCTCGCGTTCGGTCGCGATCAGCCGGGTCATGATCATATTTGTCAAAAAGGCCGCGACGGCCATGAAAATAGCCGGAAGAACAACTGCCATGGTCGCAGCCTGATCGATCTCGTTCTGCACAAAACGATTGGATATTTGACGGTCACGGGCGAACGCGCCGACAGTCCCGTATCTCTCGAGAAGTGCATCCAGTTTATCAATAACCGGCTCGGCATCGGTGCCGCGTGTTAGCGAAATCGATACGTCGTTAAAGGCCTCTTCCATGTCGAAGGCTCCGGCCAACGCATCCCGGTTCATCCAGATGACGCCGAACCGCTGGTCATCAGGCATAATCCCGCCAGGAGCGATGACATAGATGAACTCCGGGGCCAAAGCGACGCCAACAATAAAAACCGGGCGTTGCCGGCCATTAAGCAGCACCAATATACGATCGCCAATTTCAAGCTGGTGCGCGACCGCAAAACGCTCGCCGATAACGGCTTCGTCAACGCGCTCCCGCTTGGGCCTGCGGCCTTTCCGCAAGGCGATATTATTGAGCGAGGCAACGCCACTTGACGGCAGAGAAACAACACGCGCTGTTGCCGGTTCGGCAAAGTGGGAAATGTCGACGGTGACGATATGGACGATCCGCGATTCGGCCCGTTTGACCCCGGGAATACGCGAAATCTTTTCCATCAACCGCTCGGGTGCACGTTTTACCGAGGCGAAGACATCAGCAAATCCGTACCGCTCATAGTAGGCATTCGTGGTTTCCCGCAACGCCTCCCCGGATGTCAACGCCATGATCAGCAGAGCAACCCCGGATGCGATCACCAGAGCGATGGCCAGGACCTGCATCTTCAGCCGCCACAGATCACGCAGCAGCTTCCGGCCCAGCGGCGATACCTTGATCACCATGACATTTCCCGGGCCGCTCGCTTGTGGTCGTTAATGACGGTTCTTGCGATGCGTCCGTCGGCGAAATGGAAGGTGCGGTCGGCCATGTCGGCGATAATCGCATTATGCGTGATAACGGCAGTGGTGGTGTGGAGTTCTTTGTTGACCCGTTCCAATGCTTCAAGAACCAACAGCCCGGTTTCGCTGTCGAGCGCACCGGTCGGTTCGTCACAGAGGAGAATATCCGGCCGTTTGGCAATGGCCCGCGCAATTGCCACACGCTGTTGCTCGCCACCTGAGAGTTGCGCCGGAAAATGGTCGAGCCGCGCTTCCAGCCCGACAAGGCCTAAAGCGTCCTCGGGCGAAAAGGGATCACGTGAAATCTCCGTGACCAGGGCAACGTTTTCGCGGGCAGTCAGGCTTGGAATTAAATTGTAGAACTGAAAAACGAAGCCGACATGATCGCGCCGATACCCGGTCAACGCGGCCTCCGATGATCCAATAATATCGGCGCCACGAAAGGTAACGGTACCCGCTGTCGGCACATCAAGCCCACCAAGGATGTTCAGGAGTGTCGACTTTCCACTGCCGGACGGCCCCAGCAATACCACCAGTTCACCCTCGTAAAGATCAAGATCGACGGCCCGCAGCGCATCAATTTTTATCTCGCCCATCACGTAGGTCTTGCTCAGTCCGCGCGCCGACAACGCGATCATGGATCGTGTTGCATCCGACCGCACAACGCTTTCTGGACTTGTCGGCAACGTCAAAACTCCCTGGCGTCTATGGCGTACTCCTGCACGATGGTGACAGCATCAACCGTTAATTACTCATGGTTCTGCAGATTATGAGGAAACCATCAAAGCTGCGTTGATACAGGTCAAACACGGCCGGCGCGGAATACACAATAGGTTTGCTTGTGCCATTGCTGCCGCTCAGCGAGAGAATCTATGCACCACCGACCCGGTTACAGATAACCGACTGCGACACCCTGGCAGCAAAATTGAAGGCGTGTCGATACCAGCCTGACCGGTGAAGACTGACAACAACTACGTATCACCTTGCCACAGGGGAATTAATTGCATCTGATTGTCGCAAATCAAATCGCTGCGACGTTCTGCGACAAACCTATGTGTTTATGACAAAATTCTGCGACATTCAGGGCGTAATCATTGTGTTGTATTTGAACGCTGACAAACAAAACCAGCCGGTTTCGAAAAGGAGACAGTCAATGGCTTTCCGTATCCCCGGCCAAAACTTTGATCAAGCTGCCATGTCAGTTCAAATAGCGCATAAAGGCCGCCGTCGCCAACCGAGAGGAGAATTTAATTATGGATAGCCAACGTAGCCGGCCCCGGTGGGCAATACCGATTGCCATTTTTGTTGGGATATTCGGTGCCTTGTCCCTGAAATCCGGTGGCGAAGTGCTGTTTATCGACGGTGCCGGACGGGCGGCGGCGGGTAACTATCTGCCGTCTGTTGTCTGGTTCAATTTTCTGGCGGGGTTCGCCTATATCGCGGGAGCTGTTGGATTGGCCCGATGGCGGCCCTGGGTCGCTCCCCTTGCCTTTACAATAGCAATTCTGACCTGTGTCGTATTCGTGGCCCTTGGCGCGCATATTTCGATGGGTGGAGCGTTTGAGGTGCGTACGGTGGGCGCCATGACCCTGAGGAGTCTGGTCTGGATCGGCGTCGCTGTCGCCGTTCGGCGGCGCTTCATGGTCGGCTAACCGACCGGAAATTTCTGATCTGGTATCTTTGGCATCCGCTCCTGTCCGGCTTAACCTGACAGAGACGTCTGAACCCCATTAAACGTATCGATGGTTTTACCCTATCAATTATGGCCCAACCGAAATAACCTTCCGGCAGTGCCCAGCTCAAAACTGTGCGGCGGCGCTAACAATCGGTATGCGGATGAGCTAAGGAACTGACAACACGATGATATTTACGGCGATTGATTTTGAAACGGCTGATCATGGGCGCGACAGTGCCTGCGCTGTGGCGGCGGTCACCGTCGCGGACGATGAGATCATAGATCGTTACGTTCAGTTGATACGCCCACCGCGTGCCGATTTCTTTTTCACCCATATCCACGGGATTTCCTGGGAAGATGTGGAAACGTCCCCAACCTTTGCGGACATATGGCCCGCACTAAGTGAATTTTTGGCACCGAGCGATTTTCTGGTTGCCCACAATGCGGGCTTTGACCGGAGTGTGCTGAACAAGTGCTGCCAGACCTCTGATATAGCGATACCCGACAAACGCTTTGCCTGTACGGTCAAAGCAGCCCGTTCCGCCTGGCGGGATTTACCATCACACAAGCTGAACATCGTCTGTGATCATCTCAGCATACCGCTGCAGCACCATGACGCCCTGTCAGATGCCGAGGCCTGCGCCCGCATTGCCATACAGGCGACCCAAATGGGTGTTATTCTTTAATAACGGAGCGGGTGGCTGCAATGAGCCCGTGTTAATCGGAGTAATTCTGCCGGATACAAGCGCCGCTCACCCGATCAGGTTATGGGTTTCCCGGGGCAGGGTGACCACCAGCCCGTCGAGCGCGTCGCTCATTTCAATCTGGCAGCCGAGCCGGGAGGTGCGGGCGAGGCCGAAGGCCAGATCGAGCATGTCTTCCTCTTCTTCGGAAGCCTTGGGCAACTGGTCGAACCAAGCATCATCGACAATCACATGACAGGTCGAACACGCCATACAGCCTTCGCAGGCCCCTTCGATATCAACCCCGTTGAGATGGGCGATTTCCATGACACTGAGGCCAGCGGACGCGACGCACTCCTTCTTTGATCCGTCGGGATCAATGAATGTTATTTTAGGCACAACAAATCCTTTGATTGTTCAGACGGAAAAGCTCTCGCCGCAGCCGCAGACGTTTTTGGCATTGGGATTGGAAAACACAAACTTGCTTTCCAGCTTGTCCTCCACGTAGTCCATTTCGCTGCCGATCAGAAACATGATGGCGGCGGCATCGACGAACACCTTGACGCCGTCGACCAGGACTTCTTCCTCCAGGCCTTTTTTCTGTTCTGCATATTCAAACACATAGGACAGGCCCGAGCAGCCGCGTGAGCTGACCGCAACGCGCAGTCCGGCAACGGGCTTTTCGCTGTTGGCCATCAGTTCCTTGATCCGTCCAACGGCCGAGTCAGTCAACGTAATCAGTTGGGGTGCAGCCATGATAAAATCTCCGTCCTTTATTCGTTAGTTAGATAAGCCTAGTCCATGCCGAGCGCAAGCTTGGCATCTTCACTCATGAGCGCCGGGGTCCAGGCCGGCTCCCAGGTGATGACAACCTCCACCTGGCCAATGCCTTCGACCTTGGCGACCGCGTCAGCCACCCAGCCCGGCAATTCGCCGGCCACCGGGCAACCCGGCGCGGTCAGCGACATTTCGACAGCGACATCGCCCTTAGGCGAAATATCGTGTTTGTAGATCAGGCCAAGTTCATAGACATCAACCGGTATCTCCGGGTCATAAACGGTCTGCAGGGCGGCAATGACGTCGGCTTCGGAAGCGATTGCCACACCGTCGGCCAGCGGCTCGCCGGCCGTCGCCTTAAAGCCTTCTTCGACTTCCTCGCCGATACTTCCGCCCATATATCCATAGGGGTCCATTATACTTGCTCCTTACGCATTTGCGGATCGCAGCCCGGCGACGGTGCCGCCGCCAGCCGATCCCAGTTTTTTAAAAGTCTCGAGCATCGCCATCATTCCGACCTGGCGCTGGGTTGTCAGCGCGCCCAGATTAAGCCGGCGGACATGGTCCGTTCCGATTTTCTGCAGCTCATCGCCGGTCAAACCGCTGAACGATCCGGTCATCATGGCAACCAGCCCCTTGACGATGATCGCATCGCTGAAACCCCTGAAGTAATGTTTGCCGTCTTTCACTTCATCAATGATCCAGACCCGCGACATGCAGCCGTGCATCAGATGGTCGTCGGTGCGCCAGTCTTCGGGAAAGTCTTGGTCTTTCACCTTCTTGCCGATATCGATGATATACTCGAACCGCATATCCTCGTCATCAATCATCTCCAGCGCATCCGCATAATCTTCGTATTGGGCCGAAGGGATACTCATAACAACAGGTCCTTTGCCTTGCCAAGGGCCGCGATCAGGCGGTCCACATCATCAGACGTATTATAAAGCCCGAACGACGCACGCACGGTGCCGACCACGCCGAGGCGGTCCATCAGCGGCTCGGCGCAATGGTGTCCAACCCGGGTGGCAACACCCTGGCGGTCGAGCACGGCGGCCACATCAAAGGGATGAGCCCCGTCCAGCAAAAACGAAATGATCGCCGCCTTGTCGTGAGCCTGGCCGACAATCCGCACACCGCCCAGATCCTCGATCCGGCTATTGGCATAAGCCAGCAAACCCTGTTCATGGGCCGCGATATTATCCATCCCGAGCCCGCTCACATAACGGATCGCCGCACCCAGACCGATGACCTGGGCAATGGGTGGGGTTCCCGCCTCAAACCGGTGCGGCGGTTCCTTGAAGGTGGTGCCGCTGAAGCTGACCTTCTCGATCATGTCACCACCGCCCTGATAGGGCGGCATCGCGCTCAGGACCTCGGCTTTGCCATAGAGCACACCGACACCGCTTGGGCCATAGAGCTTGTGTCCGGTGAACCCGTAGAAATCGCAATCCAGGTCCTGCACATCGACTCCGTGATGGACAATGCCCTGGGCTCCATCGATCAGCACCAGCGCGCCTGCGGCGTGGGCCAGACGGATCACTTCTTTGACCGGAACGATGGTTCCCAATACGTTGGAAACTTCGGTAATCGCCACCAGTTTGGTTTTCGGCGACAGCAGTTGCTTGAAGGAGTCCAGCAGGAACTCGCCGTTTTCATCAATGGGGGCGACCTTGATGGTAATCCCGATTTCCGTTTCCAGCAGTTGCCAGGGAACGATATTGGCGTGGTGCTCCATTTCACTGACGATCACTTCATCGCCGGCCTTCAGGAACTTGCGGCCCCAGGTCTGGGCCACCAGATTGATCGATTCAGTAACGCTTGATGTGATCACCACATTGTTTTCGCTGGGCGCATTGATAAAGCCGGCAATATCGGCGCGCACCGCCTCATAGGCATCCGTGCAGCGCTGACTCAGAAAATGGGCGCCGCGATGGACGTTGGAATAATAGGTTTCGTAGCATTCGCGCACCGCATCGATAACCACCTGCGGTTTCTGTGCGCTGGCGCCACTGTCGAGAAAGACCAGGGATTTTCCGTAGACCTTCTGTTTCAGGATCGGAAAATCCCTGCGCACCCTTTCCACATCAAAGGCGGCCAGAGAATTGCTGCCCGGCGCGGCGTCGATGGAGACGACCTTGTTCATGCCTGCCTCCATTCGTCGGAAAGGAAACATTGCGCCGGCAACCAGTGAATAACCTGGCTGGCCATGGCTTCGCGTACCCGGACATCGGATATCTCCTCGAGCGCTTCGGCAATGAAGGACTGGATCAGCAGGTTGCGGGCCAGCGCCTCGGGGATGCCACGCGAACGCAGATAGAACAGCGCGGTTTCATCGATCTGGCCGGTTGTGCAGCCATGCGAACATTTGACGTCGTCGGCATAAATCTCGAGCTCCGGCTTGGCATCCATTTCGGCCCGGTCGCTCAGCAGCAGGGCGCGTGACATCTGGTGACCATCGGTGCGCTGGGCGTCCTTGTGGACCACCAGTTTACCCTGGAACACGCCACGCGATTCATCATTTAAAACCCCCTTGAAGACTTCGCGCGCGGTGGTGTCGGGGACCAGATGATCGATGATTGTGGTGTTGTCGCAATGCTCGCGGGCTTTCATCAGATAGGCGCCGCTCAGATTGCAGTGGCCGCCCCGGCCTTCCAGGCGAACCCGGGTTTCCGTACGCACCAACCGCCCGCCGATGGCCAGATTGAAGGATTCATAAGTGGCATCACGACCGACGGTGACGTTGACCGCCGACAGATGAATGGCTTCCAGACAATCGGCCTGAATGGTGTAATGGCGAAGGATGGCGCCGTCGCCGACCTGGATGTCGGTTACCCCGTTATTAAAATAGGCACCGGCCTTGATCCCGGCGTGGCGCTTGATCAGGGTGGCCTGACTGCCGGGCTCGAGCACGAACAGGTTGCGGGGATGGCGGTAGATGGGGGATTCCGTACCGCCATTTAAATAGACGATCTCGATCGGTTCGGTAACGACCACCCCTTTGGCGACCCGGAACACGGTCCCGCTTTCCATCATCGCCGCGTTCAATGCGGAGAACCCCTGATCGTAGCCGGGTTCACGGGCTGTCAAATGGGCTTCGATATATGCCGGGTCGCTTTCCAGGACCTGGGCCATGGGTTCCAGCGATACCCCGGCGGGCAAGCCATCAAGGCGCGACAGTTCCGGCCGGATAATCCCGTTCACGTAAACCAGGCGAATGGAATCAGAGGCACCCGGGAAAAATTCCGGCACGGCCCGCACCCGGACCTGTCCGTCTTCCCAGTTGGCGGCGCGAAAATCTGTATCAGCGAAAACCGGCAGGCGTGTATATTTCCAGCTTTCGGTTTTTACCGTCGGCAGTCCGATTCTGGCGAACTGTTCAATACCGGTAACGCGCCGGGCATCGAGCCACGGCAGGGCCGCTCCCGGCAAGCGGTCTTTGACGGAGCCGAAGTGGTCGACATAGTGTTGCGTTGGATTCAGGGTTTTGCTCATGGGTTTTGTTCCCCCCGCCTATTCAGCGGCTACGCCATATTCGGCATAACCTTTTTCTTCCAGCTCATGAGCCAGTTCCTTGCCACCGGAGCGCTGGATCTTTCCGTGCGCCAGAACATGCACGAAATCAGGAACGATATAATCGAGCAACCGCTGATAATGGGTAATCACCATAATCGCCCGGTCCTTGGAACGCAGTTGATTGACGCCTTCGGAAACGACTTTCAGGGCATCGATATCGAGGCCTGAATCGGTTTC
>JABMNT010000275.1 GCA_013203595.1 Rhodospirillales bacterium
GCATAGATATTCTTAAACAGCAGCCCCTGGTTGGCCAGTTTATCCAGTTCCGGTGTAATCCCCAGTTTGTTGCCAAAAGCCCCCAGATAATCGGCCGACAGGCTTTCAATGGTCACCAGCACCACATTGACGTTTTTCTGTGCCCCATAGGCACTGACAGCTCTTTCTATTCCCTGGCCCGAGGTAAACGTTGCGTGAGGCTGTTTGACCAGATCCCGAATCCTGTCATTGAGATCAGCTGCCTCCTGCGTCGGATAATATTTGTCATAATCGAGCTCGTTGTGGCGGTAGGCGCTGAACAGGGCATAGATGCCGTTTTCAGAAAGTTCCTGGATGAATACGTTGGCATCCGTTCGGGCCATATCAAGGTTCACGAACTGCAGCCCCAGAGCGGCAATCAGCGCCAGTGCCAGAACCCGTGCCGATCGAAAGGCAAAGTGCGTGCGCGGGCGGTCCGCTGCCTGTGGCCAGGTTAACCAAGTGACGGTCAGGCAGCCCCCGGCAATCGCCGACAGCCACAGGGCAACCGGATAACTTTCACGGATATTGCCGATCACTTCACGGGTATAGACCAGATAATCGACGGCAATGAAATCAAAGCGGCTGGAAAACTCCGCCCAGAACGTAAATTCGGAAACCGCGATAACCACAAAAAAGCTCAGATAGAGGGCACCCCAGATCCGGCGCCAGTGCCGATCAAACTTATGCGCCCGGGGGTGTCGGTCAAAGCCCGGAACAACCGCGTCATAGAGCGCCCACGGCAGCAACAGCCAGGGCAGGACGGCGAAATCAAAAACCAGCCCTATGGCAAAGATCCGGGCCCATTCATCGGCCCCGTATGGCTCGCCACTGAACAGCCCCAGGCCCAACCGTGTTGCCGTGGAAATCAGCAGAAACCAGAATGCGATCCAGAGAATCTGTCGTGTGCCCTGTGACAGGTTCCGCGACCTCATTTACGGGCATCACCGCCTTCCGGACGAACTCCCGGATCGCGGGGCGTTGGCCGCGCTTCTTCCTCGCCCTGCTGGGCATAGATCGATGAATAGCCAGCCGACCAGTCGGGCGGAACCGGGCAGGGATCCGGGTCCAGATGTGCCCATGTGGCGGCCTCGCCGCGGACCAGGGTGCGGCCGTGCGGGGTATAGGTGTTTTTCGGCGACGAATAGGGAAAGGCATCGGCTGCCGCATAGGCGTTGATCAGCAAAGGCCGGCCGCTGGCGGCCTTGGTCGTCGGTTTGGTGGCATGCACGGTGCGCGAATGGTGGACCGTGATCGAGCCCCGGGGGCCGGGCATATAGACGGTGCTGTCCGTATCATAGAGCGCCACGTCTTCGGCCCGCATGGCCCCGGTCCAGATGCCCCGTTCATCGAACTGCTCGTGAATTCGGGTTTTGTGGCTGCCGGGTATAACCGCCAACGGACCGTCATCGATCCCCACATCAGCCAGATAGGTACCGATGGCCAGCACGTTGGCATTGGTATGGGGATAGAAGGGAAAGTCCTGGTGCCATTTCACCTCGTCACTGCCGCCACCCCATTTGAAATTCAGTTTCGAGTGATGGAAATAGACGTCCGGTCCGATCAGGTCGGCGGTCACGTCGGCGATGATGCCGGTCGCCAGCCGCCAGTAGGTTTCATGGCTTTTGTCGGGGCATTTGAGGCGGCGAACAATGGGGCTGGCGGCGGTATGGCCCGGCCCGATATCAATTTCCCCGTCGGACTGGGTCAGGCTCCGGCTTTTTTCGATGAACTGGCGGGTGATCTCGTTGAGCTCGTCGATCACCGCAGTGGGGATCAGGCTTTCGACCATCACATAGCCGGTCTCGAAATAGCTTTCGCGCTGGGCTTGGCTCAGAACCCGGGCCGGACAGGCCAGTATTGCTTCGGGGGTCATCGGCGATTTTCCTTATGCCTTGGCATTCATCTCATAGCTAATAGTCTAGCCGTTAATCGGCCGCCGGGAAAAGCGCGATTATCGGTTGATCGCGACCGGGCAGGGGGTGCGATTGGATATCGTCGAGTTAGCATTTGACATCCGCTCCCCGATCCCTGTATCCAAGCCACATGCAGGGGAGTCCCGCCTGAGGGACTGAGAAGCAGATAGCGCGACCATTGCGCGGTGATGCGACCCTTCGAACCTGACCCGGTTAATGCTGGCGTAGGGAGCGGATGGCCGACCGGAAGTTCTCCGGGCCGGTCTGAAACAGGGTTTACCCTCAGTCCTCCTCACTATTTCAGCCGGGTTTTTGTGGCAACAGCCGGCCGATGAATGAGGTGGATTCAATGCTTTCAGTAGACAGCCGGGCATCTGGCAAGACCCTTCCTGTGGCAGGCCCGGCATGACGTTTTCCATTGCCGGTGCCGGCGTTGCCGGTCTTTGCGTTGCCTATGAACTGGCCCGGCGCGGCCACCCGGTCACTGTTTATGAGCGCACGGAAGCGCTCGGTGCCGAAAGCTGTTCACGCTATGCCGGCGGCATGCTGGCGCCCTGGTGTGAACGGGCCAGTGCCGCAGCCCCGGTGCTGGATCTGGGCCGCATGGCCATCGACTGGTGGGCGGCGGTAACCACCGTCACCCGTCAGGGAACCCTGGTCGTGGCGGCGGCTGCGGTCCCGGGCGAACTGGCGCAGTTTGCCGGCCGCACATCGGGCTTTGAAACAGCCACAGTGGCTGCGCTGGAACCGGAACTGGCGGAACGCTTTCCGCAGGGCCTGCTGTTTGCCGGCGAGGCCCATCTCGACCCGCGCCGGGCTTTGGTTGATCTGGCGGCAAAATGCCGGGCGCTGGGCGTGGTGTTCCATTTCGGCGCCGCCGCTCCGGCGGCCGTCGATATTGATTGTACGGGCATGGCGGCGGCGGGGCGGTTGACTGACCTGCGCCCGGTGCGCGGTGAAATGCTGATCCTGCGGGGCCCGGATATCCATCTGGCCCGCCCGGTCCGCCTGCTCGACCCTGAATGGCCCGTCTATGTCGTACCCCGCGGCAATGGCGTTTATATGGTCGGCGCGACCATGGTTGAAAGTGATAACCCCGGTCCGGTTACCGTCGGCGCGGTCCGGGGGCTGCTTGGCAGTGCCTGCGCCCTGCATCCCGGCTTCGCTGTGGCGGAAATACTGGAAACCGGCGCCGGCCTGCGCCCGACCTTTCCTGACCAGCTTCCCCGGGTGCAGCAGACCGGGGACACATGGTACATCAACGGCCTTTTCCGCCACGGTTTTCTGCTGGCCCCGGCCATGGCGATGCGACTGGCTGAGCAAATATGCATTGGGCGGAAACCGCAAAGCGCTGATTGAAACACATGGTTTGCAGCCGGGTCCCGTGCTTTCCGTGCCCGGCCCGGCACCGCGCTGCTTTTCATCTGCCACCCCCGATGATACAGATCATTTTTAATTTGTGCCCATCTGATGCGATGCGGTGAGCGGGAGTTGTTATGGACTGGACGGAACTTGGGAACTGGAATGAATACAGCAAGGTCTTCATAGCCATTTTTGCGCTTGTATCGCCACCGATCATTATCCCTCTGTTTCTGGGTGTCGTTGCCGGGCGCTCTCTTGCCGAGAAACGCCAGGTTGCCGTTGCCGGTTCCCTGACCTTCGCATTGACCATGCTGCTGTTCATTTTTGGCGGCGCTGCGGTGCTTGATGTTTTCGGTATCTCGATGGCGGTGTTTCGTATTGCCGGCGGTTTTCTGCTGTTTCTCATCGCTATGGACATGATCCGCTCGGTTCCCGCAGATCCTGAGGACGAAGGCGGCGTCGACACGGCAGATAAGACGTCATCGGCGTTTGCCATGGGCGTGGTTCCCCTGGCCATTCCCATTCTGGCCGGACCGGGTGCCATGGGAACGGTTGTGGTTTTTGCAAATACCCACGATAGCCTTGAGCACAAAATTCTGGTGGCCGGGGTGATCCTGGCAATTACCGTATACCTGCTAATTATTTTGTATCTGATTGCCGGTAGCGGCCGTTTAATCAGCAAGAATGCGACCCTGATATTCAACAAAATCATGGGTCTGGTTGTCTGTGCCATTGCCTTCGAGTTCATTCTGCACGGATTAGCCGAGCACTTCCCCCAGTTGGTACCCGCTCATTAATAAAAAACGGCCCGGTTTGCGCATCGCCCCTTAATGCTTTTGATTGGGTCGCCCTTTGACTAGATTGCCGGCTTTGGCGGCATGGTCTGCCTGATTTATGGGAAAATGTGTTGATCCGTCCGTCTTTTGAAAAATGGTCCGGCTATCTGAGCGGCGTCGGTACGATCTGCATCTGGGCCGGCTTTATCGTGTTTTCCCGCATGGGTATGGTCGGCAACCTGAATGCCTTTGACATTACCGCACTCCGCTTTGTTGTCAGCTTTCTGATTACCGTGCCTTTTGTCTATGCCTACTGGCCCCGGCATCTGCCTTTGTACAAATCGCTGATCCTGTCAGCCTGCGGCCCCGGTGCGCTTTATTCAATGCTGATGTTCAGCGGGCTTGAAACATCGCCGGCCGCCTATGCCGGGGTGTTCGCCAACGGCACCCTGCCGATTTTCACGGCGATCATTGCGCTTTTCCTGATGGGAAGTAAACTGGGCGGGCGGGGTGCTGTTGCCATTGCCATCATTTTTGCAGGCGGCATGGCGGTTGGCTATACGGGCCTGATTGCAGGCGGCCGCGAGGCCCTGCAGGGGATCGCTTATTTTCTCTGCGCGTCGTTTCTGCTGGCTGTCTATTTTGTCTGCCTGCAGCATTGGAAACTCACCCCGCGCCAGGCGATGATCGTCGTCAATGTGCCGACGGCGCTGGCCTATCTGCCGGTCTGGTACTTCTTCCTGCCGTCTACCATGGCCTCGGCGTCCACCGGGGAAATTCTGTTTCACGGCCTGTTCCAGGGCATCGGACCGGGTGTTTTGGCGGTGCTGCTGATGGCCTATACGGTTCAGAAACTGGGACCAACGGTCAATGCGGGTTTTGCCGCATCGGTTCCCACCGTTGCCGCCCTCGTTGCGGTGCCGGTGCTGGGTGAACATCTGGGCTCGGTCGCCTGGATAGGGATGGGGGCGGTGACTGTCGGCCTGTTGCTGCTGCTGTGGCGGCGGTAACAGGGCGGTAACAGACTGCGGGCGGTTTTTGTTCCTGCATCGGGGCCGTCAGTTTTAAGATGACCAAGCGGGCCTGTTCAGGAACCAGCCTGAACAGCCGCTGACCGCGGTTGCAGGCCGATGGCAAAGGCGGTGCAGCCGACGCCCAGCACAGTGGCGGAAATCACCAGTAACTTGGCGTACTTATGGGCAATGCCGAAGGCAGGTTCAATCAGGCTGAGATGTCCACCGGATTCGAGAAAGTAAAGGACAGCGCCCGCCATGGCGGTGGCGAAGGCGACGGTGAAAGCCCAGGGGGCGACGTTGCGGTCCCGCCAGATGCAGAAAAACACCACCGGCGCCAGAAACAGCGAGGCGGTGCCGCTGACGGCGACCGCCGAAAACAGGTCATTGGATCCCAAAAACAGAAATACCAGCCCGCCCAGCAAAAACAAAACCATGCTGATCCGTCCGTTCGCCACGGAGACCGGAGCCAGTTGCATGTCGATGATGGTCAGTTTGGCGGCACTGGAGAAGGTTGAATCGAGAGTTGATATAGCCGAAATAATCAGGGCGATGTTGAACAGCACCATGGTTGGGTCACCGAGCAGGCGGGTCAGGGCACGGACCATATCCTCGCCCTCGACTTTCATGGCCCCGGCATAGACACCCAGAATCCCGAATGCCAGAATGCAGATAATGCTGATCCAGCAGGCGTGCAGGAAGCTGCGGGCAGTGGTTGCCCGGTCGGCCAGGAAACCCCGGTCCATCATCACCGGGTCATGCAGCGGGTAGCTCCAGATCTGCAGCAGGGCGACCGCCAGCAGGACCCAGCCGGGCGACGTCAAATCAGGGCTGGTGGTCAGCAGGGCCGGAAAATCGAAGCCGTCGGCGCCGGCGACGCGGACCAGCAGCACGCCGAGAACAGATATCAGGATCAGGGTTTGCACCACATCAGTGCGCAGCGAGGCGCGCAGGCCGCCGATCACCGAATAGGCCAGGGTTAAAAGGGCGACGAGGAGTATAGCCAGGATGTAGGGGACAGTTCCAGCGACACCGAAAATAATGCCGACAACCAGCAAATTGGCAAACACCTCGCTCAGCAGGCGGACCGCGACAACACAGTTATAGGCGCGCGTTCCCTGACGTCCGAAACGGTCGCGCAGAAAATCCTGGACGCTGGCAAAGCCGTGGCGAAAACGGATGCCGTCAACGATCCAGGCACCGGTCAGGAACGACAGGTAGTAGGCGGCGTAGGCAAGCGTTCCGGCGATGCCGTAGTAGAACCCGAGAATCGCTGCGTTCATCAGCGAGCGGGCAAAGACCCAGGTGGTCACCTGGGACAAAATCAGGGTACTCAGGCCGGGCGCCGCACCGCTTGCACTGGTGCCGCGGAAAAAACCGTCTGTGGTACCGACCCGGGGCGAAAACAAAAAGCTGGCCAGAATTACGACGGCCAGGGATAGCCACAAGATTTCATACATAAATTATTTTTTTCATATCGTTAGCAAAGGTAAATGGGCGCATCTGGCGCCGGGAGAAGCGCCGCAGAAATCTAGGCAAGGCCCGCCATCAAGAGAAGTCACATCCCCGTGACGGGTCGCCCGGTCAATCGACGCGGATCAGCAGCTTGCCGTTGTTTTCACCCCGATAAAGCATTTGCAGGGCCTGCGGCGCCTGCTCGAAGCCGTCGAGAATATGTTCGCGGTAGGTTATCTCGCCGCTGCGCACCCAGTTGGCCAGGGCGGCAACCGCTTCCGCGTAACGGGCTTTGTAATCGAGCACCAGAAATCCGCTCATGCGGGCGCGGTTGACCATCAGTTGGCGGTGCACACGTGGGCCCACGGGCAGCGGTTGCCATTCCTGGATGGCGGCGGTGCCGCAGACCGTAATTCGCGCACCCAGCGCCAGATTGGCAAACACGGCGTCGGAAATGGGGCCGCAGGTATTGTCAAAATAGCCATCGACCCCGTCAGCGCAGGCTTGGCCGATGTCCGCCTCAAGATCATTGCTGTTCTTGTAATCAATGGCGGCATCGTAGCCGAACGCGTTCAGGCATGAATGCACCTTGTCGGCGCCGCCGGCAATACCGACGGTTTTGCAGCCCCGGATTTTTGCGATCTGGCCGACACAGGAGCCGACCGCACCGGCGGCGGTCGAGACGACAACGGTTTCGCCCGGCTGCGGGTCGCACAGATCAAGCAGGCCGAAATAGGCGGTGATGCCGTTCAGTCCGAGCACGCCGAGCGCCAGGGTTGGCGACAGATCGGCATCATCCACCCGGCGCATCACGTCGTCGCCGTTACTAATGGCAAAGCGCTGCCAGCCAAACAGGCCGGAAACGGTTTCGCCAACGGCGTAACCGGGGTGATTGCTGGCAATGATTTCACCCACGGCAAAGGCCCGCATGACGCTGCCCACGGGAACCGGCGGCGAATAGTTGGGCGCATCGTTGACCCAGCCGCGCATGGCCGGATCAACCGACAGAAAGCTGTTGTGGATCAGGAACTCGCCGTCCTTGAGCGGATTGACCGGCTGCTCATCGATGCTGAAGTAATCGGCCCCGGGTACGCCCACGGGTCTGGCGTTTAAAAGCACACGGCGGTTTTCAAGGTTTTTCATTTTTCATCTTTGCTATTTCGGCGTCGCGCAAATCCTTGCGCTTGATCTTGTTGGTTGCGGTCAGCGGCAGTTCATTCACAAATTCAATTAATCTCGGGTATTCATGCGGGCTCAGGCGTTTCTTCACATGGCTGCGGATGTCTTCTTCCAGTTCTGGCGATCCGGTGAACCCCGGTTTCAGCAGAATAAAGACTTTCACCGCTTCGGTGCGCACCGGGTCCGGCACGCCGATCGCCGCCGCCAGGGAAACCGCGGCATGGGTGCAAAGACAGTCCTCGATTTCGCCGGGGCCGATGCGATAGCCGGCTGAAGTGATGACATCATCGGCGCGGCCGACGAACCACAGATAGCCGTCCGCGTCCTTGCGGCCATCGTCGCCGGTGCGCAGCCAGCCGTCGCGGTATTTCTCCACCGTTGCCTGCGGGTTGTCCCAATACCTGAGCAGCATCACCGGGTCCGGCGATTTGACGACGATTTCGCCTTCCTGGCCGACCGGCAGAATATTGCCGTCCTTATCCATGATCTCGATGCTGTGGCCGGGGGCCGGCCTGCCCATGGAGCCGGGCTTGACCGCCATGATCGCCTGGCAGTTGGTGACGATCAGGTTGCATTCGGTCTGTCCGTAAAATTCGTTGCAGGTGACGCCCAGGTTTTCCCGGGCCCAGTCCAGCAATTCGGCACCCATCGGTTCGCCAGCGACCGCGATGGTCCGCAACTTGACCCCGTAGCCGGGGATATCTGCCACGCTGCGCATCAGGTTCAGGGCCGTTGGCGGCATGAAGACGTTGCGGATTTGATATTCTGCCATCAGCCGCAGGGCCGCTTGCGGATCATACTTTTTGGCTCGGTAGGCGACGTTGGTCACCCCGTGATGCCACGAGCACATCAGGCAGTTCATCAGGCCGGCGATCCATGCCCAGTCGGCCGGTGTCCACATGCGGTCGTTTTCCTGGGGCATGAAATCGTGAAACAGCTCCATGCCCGACAGGTGGCCGAACAGGGTGCGGTGCGCATGCAGCGCCCCTTTCGGGTTGCCCGTGGTACCCGAGGTATAGACGATAAAAGCCGGGTCTTCGGCGCTGGTAACGAGCGGCGTAAAGGCCTCCGACGCGGTCTCCATTTCCGCCCAGAAATCGATGGTATCACCGGCATCGGCCACCGCATCAACCACCAGCACGCGTTTCAGGTCAGGCAACTGATCGCGGATGGCTTCGATTTTAGCCAGATTGGCGGCATCGGTCACCAGCACAGAGGCGCTGGAGTTCTGCAATCGGAACTTCAGCGCGTCTTCGCCAAACAGGGTGAACAGGGGGATCGAGATCGCGCCCAGTTTCCAGGTGGCAAGATGAGAGATCGCGGCTTCCACGGACTGCGACAGCAATATGCCGAGCCGGTCGCCCTTTTTCAGGCCATGCCCGCTCAGCAGGTTGGCCAGCTTGTTGGACAACCGGCGCAAATCGGAAAAGCTGTATTGCTGGTCATCAGCGCTGTCGTCGACGACGATCAGGGCCAGTTTATCGGGGCTCGCTTCGGCATGGCGGTCGCAGACGTCAACGGCAATGTTGAAGGTGTCTGGAATATCCCACTTGTGTGCATCACAAACCGCCTGATAGGTCCCCAGATTGGTATGCAAGGTTGCCTCCTTTGTCTCCGCACCCCTGTTCTCTATGTTAGCAATTTCATCTGACGCAGGTATAGTTTTACCAGGACAGTTGCAGGGCGAGGGAGGTTTCATGTTCGTATCTGATTTGTTGGCTGGCAAGCGCTATTTGATCACCGGTGGCGGCTCCGGCCTGGGCAAGGGGATGGCGGCCCGGATTTGCCAGCTGGGCGGCCGTGTCGCCATCTGCGGGCGGCGCGAGGCTGTGTTGCAGGAGACGGCGGATGAGCTGAACGCGGAATTCGGCGACCGGGTCGCCTGGCACCCGCTCGATATCCGCGATCCGCAGGCCGTCGAGCGGGTGGTCGATGCGGTCTGGGCCGAACAGCCGCTGGATGGCCTGATCAATAATGCAGCCGGCAATTTTCTGGCGCGCACCGAGACCCTGTCGCACCGGGCCATGGACGCGGTCGTTAACATCGTGCTGCACGGCACCGCCTATATGACGCTGGCCTGTGGCAAGAAATGGATCGCCGATGAGCGCCCGGGCAATGTGCTCAGTATTGTCACCACCTATGCCTGGACCGGTTCCGCCTATGTGGTGCCGTCTGCCATGGGCAAGGCCGCGGTGCTGGCGATGACCCGCAGCCTTGCCGTTGAATGGGGGCCGAAGGGGGTCCGCCTGAACGCCATCGCGCCCGGCCCGTTCCCGACCCAGGGCGCCTGGGAACGCCTGGTGCCGACCCAAAAACTGGCCGACGTCTGGGAAAAGCGCAACCCGCTGGGCCGCACCGGCAAGCATGAAGAACTGATGAACCTGGTGGCCTATCTGTTGTCTGAGCAATCGGCCTATATCAACGGCGAAGTGGTGACCATGGATGGCGGTGAATGGCTGGCCGGTGCCGGCCAGTTCAATTTCGCATCGATGCTGTCCGATGACGATTGGGACGAGATTTCGGGCAAGAAAAGCTGACGCGGCCAGCAATGGTGGGTTTTCAGAAAAGCTGCAACAATTCTCTAACTTATCCGACGCATTGAGATTAAATGACCGAAGTCCCCTTGAGACCCGACGTAATCCGTCGGTGCGTTTTTCGGCAGGGAAGGGCCAACGGACTAAACCGCTGACGCGGTAACTTGCGTTATATTAGCTGTTAAGATTAACGGGCTGGGTCTGTCCCGTGTTGAGATTGTGGTTCCCCAACCATGAACTCAAGACAGGAGCAGACC
>JABMNT010000276.1 GCA_013203595.1 Rhodospirillales bacterium
AGAACCTTGCCGACAAAGAAAAAAAATCGATGTTTTCGATATTCAAGAAATAAGTGTATAAAAATGCGAGAAAATAGGCCCTAAAAATGTTTGGACGTCGCGGCACTTCGACAGGTACAGCAGCTCCGGCAGTATCACCGGAGCCCGTTGCACCCGCACCAGCAATCCCTGATCCGGTCGCGCGTCCCGCCATTGTGCCCGAAGCTGCCCCAGCCCCTGATCTTGCCGACGCGACAGTGGAGACCGATGCCGGCGAACCGGTTCCGCCCGCCCGCCCTGCGCCTGCACTTGCACCTGAGGTGAACCCCGGGCCAGCAACCGAGACCACAAGCAATTTCCAAAACCCGGTAACCGATGCCGCCAGCGCCCGCTTGGCCGAAATCAAGATCATGGTTTTCAACGATCTGCTGGAAGCCGTTGACCTGGCCGAAATCAGCAAACTGGACGCCGACGAGGTCCGCGAAGAAATAACCGACATGACTGCGGAAATCATTGCCATGCGTCGCCTGGTCCTGAGCATGCAGGAGCAGAGCCAGGTGGTTAAGGACATTTGCAACGACATCCTGGGCCTGGGTCCGCTTGAGCCACTGATTGAACGCGACGGCATTGCCGATATCATGGTCAATGGTGCCGGTCAGGTGTTTATTGAAGTGGGCGGAAAAATTGAACTGACAGACATTAAATTCCGCGACAATGCGCAATTGATGAATATCTGCCAGCGGATCGTGACCGCTGTCGGCAGGCGGGTGGATGAATCCAGTCCGATCTGCGATGCCCGTCTGGCCGACGGTTCCCGTGTCAACGTAATCGTCCCGCCGCTGGCCATTGACGGCGCGGCGCTGACCATCCGCAAGTTTTCCAGGGAAAAACTGACTTTCGACAATCTGATCAAGTTCAAAAGCATCACACCGGAACTGGCAAAAGTCCTTGAGATCATATCAGCCACGCGCTGCAACGTTTTAATTTCCGGCGGCACCGGTTCCGGCAAGACAACCCTGCTCAATCTGATGACCGGGCATATATCGCCGGGCGAGCGGATCATCACCTGCGAAGATTCCGCCGAACTGCAGCTACAGCAACCGCATGTGGTACGCCTGGAAACCCGTCCACCCAACCTGGAAGGGGCCGGCGAAGTGACAATGCGTGACCTGGTGAAAAACTGCCTGCGGATGCGGCCGGAACGCATTATCGTCGGCGAGGTGCGCGGGCCCGAGGCGTTCGATTTGCTGCAGGCCATGAACACCGGACATGACGGATCAATGGGCACAATCCACGCCAACAACCCGCGCGAGGCCCTCAGCCGGGTCGAGAACATGATCGCCATGGGCGGTTATAACCTGCCGGCGAAAGCTGTCCGCGAACAGATCGCTGCCGCGGTAAACGTCATTATTCAGGCCCAGCGCCTGCGCGACGGTTCGCGCAAGATCACCCATGTGACGGAAGTCATTGGTATGGAAGGCGATATCATTACCCTGCAGGATGTCTGCCTCTATGAGGTCGACGGCGAAGACGCCGAGGGCAATCTGGTCGGGGCCCACCGGTTTACCGGGATCCGCCCGCATTTCTGGGAAAAAGCGCGCTATTACGGCCTTGAACAAAAACTGGCAAGCGCTTTGAACATGTTCGGAGTCTGACGGATGGTCGAGCAGGCAATTATCTTAAACATCATTGGTTCGGTGGTTGGCATGATTGTATTGGGCGGCATATTTGTTGCCGTCATGTATGTTTCGCGGCGCCGGTTTTTGCTGCGCAAGCGTCTCAACCAGATTGGCGTGATCAACGATATGGCAGCCCCGGAAAAGGGTGATGACCGGCGCGCCAAACGAATTCAGGACAAGATCAAAAAGCTCGAGCAGAGCAGTTCCAAACAACGGGGCCTGGATGCCCTGCGTGCCAACATCCTGCAGGCCGGGGTCAGTCTGACGGTCAGCACCTATTTTGTCTTCAGCGCCATTCTGGGTCTGGGTTCGGCGCTCGGTTATCTGGTTTTGGGCTATCCGCCCATGGGAGCCATCGCTGTCGCCTTGATCATGGGGCTCGCCGTCCCGAAACTGGTAATCATGCGAATGGCCTCCAAACGCCAGGCCAAATTCACCAAGCATTTTGCCGAAGCGATCGAAATCGTGGTCCGCGGAATCCGTTCCGGGCTGCCGGTCAATGAATGTTTCAATGTGGTCGCCCGTGAATTCGAAGCCCCCCTGGGTGAAGAATTCAGACTGCTGGTCGAAGGCCAGAACCTGGGCATGAGCCTGGATGATCTGATGGCAAAAGGCATCGCCCGAATCCCCACTTCCGAGTATAAGTTTTTTGCCATCGTCATTCAGATCCAGCGCCAGACCGGCGGCAACCTGGCCGACACCTTATCGAACCTGTCGGGGGTTTTGCGCGACCGCAAAAAAATGCGCGACAAAGCCCGCGCCATGGCCGGCGAGGCCATTGCATCGGCCGGGATCATCGGCTCCCTGCCGTTTGCCGTTGCCATCCTGTTGTCACTGGTCAACCCCAAATACCTGATGGTTCTGTTCACCGAAGAGACCGGCCAGTATCTGGTTGCCTTCGGCCTGTTCTGGATGTTTCTGGGGTCCATGGTCATGAAAAAAATGATTAACTTTAAGATGTGATGCAATGACAATGATGACCTATCTGGCACGTTTGGATTTTGCGACAGTTGTCCTGGCTAGTCTTGGTCTGGGGGCAGTAATCACGGTTCTGTTTTTCGCCGTCTCCATGATCTCGAGGGGTAAAAGGTCGAAACGGATCAAGCAGGTCATCAATCAGCACCGGGGCAATATGAGTGCCCTGCAGCTGGAAAACCTGAACCGTCCGGCGGCCATTCGCCAGCGCAAGGGGTCGACTCGCGCCGAACTGGCGCAACGCCTTGTCTCCAGCCTGAACATGCAGAATCTGCTGGATTCCGTATCTATCCGCGACAGTCTGGCGCAGGCAGGCCTACGTGGCCGTAACGCGGTGGCCATTTTTGTTGCCTCGCGGGTAATTGGCGCGGTGATCGGTGTTGCGGTGACGTTCATGTTTGTCAGCGCCATGAAGGAATTTCCCTATCCGGGGTTCATGAAGTTCGTCTTCTCCGGCATGGGCGGTGTCGTCGGCTTTTACTTCCCCAAGATTCTGGTCGCCAATAACAAATCAAAACGCCAGTCGGAAATGACCCAATCCTTTCCCGATGCCCTGGACCTGATGCTTATCTGCGTCGAATCCGGGCTTGGTATCGAAATGGCCTTCAACAAGGTGACCGAGGAAATCATGGACAGCGCGCCCATCCTTGCCCAGGAACTGGGGTTGACATCCGCCGAACTGGCCTATCTGGGCAACCGCCGCCAGGCCTTTGAAAATTTCTCGAAACGCACCGGACTGCCGGCGGCAAAATCCCTGGCCACCACACTGATTCAGTCCGAACAGTACGGCACGCCGGTTGGCAAGGCCCTGGCCGTGCTCGCCCAGGAAAAGCGCGATGAACGGCTATCTGCAGCCGAACGCAAGGCGGCGGCGCTTCCGGCCCAGTTAACGGTACCGATGATTATCTTTTTCCTGCCGGTTCTGTTCATCGTGGTTATCGGCCCCGCGGCCCTGCAAATGTAAGCGCCAGGCCCGGTTGTTTGCGTTTACCCCATTTTTTACTCATACCACACCCGACAGGATCCGCCCGTGACCCTTTTCGCAGACCTCCGTTCACCACATACCCTGACGATTTTTTCCGGTTGCAGGGGGAGGAAATAAGACCATGACCGACACTGCATCCCAGGCCTTTATAATTGTCGGTGGCGCCGGCTTTATCGGTAGTCATTTCATCGACCGTCTGCTGGCAGACAGCCAGGTCAGCAAGGTCACCATTTACGACAATTTCTCGTCGGGCCGGGAATGGCATTATGCCCATCATGTGAACGACACCCGGTTTGCTGTCGTGCGTGCCGATGTGCATGATCTGGCACCCCTGCAGGCCGCCGTGAAAGACCATGACGTCTGTATCTTACTGGCTGCCAACCCGGATATCGCGGCCGCCGTTGAGGATCCGGATATTGATTTTCGCGAAGGCACCATGCTGACCCGCAATGTTCTGGAAGCCATGCGCCAGAGCGACTGCAGGCAGCTGTTATATGCGTCGGGCAGCGGGGTTTATGGCGACTTTGGCAGCCAGGAGATGGCGGAAGACCATGGCGGTGCGCGGCCCATATCAACCTATGGCGCCAGTAAACTGGCCTGCGAGGCGTTGATCTCGGCCTATTGCCACATGTTTGGCCTGACCGCCCGCTGTTTCCGCTTCGGAAATGTTATCGGGCCACGCCAGACCCATGGCGTCGGCTATGATTTTGTCCGCAAGCTGCGTACCGACCCTGCCCGGCTGGAAATCCTCGGTGACGGCAAGCAAAGCAAATCCTACATTCATGTGGACGATACCGTGAACGCCGTGCTGGTGGCACATGCAGAATGCAGCGATGGCTTCAACGTCTTTAATGCGGCAACCGGCGATTATATTACGGTTGCGGAAATTGCCGACCTGGCCGTCGAAGCCCTTGGTCTCGACCACAGCAAAGTGGTTTATGAATTCACCGGCGGCGACCGCGGATGGAAAGGCGATGTGCCGGTTGTCCGCCTGAACTGCGACCGGTTGCAGGGTCTCGGTTGGCGCTGCCAGAACTCAACGCGCCAGGCTATGCGCCGCTCACTCAAGGCACTGGTCGATGATCTGGATAACAACCAGCCCCCGGCGGCCGGTGAAGCCCGGTGAAGGGATGCCATATCGGGGAAAGGGCAATCGGCAGCGGAAGATTTCATTTGTACAGATCTGTCAGACGCGGCACTTTGGAACCGCGTAAACGTGAAACCATAAGGGGCAGTTCTTTGAATGATGCAGCCAGTTTGAATGATGCAGCCAGATCCCTGACCGACAGTACCGGGTTCGATATAGGGCTCAAAACCCGCTTGCCCGACGGGCATGACAATGGCTTTCACTGTAAGGCCAGCCTCAGATGATTATCACGCGCACCCCTCTGCGCATTTCCCTTGGCGGCGGCGGCACCGACCTGCCCTCCTACTACCAGCAGTTTGGCGGGTTCGTGATTTCGGCGGCCATTAATAAATATATTTACATCACTGCCAACCGGGCTTTTCGCCATGGCTATTTCCTGAAATATTCAAAGATCGAAAATGTTGAAAAGATTGATGATATCCAGCACGACATCTTTCGCGAGGCGCTCCGCGCCCTCGATATTGCACCCAGCATGGACATCGTCAGCATTGCCGATGTGCCGTCCGGTACCGGGCTTGGATCGTCGGGCAGTTTTACCGTTGGCCTGTTGCATGCGTTGCATGCCTTCAAGCGCCACCACATCAGCACCGAAGACCTTGCCCGCTCGGCCAATCATCTGGAGATGACAAAGCTGGCCGAACCCTGCGGCAAACAGGACCATTATATAGCCGCCTATGGCGGCATCACCTGCCAGACCTACAACCCCGACGGCAGCGTCGAGATGGCGCAACTGGCGATATCGGAAATGACCCTGCGCGGCCTGCGCGAACACCTGATGCTGTTCTTTACCGGATACAGCCGCAATGCCTCCGATCTGCTGCATGACCAGAAGTCACGTTCCGAATCCGGTGACCTGCAGATGCTGGAGAACCTGCATTTCATCAAGGACCTGGGCAGCCGGATCAAGACCGTGCTGGAGGCCGGCGACCTGCCCGGGTTTGCCGACATGATGCATGAACACTGGCTCCATAAACAAACCCGTTCCGCCCAGACGTCAAGCGAGCGGATCAACGCCCTGTATGGAATTGCCCGGGAAAACGGCGCGCGCGGCGGCAAGCTGGTGGGCGCCGGGGGCGGCGGCTTTTTATTGTTCTTCACCGAAGACCGGGCCCGCCTGCGCGCCGCCATGACCGAAAATGGCCTGCAGGAAATGAACTTCGATTTCGATTTCGATGGGTCCATCGTGCAACTGCGTAACTGATCCCATGCAATGTCTTATTCTCGCCGGCGGCCTGGGCACACGAATAAACAGCCTTGGCGGTGGATTGCCCAAATCGTTGATTCCGGTAGCCGGCCGGCCGTTCCTTGATTATCAGTTGCGCTGGCTGGCGGCTGGCGGCGTTGACCGGGTTGTCCTGGCCCTGGGCTATGGTGCTGAACAGATCAAAGCCTATGCCGGCGACGGACAGGACTGGAACCTGCACATCGACTACGCCGACGACGGCAAACAACCGTTGGGAACCGGCGGTGCGATCCGTCGCGCCATTGATTGCGGCTTTGTTGCTGATTCGTTTTTTGTCCTCTACGGCGATTCCTATCTGGATGTTGATCTGCGGGCCATTTGGGACAAACACCAGACAACCGGGCTGCCGGTGATGACTGTGTTTCGCAACAGGGGCGACTGGGATGCCAGCAACGTGCTGATGCAGGACGGCGTCATAAAGCTGTTTGAAAAGAACCGGCCCGACCGCGATCAACTGGGTATGGAATATATCGATTACGGCATCTCCCTGTTAAGCACATCTGTGATCATTAAGCATGTTGCATCCGGCCAGCCGGCAGATCTGGCCGATGTTTTCCATGTGTTGAGCGTCAACGGCGAGCTGGCGGCGTTCGAAGCTTCCAGGCGATTTTACGAGATCGGCTCGCCCGCAGGCCATGCCGAATTGCAGGCGCATCTCGCCAACCCGGGCCGTACAGATGACTGATCGGCACGTCTCCCCCAATCGGGTTTTCATCTCCTGGTCGACACTGGCCGTGGTTTGTTTTGTTGGCCTTATCCAGGCCGCCTGGTGGGCGGTTGGCGACCAGTATGCCAACAACGGCAGCTTTGTTGACGGCGACAGCTATACCCGCCTGCTCCGCATTGAACGGCTGATCGAAACCGCCGACTGGTTTGATACATCGATTCCCGATGCCAACGCGCCCTATGGTACAACCGTCCACTGGACCCGGTTGTTTGATGTGGTGATGCTGTTGGTCAGTGCGCCATTGATCCCGTTTATGGGTTTTGCAAAGGCGCTGTTCTGGGCCGGCATCGTCGTCAGCCCGCTGCTGCACATGCTTGGTGCCGCTACCCTGGCCTGGGCGCTGACGCCGCTGATCGGCCGCATCGCCGCCTGCTTTGCCGGTGCGCTCAGTGCCGCACAGGCCGGCGTCATGGTTTTTGGCATTGTCGGACGGGCCGATCATCACATGCTGTTTCCGGTGCTGATCGCCCTGGCGTTCGGCTACCTGGTTCGCGTATTCCTTAATCCGGACCCGCATCCGCAGTTGCCGATCTGGGCCGGGCTTGCCCTCAGCCTGGGAATCTGGGTGGGACCGGAGTTTCTTTTGTTCATGGCTCTGTGCATGGGGCTGCTCGGTGTTGTCTGGCTGCTTCAGCCATCGCCACATCACGCTGCCCTGAACCAGCGGTTCGCCTATGGCCTGGCCTGTGGTCTGGTGCTGGCGCTGTTTATCGAGCGCGGCGTCGCCGGTTTTGGCACCATCGCCTACGACCGCATCTCGATCGTCCACGCGACACTGGCAGCGCTGGGGCTTGCCTACTGGTCGGCAGTGGCGGTACTGACGCCGGGGCTTTCAAGACTGCGCCTGTCCATGCGCGCCGTGCTGTGCTTTGGCGGGACGATGATCTGCGCTGCGGTGATGATCTATCTGTTTCCGAAAATCGCCGGCAATCCGCTCAACGACGCCGATCAGGCAATCCAGCCGATCTATGCCCATATTGCCGAATACAAGCCGATCCGCGATGGCGGGCACCTGCTGATCTATTATGGAGGCGCCCTGTTCGCCCTGCCCTGGCTGATCTGGCGGCTGAAATCCAGCTTTCACACCCCCGGCTTCTGGATGTGGGCGTTGATCGGCCTGTGTCTGACGGTATATCTCTGGCTCGGTATCAACTGGATCCGCTGGACCCTCTATGCCGGCCTTTTCCTGACCATCCTGATCGGTGATCTGGTGTTCCAACTGGATCAGTGGATATCGCGGAAATGGGATTTTCCAAAGCGCCTGCTGATCAAGGTGGTGGCCATACTGAGCGTCGCCACCGGGCCGCTGGTAATCGGCGCCCTGATCGTCAACAGCGCAAAAACCGATCCGCAACGGCTGGCCGAAAACAAGCTGGCCTGCCCGATAAAGGAACTGTCGGCCTTTTTAAACCAGCCGCCGCTGGCCAACCTCAATCAGACCATTGTCGCCTCTGCCAACTTTGGCCCGGAGCTGATGTACCGCACGGCGCACAAGGTTGTCGCCACGGTCCACCACCGCAACGTCGCCGGTATTCTCGACGGCCATAAAATTTATCAGGCGACAGACGCCGCCGTCGCCCGCGCACTGATTGATGCCCGCAGGGTCACCCTGCTGCTGCTGTGCCCAGGTGCCGGCAGCGACATCTATTTCCTGACCGACAGCCCACCCCAGGCCCTCTACCACCGGCTTGTGCAAAACCGGGGGCCGGACTGGCTGACCCCGGTCGCGCTGCCATCCGAACTGGCCGACAGGTTCAGGCTGTTTGCGGTGCAAAACGCACCCTGAACGATCTGGTAGAAATAAACACCCGCCCGGCGGGGCCGCCCCACGACACGAACCCGTGACAGGCGGACTGGTAAAATTAATCCTCCTGAATGTCACATCTACCATCCGGACCGATAATCGCAGACGTCCGCTTTGTGAAACTGCAACCGGCATTCTGCAAGTGGTAATAGAGGGGGCGGCTGTGGGCCAGAGGACTAAACCGCTGACGCGGTAACTTGCGTTATATTAGCTGTTAAGATTAACGGGCTGGGTCTGTCCCGTGTTGAGATTGTGGTTCCCCAACCATGAACTCAAGACAGGAGCAGACCCATGACAGATAAAACCATCAGCCCCTTGCGCCAGCGCATGATCGAGGACATGAC
>JABMNT010000277.1 GCA_013203595.1 Rhodospirillales bacterium
AACATGCCGGTGATGGATGGTATTGAAACTCTGGCTCGACTGAGACGTGATGAAGAGTACCGCGAGTTGCCGGTACTCGTGGTTACCGGTCACGATGACCGCGACGAGCGCAACCGGATATTGAAGGCGGGGGCGTCGAACCATATTTCAAAACCGATTGATGGTGATATCCTGGTTGAACGGGTCAGGCATCTGGTTGAAACCAAACGCCTGCATGATCAACTGTCTGAATTTCACGCGCGACTGACAAGCGAACTGGCAACGGCTGCAAAAATGCAGAGAGCCGTGGTGCCAACCCCCGCTGATGTCCAGGAAATTAAGGACCTGTATGGCGTTAGCCTGGCCAGCCAGTTCATACCGACCTCAGAACTGGGCGGGGATTACTGGACGTTGCAGGTCATTGACGATGCGGTTTTCGGGCTGATGATCGCCGATTTTACCGGGCATGGCATTTCTGCGGCTCTGAATACCTTTCGTCTGGATATGTTGCTCAGCCGCCTTGGTGTATGCCGGACAAGCCCGGCAGAGTATCTGCAGGTAATCAATGGGGAGCTTTCCGATGTCATGGCGACGGATCAGTTTTGCACCATGCTTTATGCATTGATTGACACCAAACGAAATACCCTGACCTATGCGGCAGCCGGCTCGCCGCCGCCCCTGTCGGGTGCCATTGACGCCGGTGAGGTGAATATCGGTGATGGAAGCGGGTTGCCGCTTGGGGTGCACGCACAGGCGACCTACGAAAATCGAAATATCGCGTTTCCGGCGGGCTCTTATTTATTTTTGTATAGTGATGTTCTGCCTGAGACAGTATGTGCGGAAACCGGTGCCCTGGAGACCAGTGGTGTGGTTGCGCTGGTCGAGGCACACAAAAAAGCAGATGCCTATGCGGCATTGGATGGCCTGCTGTCCAGATTCCTGGAAAAAGCCCCCGACGTACTCACCGATGATCTGACCGCGGTCTGGCTGTCACGATAGTCAATTCGGGGTTGCTGAATTTGAGAGAATGATCAGCCCCCGAAACTTCGAACTAGGGATCCGACGACCAAAAACCAGCCGTCGACCAGGACAAAGAAGATAATCTTGAAGGGCAGGGCGATGATGATCGGCGGCAGCATCATCATGCCCATGGCCATGAGCACCGAGGCAACAACCATATCGATAACCAGAAACGGTACGAAGACCAGAAAGCCGATTTCAAAGGCGCGGCGCAGTTCCGAGATCATGAAGGAGGGAATAAGGATGCGAAAGGGCATGTTTTCGGCGCGAATTTGATCTTCCGGAAGACCGGAAATCCCAGCAAAAAGGTTCAGGTCCTGCTCGCGAACATGTTTCATCATAAACACATGAAAAGGTTTCAGGGTTCGCTCGAAAGCCTGAATTTCGTCAATATCCTCCTCAATCATCGGTTTGATACCGTCGTCATAGGCCTGCTGAAAGGTCGGCATCATGACAAACAGGGTCAGGAACAGGGCCAGACTCATCAATACCTGGTTCGGTGGCGTTTGCTGGGTTCCCATGGCGGAGCGCAAAAACGACAGAACGACCATGAAGCGGATGAAGGATGTCATCATGATCAGGATCGACGGGGCCAGACTGAGCACGGTGACCAGGGCAATAATCTGGACGATACGGGCCGTTGATTCGCCTCCACCCCCCCCCAGATCCAGCGATAGTGACTGCGCCAGGGCCGGGTTTGATATCCATAGAAATACACCTATGGCCAGCCCCGCCGCCGCCAGAACGGCCAGGGGTTTCAGGATTTTTCCGATCCAGGCGGTGACGGCTGGGCGACGGTTGGCGGCTTGGGTCATTCAGGTTCGGCCTGTTTACTGGTGGTTTTGTTGGGGGCTGTCCGGGCGGGTTCAAAAACGCCAGGGGCAACGGTCGGTTGCCTGATTCCGGTCTCGATTATTGTTTCTGTATTCTGCCCCAGTATCAGCAGATGCTCAACATCATCCCGCCTGATCAGTACCAGCCGCCGACGACCGTCAACAGGCGCCGTCTCGACAACCTGGATGCGTTGCGTCTGCCCTTTCCGGGCCAGGCCCGCCGGATAGCCGAAACCTGCCCGTCTGGCGAGCAATGCCAGTATGCCGATCAGGGCGAGGACAAAGACAAGGGCGAGCAGGAACCGGAAGTAGTCGGCATAATCCATTCCTAGTTATCCTGGCCTTTCGTATAACTCTTGCGTACCGCGCGGCGAATGACTTCCGCCCCGGCGTCCGTTTGCTGTTGCTTCAAATCGTCGGCCAGAAGGTTCAGGTTGCTGATCATCGCCAGAATTTTTTCATGGGCAGCACCACCATCTGCGGGCGGATCCTGCTGAATGGCTGTGCAGACTTCCTGAACCAACCCTTGGATTTCAATCAAATCAATCGTCGCGCCGTCACGAATGGCGCTGCGGGCTTCGTCGATCATGGCTGATATGATGTCCAGTTGTCGAACCGGGTCAATCATCGGTTTTTCCTTCATTAGCCGTCCAGATCGCAGTCATCTCGGCGGCACTCAGCGGTGTTGAGGGATCTGAACCGGTGCCGGAGTCCGAGTTCTGATCCGGTTTCATCGCATTATTTGCTTCATAAACAAAGGTTAAAATTTCAGCGACGGTGGCAAAGGCTTCCAGGGGAATCTCCGACTCAACGTCGACGACAGATAACATTTGTGCCAGATCTGCATCTTCGCGCACCCGAATGCCCTGGGAAAAGGCGATTTCCAGGATCTGTTCGGCGATACGTCCGTGACCGCCGGCGATCACTTTCGGAATCTGGCTGGGGCCATCTTCCTGTTTCAGGGCTATCGCGACGGCCTCCGCCGTTGGCGGGGGTGCCGATCTGTTTGGCGAATTTTCCTTCGGCTTGGTCAAAAAAGATCCTTCCCCATGGCATTAACAGGTTCGTCGTCCAATGTGATCCCCATAGTTTAACAAACTTCTAAGGCGATTGTGCATTAAGTCGACAGGGCAACCGGTTTTTTGCCTGGACGGTGTCTGCCAATCTTCGTCTTTGGTAACTGATTGTTAAGACTCCCGGCAGATAATGCCTAGTAGAAATCAGGTTGAAATCGGTTTTCAGGTCCGGAAACCGCCTCATATGAAGGTTCAAGGGAAAGTACATCTAATGAGTTTCAGTGACATTACCTTGTTTGCATCGGTTCGGAAGCGTCTCGACTGGCTGACCCAGCGCCAGGAAGTGCTGGCGCAGAACATCGCCAATGCCGATACGCCCAAGTACCGGGCCAGTGATTTAAAGGCCTACAAGTTCAAGGACATTCTGCGCCGGGAATCCATGCAACTGAACATGATCGCCAGTGAAGTCAATCATTTGCCAGGGCAGCGCAAGCGGATCCGTGATTTCTCCGAACAGAAAGACCGGTTGCCCTATGAAACAGCGCCAAACGGCAACGCGGTGATCATTGAAGAGCAGATGGCGAAAGTCAACGAATCCCAGATCAATCACCAGTTCACCACCAATATCTATAAAAAGCATATCCAGATGTTCATGATGGCTTTGGGTCGATAGAAACGGACAGGACAGAATTTAACCATGGATGATATTATTAAAACCATGCGGATTTCCTCGGCCGGCATGCAGGTGCAGGGCGCCCGCTTGCGGGTGATTTCGGAAAACATTGCGAACGCCGATTCGCTGCCGCAGGACGCCAATGGCAAACCCTACCGACGCAAGGTTATCACCTTTCAGAATGAGCTTAATCGGGCCACCGGCCTGGATATGGTCCGTGTTCGCGATATCAGGCCGGACCATTCGGACTTTGGCAAAAAATTTGATCCAAACCATCCGGCCGCCGATGAAGACGGATATGTGTTGACGCCGAACGTAAATTCTCTGGTGGAAATGTCGGATATGCGTGAGGCCCAGCGCTCCTACGAGGCCAATTTGCAGATGATCAAGGCCTCCAAGGCCATGCTAAACGGTGCCATTGAGGTGCTTCGATAAGCCACGGCTTTTTGCCAAACAGACCGATTGCCGAAAACAAATAAAGGCGACGGGCTAAGAACGGGAACAAAGGACTAAAAAAATGCCAACTCCAGCACAAGGCTACATGAGCGCCATCAACGCCTACAAGACGGCGGCACAGGGCCTGCCCGCCGAGCGCATGAAAAGCGATGATGCGCTGCATCAGGGCGAGTTTGCGGATCTTGTCAAAAATGCGATCCAGGAAGCGGTCAAGATTGGCGAGCGGGGTGAAAGCCTGTCGATCGCCGGCATTAATGACCGGGCTGACATCAATCAGGTGGTGACGGCCGTTGCCGAAGCGGAAGTGGCGCTGAAAACGGTGGTCACGGTTCGCGACAAAGTCATCGACGCCTATAAAGAAATCATCCGGATGCCGATGTAGCAGGCTATACTCTCCCTTATCAGTATGGCATGTATTGGTAATCTGTGAGGGAAGCCCATGAACGAAACTGACGTCCTGGAAATTGGCCGCGAAGCCATGTGGGTGATTCTGAAAATATCAGGCCCGATCATGATGGCAGGTTTGATTATCGGTTTGATCATCGCCCTGTTCCAGGCACTGACTACCATTCAGGAAATGACGCTGACCTTTGTGCCGAAGATTATCGTCATCTTTGCCGCAATTATCATCATGCTGCCGTACATGCTGTCCAGCCTCAGTCAGTTCACGATATCGCTATACGAACGTATGAGCAGTATCGGTTAACGGCGGATGCTCGGCGAACTCCTCGAACTCAACGTATTCGGCTTTTTTCTTATTTTCGCGCGTGTCGGTACAGCCATGGCCATGATGCCGGGCTTCAGTTCGTCTTTCGTTTCACCACGTTTTGCCCTGGCCATGGGACTGGCTATCAGCTTTGTGGTGATGCCGCCGCTGGTTGGCAGGCTTCCGGCCATGCCGGCCAATGTTGCCGCCATGGCCCTGATATTGACTGGAGAGATATTGATCGGGGCATTTCTGGGGACGATCTCCCGGATTCTGATCAGTTCCCTGCAAACCGCCGGAACCTTTATTGCCTATTCGGCCTCGATGGCCAACGCCATGATTAACGATGCCATTTCCGAGCAGCAAAGTTCGACGATTTCAGCGTTTTTGATGACTACCGGTCTGGTTCTGATCTTTGTTTCCGACATGCACCATTTGATGATCATCGCGGTGATTGACAGCTATAGCCTGTTTGTGCCGGGGGAAGGCCTGATGATCGAGGATTTTGCAAATTACCTGACCCGTACCGTTGCCGCCAGCTTTGCCATCGCCCTGCAAATGTCAGCTCCTTTTGTCATCGTTGCGCTTACCTATTACATCGGACTGGGTATCCTGGGCCGATTGATGCCGCAATTGCAGGTGTTTTTCTTTGGCATGCCCTTTCAACTGGCGGCACAAATGTGGGTGCTTGTGATCACGACTTCGGGCATAATGCTGGTGTTTATGGAATATTTCCGGGATGCCTATATGTCCTTTGCGCTGTAAGGCGCTATCGCTTGTGATTAGACAGGAAGACTATGGCTGACGAAGACGACGCCTCGAAAACAGAAGACCCGACCGAGAAAAAACTGCAGGACGCGCGCGGCAAAGGTCAGGTTGCGCAGTCTCAGGAAGTAAAAAGCTGGGCGGTGTTGCTGGGAGGAACGGCCGGTCTTATTTTTCTGGCCCCCTTTATGGCCAACAGTGTGCGCACGATTTCCCGGACCTTCATCGAGAGCCCGCATACCATACCCTCTGATTTTGACCATTTGCGCAGGGTTTTTGCGGATCTGTCCATCGAAATAGGAATGGTGCTGGCGCCTTTGTTTCTGTTGCTTGTGGTCCTCGCTTTTGCCTCCAATGTGGGTCAGTTCGGACTGATCTGGAGCGTTGAGAAAATTTCGCCGGACCTGAAGAAAATATCCCTGCTGGCTGGCGTCAAACGGATGTTCTCTTCGCGCACGATTATCGAGTTCCTGAAGGGAATTGCCAAGCTGGTCATTGTCGGGGTGGTCGCCTTTGGCCTGGCTCTGCCGTTGCTTGCCGATCTTGAGCTTATTTCCCAGATGGATTTTATTTACTCACTGGACCGTATTCACACCATCGCCATCTATCTGGCGGCGGGAACGGTCGCGGTCATGACTGTCATTGCCGGACTGGATCTGGTCTACCAGAAAATGAAGCATGCCAAGGAAATGCGGATGTCCAAGCAGGAAGTGAAGGACGAACACAAGCAATCGGAGGGTGATCCGCAGATCAAGGCCCGTATTCGCCAGATTCGTGCGGACCGGGCGCAAAACCGAATGATGGCATCTGTTCCCGATGCTGACGTCATTATCACCAACCCAACCCACTATTCCGTTGCCCTGCAATACAAAATGGAAGAGATGTCGGCACCGAAGGTTGTCGCCAAAGGCGTTGATCATCTGGCTTTCCGCATCCGCGAAATGGCGGAAGACAACGATATTCCGATCGTTGAGAACCCGCCACTGGCGCGCGCCCTCTATGCCTCGGTCGAGATTGATGAAGAAATTCCGGCCGAGCATTTCACGGCGGTTGCCGAAGTGATCGGCTACGTGATGCGGATGCGTGGACAACTGAACTAATATCCGGGCCTGTTGCAATTCCCCGCAAGAGATGGCCCAAACGGGCACCTTGGTATAAAGACCTGTGAGAGTTTATAAATAACGTTATGAGCAAGACTGACAAATCACCCTCTCTTCTGGCCCGGCCAACCCTGTGGTTGGTTCTGTCCGTCATCGCCGGCGGTATGGTTAGCACCGTGCAGTGGCAACATCCGCAGGCGTTTATGATCGCTGCCGGTCTGGCGTCGGTTGCGGCCGTTTTTTTGGTTCTAGCCGCCTTCCTTGCCGGTCGCCGGACCAATGCGGGCCCTGATGTATCGGTGCTTGCCGAGGCCCTGGACAACAGTACAGATGGTTATCTGGTGACCGATATCGACGGTGCCTTTATCTATTCAAACGCCAGCCTGCACCGTCTGCTGGCCTTTGCCGGGGCCAACGATGCCGGTCGGCGGGTGCTCTCCATTGAGGCGATTGTGAAGGCGCTTGACGACGGCGATGGCGAGCAGGTCGCACGCCTGCAATCGAGTCTGCGCGATGCCGGGACAGGGCATGTGGAATTTGCCGTACGCCGACGCGAGGTCAATTCGGAATGGCGGCGCTTGACGGTTTCACCGATCAAGAATAAGGCGGGATCGGTAACCGGAGCCCTGTGGCGGGTCGAAGACATTACCTCGTCAACAGAAGTCGAGGCGATCCGGCGCGCCGAGGAAGACCGTATCTCCGACATGCTCGATCTGTTGCCCGTCGGTTTTTTTTCCGCCGACAAGGATGGTATCCTCCTCTACGTCAACCAGACCTTTGCCCGCTGGATCGGTTTGCCGCCGGAGCGCATGCGCGGCATGGCCTTTGCCGATTTGATCGCCGAAGTCGATGGCGAGGAAGAAATCATTCTGAAGGACACCGAGGGCCGGACCTTTGCCATTGCCCTCGAGCAGTCGCAAAAGGATGATCCGCTGGGTGACGTTGCCTATACCCGTTCGATCGTGCTGCGCGATCTGGTCTGGCTCGACCCGGCGCGCGACGCCAGGGACGAGGCGGCGGCAGTTGACGCGGCGGGCGATCCCGGGGCCTTGGGCACCGCTGATGGCGGGCAGGTCATGTGGCTCTATGATGAAGCGCCGGTGGCTATTATCAAACTCGACCTGAACGGTGTTATCAACGATTGCAACCGTGCCTTCACCAAGCTCATCGGCATTCATCGGGACAATTGTGTCGGCAAGCCGTTTGCCGACTGGATGGCCAAGGAGGACCGCGGCGACCTGACAGCCTGCATGTCCAAGATCGTGATGGGGATATCACGGGGGGCCCAGCTCGAGATCCGGCTGCCGGCTTCCGGCGATCGCGAACTGGTGACCGACGCCTATGTCCGGCCGATTGTTGACCGCGACAATGATGTCATCGGCCTGGCCCTGCATCTGATTAATATGACAGAACAGAAAAACCTGGAAGTCCAGTTCACCCAGTCCCAGAAAATGCAGGCCGTTGGCCAGCTGGCGGGTGGCGTCGCCCATGACTTCAACAACCTGCTGACGGCGATGATCGGTTTTTGTGATCTGTTGTTGCAGCGCCATGGGCCAGATGATCCATCCTTTGAAGACATCCAGCACATCCGTCAAAATGCCAACCGGGCGACCAATCTTGTCCGCCAGTTGCTGGCCTTTTCGAGAAAGCAGACGCTGCAACCGGTGCGCCTGGAGGTGCCGGATCTGTTGAGCGAGCTTTCGAACCTGTTGCGGCGGCTGATCGGCGAGACCGTTGAGCTGGTTATCGAGCACGGCAAATCATTGCCAGCCATAAAGGCCGACCGCGGGCAGTTTGACCAGGTGATTATCAATCTGGCGGTCAATGCCCGCGATGCCATGCCCGGAGGCGGCACCCTGACCATTCGATCCTCGGATACCCGGCTGGATGCGTCTGTGCAGCGGGGCCATGATCTGATGCCGGCCGGGCGCTATACGCTGATTGAGGTCTCCGACACCGGCGAAGGGATTTCCAGGGAAAATCTCGACCGGATTTTCGAGCCCTTCTTCACCACCAAGGACGTGGGTTCCGGGACCGGCCTGGGGCTGTCAACGGTATATGGGATTATCCACCAGACCGGTGGTTATATTTTCGTTGACAGTGCGCCCGGCGAAGGCACGTCGTTCAGCATCTATCTGCCGGCCTTTGAGGACGAGGCGTTGCTGTCGGCGCCGGAGGGGCTGGCAACAGGACCTGCGGCCGCACCTGTGCCGGCTGACCTGACCGGGCAGGGGACGATCCTGCTGGTCGAAGACGAAGGGGCGGTACGGATGTTTGCCGCACGCGCCCTGCGCAACAAGGGCTACCTGGTGCTGGAGGCGGAAAACGGCGAAGCAGCCCTCGATACGATCAATGGCCAGGACCAGAAAATCGATTTGATTGTTTCGGATGTTATCATGCCGGGGATGGATGGCCATACCTTCGTCAATCTGGTGCGCCAGGAACTGAAGGACGTCAAAGTGATTTTGATGTCCGGCTACGCCGAGGAAACATTCCGCGATGAAATCGGCCGTGATTCGTCGATACATTTTCTCGGCAAGCCGTTTACCCTCAAGGACCTGGCAACCAAGGTTAAAACCGTTCTCGACGGCCGTTAACTGGCAGACAGCGAGCCTCCGACTGACCGCTGAGGGGATCAGGTTATCTGTCACGAAAACGATATAATAATTTATAATATTGCTAAAACGTTCTGAGAACAAAACATAAATAAATCAATAAAATCAAATGGTTAAAAAATAAGTTGCAAAAAAGAACAAAATGAGTACTAATGCTTTCAATTGCATTGAATGAAGCCATGTGAAATAAGAAGGATCAGATCATGTCGAATACAGCATTACGCCTCGTAGAAGGGAATACCGTGGATAAAACCAAGGCTTTGGATGCCGCTCTCAGCCAGATAGAGCGGGCTTTTGGCAAGGGCTCGATTATGAAGCTCGGGCAAAATGAAGTGGTTCAGGTGGAAGCGATTTCGTCGGGTTCAATTGGTCTCGATATCGGACTGGGAATCGGCGGGCTGCCGCGCGGCCGGGTCATCGAGATTTATGGCCCTGAAAGCTCCGGCAAGACCACACTGGCCCTGCATACCATTGCCGAAGCGCAAAAACTGGGCGGAACCTGTGCCTTTATTGATGCGGAACACGCCCTGGATCCGGTTTATGCCCGCAAGCTTGGCGTCAATGTTGAAGAGTTACTGATTTCACAACCCGATGCCGGTGAGCAGGCCCTGGAAATTGCCGATACCCTGGTCCGTTCCGGTGCCATTGATGTTCTGGTTGTCGATTCTGTTGCGGCTTTGGTGCCGCGGGCGGAACTGGAAGGCGAAATGGGTGATACCCATGTGGGACTGCAGGCCCGCCTGATGAGCCAGGCGCTCAGAAAGCTGACAGCCTCTGTGGCCAAGTCCAACACGATGATCATTTTCATCAACCAGATCCGGATGAAGATCGGTGTCATGTTCGGCAGCCCGGAAACCACATCCGGCGGCAATGCTCTGAAATTCTATGCATCGGTTCGTCTGGATATCCGGCGCATCGGCGCGATCAAGGATCGTGATGAAGTGGTCGGCAACCAAACCCGGGTAAAGGTCGTCAAGAACAAGGTGGCACCCCCGTTCAAGATTATCGAGTTTGATATCATGTACGGCGAGGGTATCTCGAAAATGGGTGAATTGATCGATCTCGGCATCAAGGCCGGAATCGTCGAGAAATCGGGCTCCTGGTTCTCCTGCGATTCCGAGCGGATTGGCCAGGGCCGGGAAAACGCCAAGACCTACTTGCGCGAACATCCGGAAATGGCGGAAAAAGTGGAACGCAAAATTCGCCAGAACGCCGGCTTGATTGCCGAGGATATGATGGCCGGACCTGCCGATGAGGCCGCCGTCGCAGCCGATGAGGATGCCGGACTTTCCCCTGAATAATCCCCGTTGCGGGGCATTTTTAACGCGGCTCCCTGTCCGGAGCCGCGTTTTTTTGTGGTGTTTCGGGGGCATCTGCGCAAGGTTTCTAGACAGTCGCCGTACAAGCGCGTAAAAATCGGCGTTTCGGGAGACTTCTCCCGCGTTTAATGTCCCTGTGAAAGACGATGAGAGCCAGAAAAGATGCAGACCGTTAATGACATTCGAAAAGCCTTTTTAGACTATTTTGCAGCAAACGGTCATGAAATCGTTAGCTCAAGCTCGCTTGTTCCGACCAATGACCCGACCCTGATGTTTACCAATGCCGGCATGGTTCAGTTCAAGAATGTCTTCACCGGCCTGGAAACCCGGGCCTACAACCGTGCTGTGACCTCGCAGAAATGCGTGCGCGCCGGTGGTAAGCATAATGACCTGGAAAACGTCGGTTATACGGCGCGTCACCACACCTTTTTCGAGATGCTCGGCAATTTCTCCTTCGGCGATTATTTTAAGGAACTGGCCATTGAACTGGCCTGGAACCTGATCACCAAGGAGTTTGGTCTACCGCAGGACAAGCTTCTGGTCACCGTGCATTCGTCGGACGAGGATGCGGCCACCCTGTGG
>JABMNT010000278.1 GCA_013203595.1 Rhodospirillales bacterium
ATCCTAGCCTTCCCCCATCAAGGGGGAAGGGATCGTATGATATCCGCTCCGGGCTCAGAGCGTCCCTTGCCTATTGGCAAAAGCGATCTGTGTTAACAAGTGCGAATTCGTCTCCCTTGGGTCAAAACTTGCCCCCAATTTCAATCCAAAAATAAGCCTGCTTTCCGCGTAAAAGCGGGTGCTGCTCCCGGTTAAGGAGAGGCGTCTCACGGTCGCTGAGAACGGTTACCACCGGTGGTCAACGGTCCGGTCCTGATGCCGGTTCGGCGGGGAATACGTTTACCCGCCCGCAAAAGGGCGGTACCATTCCCGTTCAACACAAAAAGATGCTGGCGGTGGGGAGTGGATAGATTGGCAGGGGCTGCGCCGGTTGATCGCCGCCGGGGTCGCGGGCAGGGGGGATCATAATTCATTGACCCACCCGGTCAAAACAGGTGAAATCCGCTTAATCAACGCATATATGATCCACACAGGATTAAAAACAGATCGACCGGTTAGGCGCGCCGAGCCGGTCTTCAAACAGGGATGGCGGTTAACCGCCTGCACAGAGTTATATGAAAATAAATGACAGACGGGTCCTGGTATGCAATTGCGAAGGGACCATGGATATTGATGCCGATAAACTGGCGAAAGCCTGCGGCGCCAGTGGTGGCCTGACCATCGCCAGCGCGCTGTGCCGGGCCCAGATCGAAACCTTCGTTGACGCGGCGGGGGATGGAAAAGTTCTGGTTGCCTGCACCCAGGAAGCGCCGATGTTTCTGGAAACCAACGATGATCTGGGCGACAAAGCCGCTGACTTAAAATTTACCAACATTCGCGAACGGGCCGGCTGGAGTGCGGCGCGTGGCAAGGCATTGACGGCTAAAATGGCCGCCCTGCTGGCCGAAGCGACACTGGATATCCCGGGCGCCAATTCGGTGACCATGATCTCCGGCGGCTCGCTGCTGATCCTGGGTTCCGACGATGCGGCCATTACGGCGGCACAATCCGTTGCCAGCCGCCTCGATGTCAGCGTCATCATCAGTGGCCGCAGCGATCTGATGCCGCCAAAAATTATGGATGTTCCGGTGTTTCGCGGCGATGTGGCCTCGGCATCGGGGCATCTGGGATCGTTCGAACTGAAAATGGAAAACTACGCGCCGGCCAGCCCGGCCTCGCGGGGATTTCTGGAGTTCGCCGCGAGCGGACAGTCGGGCGCTGCCATCTGCGATCTGATTCTCGATTTGCGGGGCGGAACGCCGCTGTTTCCGGCGCCGGAGAAACGCGACGGCTATTTCAATCCCGATCCGAAAAACCCGGCCCTGGTGCAAAAGGCCCTGCTGGAACTCACCGATATGGTCGGCGAGTTCGAAAAACCGCGCTATATCGACTATAAATCCAACCTCTGTGCCCATTCGCGCTCCGGCATTGTCGGCTGTACCCGCTGCATCGATCATTGTCCGACCAGCGCCATAACATCGAGCGGCGATTCTGTTAAAATTGACCCGTACATCTGTGCCGGCTGCGGTACCTGCGCCAGCCTGTGCCCGACCGGAGCTGCCAAATACGAGCTGCCGGCCGGCGATGCCATATTCGCGCGCCTGCGCACCCTGCTCGGCACCTACACCCGGGCCGGCGGCGATAAACCCGCATTGCTTGTCCATGATGCCACCTGGGGCGACGAGATGATTTCGACCATCGCCCGCTTTGGCGGCGGCCTGCCGGCAAATGTGATCCCGTTTGCCGTCAATGCGGTGTCGCAGATCGGGCTCGAGTTCTATCTGGCTGCCGCCGGTTATGGAGCCGGGCAGATTGCGCTCCTGCTCGCACCCGCGCAAGCGGACGAAAAGGCGGCGCTGCAGGGCGAAATGGAACTGGCAGAACTGGTCTTTGAAGGCCTCGGTTACGGGCGCGGCCGGACTTTGATTATTGATGAGCAGGACCCCGGCCGTGTGGAAAGCCTGCTGGCGGCGCTGCCGGCGGATGATAAGATGCCGCATGGTGACTTTATGGCCATGGGTCGCAAACGCGCGGTCATGGCACTGGCCCTCAACCAGCTCCACGAATCGGCGCCGCGACCGGTTGACCAGATTGACCTGCCCGCCGGTGCCCCGTTCGGCGCGGTCGCGGTCGATGTGGACGGCTGTACGCTCTGTCTGGCCTGTGTCGGGGCCTGCCCGACGGGCGCACTCAAGGACAACCCGGATCTGCCGCAGCTTTCTTTTTCAGAAAATGCCTGCGTGCAGTGCGGCTTGTGCAAGAATACCTGTCCGGAAAAGGTGATCAGCCTGACCCCGCGTCTGAGCTTTGCCGAGTTCGCCCGCAGCCATCAAACGATCAAGGAGGAGGAGCCGTTTGAGTGTATCCGCTGCTCGAAGCCCTTCGGTACCAAGTCGACAATCAATTCAATGATTGAAAAGCTCGACGGGCATCCGATGTTTGCCGATGCAAAGGCAATGGACCGCCTGAAAATGTGTGACGATTGTCGAATTATCGCGATGACGGAGGTGGGCGATAACCCGATGGCGCTGGGCAAGGTGCCTGTCACCCGAACCACCGACGACTATCTGCGCGAACGCGAAGAACTACGGCGCAGCGCCGCCAAGGACATGATGGCAAAGGGGCTGCTGCCACCTGAAGGCGAAGCGTGAGCAATACCCCCTGAAAATTTGGGGGCGACAACAGTGCGCTGATTGACTACATTTAAGGGGCAGAGCAATTAATTCAGCCGGTGATCCGGTTGTATCGCTTGCGGGGTGGCTTATATCAATGGCAGGGCGGCTGAATTGCCTGACACGACAGATTTTGTAGACGTATTTGGAACTGGTGAATGATCCGATGACCAACATGATAGATCCCTTTGGGCGCGGCGTTCATTACCTGCGGGTATCGGTGACCGACCGGTGTGACTTCCGCTGTGTCTATTGCATGTCCGAAGACATGAGCTTTTTACCGAAGAAGGAAGTTCTGTCGCTTGAGGAACTGGACCGCCTGTGTTCGGCGTTCATCCGCAAAGGTGTGAGAAAGTTGCGTTTGACCGGTGGCGAGCCGCTGGTCCGGCGCAACATCATGAGCCTGATCCGCAGCCTTGGTCGGCATCTCGAATCCGGTGCCCTCGAAGACCTGACATTGACCACAAACGGCAGCCAGCTGTCGCGGTTTGCCGACGAACTGGTTGATTGTGGGGTTAAACGCATCAACGTCTCCGTCGATACCCTGGATCCGGACAAGTTCAAGAAAATTACCCGTTGGGGTAACCTGGACAAGGTTCTGGCCGGTTTGAAGGCGGCCACCAAAGCCGGGCTTCACGTCAAGATCAACACCGTCGCCCTGAAGAACTTCAACGATGGGGAAATTGACCAGATGCTGCGCTGGTGCGGCGATAATGGCTACGACCTGACCCTGATCGAAACCATGCCCATGGGTGAAATCACCGGCGATCGCAATGACCAGTATCTGCCCTTATCCGAGGTCCGCCGTGATCTGGATAGCCGCTGGACGCTGACCGATATCGATTACAAGACCGGTGGTCCGGCGCGCTATGTGCATGTCGGTGAAACCGGCGCCAAACTGGGTATGATTACGCCCATGACCCACAATTTCTGCGAAAGCTGCAACCGGGTCCGGTTGACCTGTACCGGCACCCTGTACATGTGCCTGGGACAGGACGACGCGGCTGATCTGAGATCGCCGCTCAGGGCCTCGGAAGCCGATGGATTGCTTGATGCAGCCATCGACGAAGCCATTGGCCGCAAGCCGAAAGGCCACGATTTCATTATTGACCGCAGCACCAAGGCGCCGTCGCAAAAGCGCCACATGAGCGTCACCGGCGGCTAGCCACAGGGTCTCAAGCAGTTTTTCGCCCGTGCCAATGATGTCCTTCGCTCCGGTTCTTCGTTAGCCGAATCCCGTCTCTTATTGCCCGCTCGCTTCCTTGGTAAACTGGCGCTGCTGAGACAGCAGTTGCTGTGTCAGCGTCTTTTGCTGTTGCTCCAGGGTATTGGCGATATCGGCCTGCTGGCGGGCCAGTCGACCCTGTTCCGACGCCAACGCCCTGGACCTGGCCTGCTGTTCCTGGCGCAATTGTGTGGTTTGCCGCTGGATTTCCCGGACCCGCTGATTGGCCTCGGTCAGCAGTTCCTTGACCCGGCGGCGGTCTTCTTCGGTTAAATCCTGTTGCTGGGATATGGTTGCCGCCTGATTGAGGATCCGACTGATGGCCTGCTGGCGGCGCTGAATGCCGGCAGCGGTGATGTTGCCGCGCCGCCGGGAACTGGTTTTATTGACGCATTCCAACTGGTTGGTTTTTTTGTTGAGCTTCAGAAAGAAACGGCCGCAGTCGGCGGTGGTTTGCGCCTGGCTGACACCGGGACCTGTAGTGCCAGCGGTAATAACAGCACTGACCAGAAAAATGGCTTTTAAACTTTTTACGGTTAGAAAAGGCATGGGTCATCTTACCATAGAAATTCTTGTGGCATCAGTTATCTGGGCCTGATCAAATTCTACTGCTGCAGACGGGGGGCTGTTCAAGATTTTTTTTGCCTGTAAACTGTGCGCAGCCTTTTCGAATAGCCAGAAGCAAGATAGATTTCTCCATGGATTTTCAAAGAATTGCCTTCGTCGCCGCCAGACAGACCGAAGCCCAGGAGGCAATGGCCAGACTGAAAGCCCGTTATCCGCACGTACCCCCGGCAGAGGCCGATGTGATTGTTGCGCTTGGCGGTGACGGGTTCGTGCTGGAAATCCTGCACCGGCACCATGGCGATAGAATCCCGGTCTATGGCATGAACCGGGGAACCGTCGGGTTTTTGATGAACGAATATACCGAAGACAATTTGCCGGACCGCCTGGCCAGAGCCGATAGCACCAAGCTCAAGGCCCTGAAAATGCAGGCCTGGGATACGGCAGGGGTCCTGCATGAGGCGCTTGCCATCAATGAAGTGTCGCTGCTGCGTGAAACCCGTCAGGCCGCCAAACTGAAAATCCTGATCGATGATATCGAACGCCTGGACGACATGATCTGTGATGGTGCGCTGGTGTCAACGCCGGCCGGCAGCACCGCCTACAACCTGTCGGCACATGGACCTATCATCCCGCTTGGCGCAGACGTTCTGGCGCTGACCCCGATCAGTGTCTTTCGCCCCCGGCGCTGGCGCGGGGCGCTGCTGCCGATAACCGCCAGAGTCGAATTTCAAATCGCCACTCCCGAACTGCGCCCGGTCAGTGCAACCGCCGATTCCACCGAGATTCGGGACGTCGTGCGGGTTGTGGTCTGTCAGGACAAGGACAGCGACCTGACCCTGCTGTTTGATCCGGAGCATAATCTGGAAGAGCGTATTCTCAAGGAACAATTCCAGCCGTGAGTGTCGGACCGGATGTAAGCGTGCGGTTTTTCCATTGAGCGAGGAACTGCCGGGCTGGCGCAGGGATGGGCCGAAAATAGCTGCAACACTGGCGCTCGCCTGCGCGGGTGGATATCTGTTCGATTTGATGGAAATGCCGCTCGCCTGGATGATGGGGGCGATGATTTTCACCACCATCGCCAGCCTGTCCGGCGTTCCCCTGAAGGCGTCGCCGCATCTGCGGACCATTGTGATCCCGATTCTGGGATTGATGCTGGGCAGCGCCTTTACCCCGGAAACCATGGGCCGTCTGGGCGCCTGGATCCCGAGCATGAGCCTGATGATCGTCTATATCCTTTTTTCGGCGCTGGTCATCGGTGGCTGCTTTTACCGGTTTGTCGGTGTCGGTCCGGTGACCGCGTTCTTTTCGGCAACCCCGGGCGGACTGGCGACCATGGTTATTATCGGCAGGGACGCAGGCGGCGATGAACGAACCATCGCGCTCACCCATTCGGTCCGGGTGTTACTGACCGTGCTCATTATCCCGATCTGGTTCCGTCTTTTCGAGGGCTACGAGCCCGGCGGTATATCCGCCCTCGGCTCGGTCTGGCACTTAAATCTGACCGATACGGCGGTCATGGTTTTGACCGCCCTTGTCGGTATTTTCGGCGGCCGCCTTATCCGTCTGCCGTCAGCCCAGCTGATCGGTCCGATGATCGTCAGTGCGGCCCTGCATGCCAGTGGCCTGACCCATTCCAAACCGCCCTTTGAAGTGGTGAACGTGGCTCAAATCGTGATCGGTGCATCGATCGGCGCCCGGTTCAGCGGCATCGCCTTGCGCCAGGTTTTCCGGGTGATGCTGGCCGCCGTAATCTCGACCCTGTTTCTGGTCGGTCTCGCCGCCGCGATTGCGCTGATGCTTGAGAACCTGACCGGGTTGCCGTTTCGTGCCGTATGGCTGGCCTTCGCGCCGGGCGGCCTGGCGGAAATGACCCTGATCAGCCTGTCATTGAATATCGATCCGGCCTTTGTTTCGACCCATCACCTGCTGCGCGTCATGTTTATGGTGCTGGCGGCGCCATGGCTGTTCAAGTTGCTCCAGATGTCACTGCACATCGAAGGGGATACGCCTCGCAGCAAACCGGATTCCCCTTAGTTCGACGAATCGGAGAGGTGCGTGGAGAGCAGGTAAGCTGGTGTTGCCGAATTCCCGGTCGGCGTTGGTAATAATGCCAGGAAACAAAGCAACCTAACGCATCATGCCGCCGTATTGTTCGGTGATTTGGTGGCCCGTATTCATGACCATCTGGGCCAGTTCGCCAATGCGGTCTTCGGGGATTCGGATTTTCGGTCCCGACAAAGACACCGCAGCGCGGGTCTTGCCGTGTTCGTCAAAAACCGGGGCGGCGATGCAGCGCAGGCCAAGGGCATGCTCCTCATCATCCAGGGCGTAGCCGTTTTTCTTAACAAGTTTCAAATCGTCGATCAGTCTGTCGATCGATGTTATCGTTCGTTCCGTCACCCGGGGAAGCCCGCTTGTATGCAGCATCTGGGTCACTTCCTGCGCCGATAACTGCGCCAGCAGGGCTTTGCCGACTGCCGAACAATGCATGGCGACACGGGAACCCGGCTTGGCCAGGGTGCGCATCAGCTGGCGGCATTCGACCTGCGCCAGATAGACGACTTCCCCCCGATTCGCCATTGCTAAATTCGCTGTTTCCGCAGACAGCTCCATCAACTCTTCCAGATGTGGTTGGGCAACGGCAATTAATTCGCGTGATCGGAGAAAATGGCTGCCGACGACAAAGGCCTGAACGCCAATTTGCCACAGACATTTTGCGTCATTGAAGCGCACGTAGCGTTCGTTTTGCAGGGTCGTCAAAAGCCGGTGTGCGGTTGACGGCGCAAGACTCAGGGATTTACCGATTGAGGTCAGATTAAGGCCGTCGTCATGTTGAGATAGTAGATTTAGGATGCCCAGTGCACGCGAAATGGATTGGACCTGGCCGGGAGTTTTACTGGTCATCGTATACGTCCAAAATCTTTAATTTCCACAATGCGGAAATGTGATCCAAAATACTTGCAACGAATTACAGTCATGTCAATATGTACACACTAGAATAAAAGATAAGGTGGATAAACCGCCAGGATAATTATAAGTCTTTAAAACCATTCATTTGGTATACTCGAAACAGGAGGGTTTAATATGGTTGATAATAAATCGAAATTAGGTCGTCGTAAGTTCCTTAAAGGCGGCGCAATTGCGGCTGCCGGCGCTGCGGCAACAACACTGGCTGCACCAAATCTTGCACTGGCTGCACCGAAAGTTCTTAAGGTTCAGGCTGCCTGGGGTGGCGGTATATTCCTTGAAAATGCCAAAAGCTACGTCGAGCGCGTGCACGCGATGGCCGGCAAGGATTTACGGATTGATTTGCTGTCCGTTGACTCGGTCGTCAAGACCAGCCAGATGCAGGATGCCGTTCACCGCGGTGTTCTGGATGGTGCCCACTATGTGCC
>JABMNT010000022.1 GCA_013203595.1 Rhodospirillales bacterium
CGTCATCTTCCCCGAAGGCACGCGCAGCGCACCGGGCAGCAAGCATCCCTATCAGCCGGGCATTGCCGCCATGTATGCGGCGGCGGATGTGCCGGTTATTCCGGTCGCCGTCAATTCCGGGTTGTTCTGGGGGCGGCGCAGTATCCTCAAACGCCCGGGCGTGATTACGGTCGAATTTCTGTCACCGATTGCGCCGGGCCTGAAACGGCGGGCGTTTATGGAAAAGCTGGAAACCCAGGTGGAGGCGGCAACCGCGCGTCTGGTTGCCGAAGGGGTTGCAAAATATCCAGAAACCAAAGCGGCGGTTGTTGGCGACCAATCGCAGCCGCCGGAATAGGCCGCCACCGTCGCCGATTTCGTTACTAAGTTGCCCACAGCCTGTGGACAGTGGGAATAACCCGGCTAAGTGACGCCAGCCGCTGGCCTTTTTTGACTTGATTTTTATGCATAAGATGTGGAAACATATCAAGAACATATGCCTTTACCCCCAAAGGTGAGCAGCCTAGATTGGCCGCTTACGAATCGGCATAATGCCCCATTCAGAGGTTCAGGAGAATTAAATGGCCCAGGTTTCCCCCATTTCGCAACAGATTTGGGACATGAAATACCGCCTGAAATCGGCAGACGGAAAACCGGTTGATAAGTCGATACCGGATTCCTGGCGGCGGGTGGCCAAGGCCCTGGCGGCAAAGGAAGCCGACAAGGCGGTCTGGGAGCAGCGGTTTTTTGAGGCCATGGAGGATTTCAGGTTCCTGCCGGCGGGCCGGATCCTGTCCGGTGCCGGAGCCAATCGTTCGGTTACCCTGTTCAACTGTTTTGTCATGGGCACAATTCCTGACGATATTGGGGGCATTTTCGACGGCCTGAAGGAAGCGGCCCTGACCATGCAGCAGGGTGGCGGTATCGGGTATGACTTTTCGACCATTCGGCCAAAGGGGGCCGTCGTCAAAGGGGTCGGTGCCGATGCATCGGGACCGCTTTCGTTCATGGATGTGTGGGATTCCATGTGCCGGACGATCATGAGCGCCGGCTCGCGCCGGGGTGCGATGATGGCGGTTTTACGCTGTGACCATCCGGACGTCCTTGATTTCATCAAGGCCAAACATGAGCCGGGCCGTCTGCGCATGTTCAATTTGTCCGTCCTGGTGACCGATGCCTTCATGCAGGCGGTAAAGGAAGATGCGGCCTGGGAACTGCAGTTTGAAGGGCAGACCTACAAAAGCCTGCCGGCGCGGGAAATCTGGGACAGCATCATGCTGGCCACCTATTCCTATGCTGAACCGGGGGTTATTTTCATTGACCGGATCAATCAGCGGAACAACCTGCATTACTGTGAATCCATTCAGGCCACCAACCCCTGCGGCGAACAACCCCTGCCGCCCTACGGTGCCTGTTTGCTGGGTTCCATCAATCTGGCGCGGCTGGTCAACGAGCCGTTCAGCGACGCGGCAGCGCTGGATATGGATGAATTGACCGCCCTGGTTTCGACCGCCGTGCGGATGATGGACAATGTTGTCGATGTCTCCAATTTTCCCCTCGAACAACAACGCCAGGAAGCCATTGCCAAACGCCGCATCGGGCTCGGTGTAACCGGGCTTGCCGATGCGTTGATAATGTGCGGCGCCCGCTATGGCGGTGCAAAAGCCGTGCAACTGACCGAATCCTGGCTGCGCGCACTGTCGCGGGCCGCCTATCTGGCATCGGTCGACTTGGCTAAGGAGAAAGGCGCATTCCCGCTGTTCGACGCCGAGCAGTATATGCAGGGTGAATCCATCCAGGCCCTGGACATGGACGTCAAGAACGCCATTGCCCAGCACGGGATCCGCAATGCCCTGCTGACCTCGATTGCGCCGACCGGGACGATTTCCCTGTTTGCTGACAATGTGTCTTCCGGACTGGAACCGGTCTTCAGTTTTAAGTATACCCGTCGCGTACTGATGCCCGATGGTTCTCGCCGCGAAGAGGATGTTACCGATTACGCCTACCGTTTGCACCGGTTGATGTTTGGTGAAGCGGCGGCTTTGCCGGATGCCTTTGTCGACTCCCAGCAACTGAGTCCGAACGACCATCTGGTGATGCAGGCCGCCGTACAGAAATTTATTGATAGTTCCATTTCCAAAACCATCAACGTTCCCGAACAGATTTCCTTTAATGATTTCAAGGATGTCTATATGCAGGCCTATGATCTGGGCTGCAAGGGTTGCACCACTTATCGTCCCAACGATGTCACCGGTTCGGTACTGGAAGTCAAACCGAAAGACCGCACTCCCGTCTCCGAACCGGAACTGCCCCTGGAAGCCCCCAATACGACCCTGCTGCCGGCAGATGCCGGTGATTCCGGGGCGGTCGTGCAGATGTTCAGGCCGCTCGACCGTCCGGGCGAATTGCCCGGCAAAACCTATAAACTGCAGTGGCCGGAAAGCGACCACGCCATGTACATCACAATGAACGATATTCTTGACGATACGGGCCGTATTCGCCCTTTCGAGATTTTCATCAATTCCAAGAATATGGAACATTACGCCTGGACCGTTGCCCTGACGCGGATGATATCGGCAGTCTTTCGGCGTGGTGGCGATGTGTCCTTCGTGGTCGAGGAACTGAAAGCCGTGTTTGATCCGCGTGGCGGGCAATGGATGCGCGGGCGCTATGTTCCCTCATTGCTGGCGGCCATTGGCGAGGTGATTGAAAAGCATATGATTGATGTGGGATTTTTGGCGTCCCCGGGCGAGCTGAATGCGGGGCCGCAAGGGCAAACCGCTGTGGTCAATATGGCCCCATCACCGATAGCGGGACCTTCCGGACAGGACGGCCAGCGGGGCGGCGGGGCCGGTACTGCGACCGCTTCCGGTTTTCGCCAGTGTCCGAAATGCGCACAATTGGCGCTGATCCGTCAGGAAGGCTGCGATACCTGCACCTCTTGCGGCTATTCAAAATGTGGCTAGGGGTTTAAGTACCAACAGCCACTTTTCATTAACCGCCAATAAAACCCGCCTGTGGGCGGGTATTTTTGCAGGGTGACACCAGATCAACGCGCTCCGTTGTCAATGCCACTGCCTTTAAGTCTCGGTATGATCATGCCTATGATAGCCGTGTATCCAGGTTGAAATTGAGATTCCGGAACAGGAATGCGAGATGGGCAAACGGGCAATTGTCATTGGCGGATCAATCAGCGGCCTGTTTACCGCGGCCATGCTGCAGGTGAAGGGATGGCAGGTTGATATTTTTGAGCGTTCCTCGGTTGAACTGGCCGGACGCGGTGCTGGTATCGTCACCCACGCCGAACTCATTGACGTGCTGGAATTCTGTGGTGCCGGCACCACGGATCTTGGGGTCCATGTCGATGGCCGGACCGCCTTTGACCGCGACGGAAATGTTATTCGCCAAATCGAATTGCCGCAGATTGTCACCTCGTGGGACCAACTGCACGCCATGACCCGTGCGCTTGTGGCGGACGCCAACCACCACCTGGGCCGCTGTTTTGCCAGATACGAAAACCTGCCCCATTCAAACAGGGTGCGGGCCTGGTTTACCGATGGCACCAGCACTGACGCAGACCTCCTGGTCGGCGCCGATGGCTACCGGTCGGCCGTCAGGGGGCAAATGCATCCTTCGGTTCAGCCGGCCTATGCCGGCTATGTGGTGTGGCGGGGCGTCGCCCGGGAAGCCGATCTTCCCGCCGACCTGAAACCGGAATTTTTTGAAACCTTTGGTTTTTATTTGCCCAATGGTAATGAAGTTCTGGGCTATCCGATTGCCGGTATTGATAATGATTTGCGGCCCGGGCATCGCCGTTACAATTGGGTGTGGTATCGCCTGGTCGATCAGCAAAACCTGCAGGATATGCTGACCGATGAAAGCGGCACCTGCCACGCGATTTCGATCCCGCCGCCGCTAATTCGCCGTGACCTGATCGAAGGCCTGCGCAAAGAGGCCGAAGACTTTCTGTCTCCACCCTTTGCCCGCACCCTGCGTGAAATTTCAGCCCCCTTCTTCACCCCGATTTACGATCTTGCATCACCCACTCTGGTCGACGGCCGCGTCGCCCTGGTCGGCGATGCCGCTTTCGTTGCCCGCCCGCATGTGGGCATGGGCGTCACCAAGGCAGCCGGCGATGCCCGGGCGCTGGCCGAAGCCATTGAAATGGCTGCGGGCGACACCGACGCCGGTCTGGCGGGCTTCAATGGGGCGCGCGTAAAAACAGGACGCGCTGCTTTTGATTATGCGCGCCATCTTGGTGAATATTTAACTCCGCAACATCAAAACGCGGAGGAAAAACGGGTTTGGGCAACGCAGCACAATATCGACACGATCATGCGCAATACCGCTGTCTCGGATTTCCTCGCCGCGGTTTGATGTTGCGGTTTACGCTCATCTTAGTCCCGGTTTTACCGGGGAGACTCTAGTGATTCCATATAAACATGAAATGCACTTAGGGACTTGGACACGCTTGCCCCGCCCGTCCGCCTGTTAACATGCCGCAGTCTCCTTGGAATATCCTCGGGGGGGGCTGGGTTTGCGACGAGCCGGGCATTATTGCTAACCAGCGACACGTTTAATTTTTGCCCAGAAACGATGTTCGGTATCATCGTCCGCGGCGGCACAAAACTCATTAAACGTAACGGGCTCTGCCTGCCTGTTTAGCTTCGTACATGCGGCTGTCGGCAAGATCCAGTAACTGTTTCCATGTTTCCGTATTTTCGAGCGTGCGCTCGGCCAGGCCGATACTTGCTGTCAGCGGGGTGCCATCCGGCCTTGGCCCAAGCCAGTCGACAGTAATTCTCTCCAGAACCAACTTTGCGTCATCGATGGAGGTGTCCGGTAAGACAATCAGGAACTCTTCTCCACCCCACCGAATAACGATGTCACCGCTCCGAACTTTTTCGTGCAAAACATCAACCGTTTGACGTAAGGCGGCGTCACCTGCCTCGTGACCATAGACGTCGTTGATTGATTTGAAGTTGTCGAGGTCGAGAAAGGCCAATGCGAAAGGAGAATCCTTTTTGTTCGCTACGTTAAACAAGAAGTCCAACATGTTTGTGCCGCTACGACGGGCAATGGCACCTGTCAGCGGATCATTGTCCGCCCGTTCCATTAAGCCTTTTAATTGGGCGACCTGAATCATGCTGTTAAGCAGGGAAACACCCAGAAACAGGCCAAGCAGCCAAGTCTGAGACGCCGCTTCAACCCAGGAAAATGACCCGTAAAAGAGAGGCATTCCCACTTCCCAGAGAATGAGCGGTATCGCCAACAGCAGTGTCTCTATAGCGACAACAGGGAACAGGGAGAGACCAGCAATAATTACGTAGGGAAGACCGGCGTACAGATTACTGTTGATTTGTGCCAGGCCTTCTAAGTTATTGTCGATAAATACCTGATACCCGACACCATGCAGGATGAGGGGGCAAAACAGTAAAGCGAACAAGGATAGCAAAACAGAGACACGGTGGCTTCCATTGCGAGCATACAGGTATATCAGCCCGAATAAACTGGCGATGCCTAGTCGCGTGATAACAAATTTGGCATGGTGTTTTTCGTCGAAAGAGAAAATGTCGATCGGAATCCAGGCCAAGGTAAACACACCGAAAACGGCCGCAGTCAGAGCGATCCGTTTGGATATTGTATCAATCCGGTAACGACGAATATGGGTGGCGATATCCTTGTCGAACAATAGCCACCATACATGCTCGGATAAGTAAGTGTTTAGTGACCAGTTTTTCCGGCGATCAAAAATTGAAAACAACTCGGTATCCCTGTTCGATGTGAAAGGTGTAAAATATGGAGCAATTCCTAAGGATACCATAAGGGTCTCAAAACGTTAAAGCGAGCCCCCTCTTGTGTGAACCGACAGCCAGACTGAGAATGCCTCTGGTACGCCGCCATTGACCCGTCCACCGGACGGTGCCGCATTTTTCTGAACGATTCCAGGCGCACTTTCAGCCCCTCACGGGGCCACAATGTAAGTCCGGTTTGTCAATATTCCGCCAGGATGTGTGTGATGCCGCCACTTATTGTGAATATTCCAGGACCGGGTTAAGCAGGTAAATACCACTCACCCCGCTCTTTTTCGGAGAACAAGCCCTGCATAGGGGCAGACAATTCTGCATGGAGCTCGGCGGTGATGGCAAACGGGCGGGCGGCCAGCAGGGCGGCGTTGTTGACGGTGCTGCCATAAATATCGAAGCGCTTGTGGCCGGGTGCACCGACCTGGCCGCAGGCCACCGGCCCCAGTTCATTTTAACCAGTAGCTGCGTGGCCATGGATTTCGAGCGCAGCCATTCATTTGTCTGCGCCTGCAGGGTCTGCATGGCATCGACCGCATGGTCGATTTCGGTGCTGCTGTCACCCGGATAGATAAACAGTCCGGCATCACCAATAGCCTTGATAAAATGCCCGCCGCTTTTTTTGATATAACCGGCGGTTTTTTCAAAATGCAGGTCCAGACGGGTCAGGACCTGCAAGGGCGGGTGCTGGGCAGCCCATTGCGTATAGCCGGTCAGATCATAAAAGCCGACGACCAGATCGCATTCAAACGGCTGGTTTGCCCGTTGCACCAATTCATCTATCTTGCCCGTGTCCGACACCTGTTCATCCCTCGGTGGCCAGGGTTTTTGTGACAATTCGGGCAAGAGTGTAGTCCTGAATGGACAATTCATACAAATGATCGAGGGTGTTTTTCAGGTAATCAATGCAGGGCCCTGATTTTCCGCGGCCCTGGCGAACCAGTTTGACCGTTTCTTCATCCGGCAACGTGCCAGCATATTGTTCGTGCGATCTGTCGGCGACAAAAATGTAGGCATTGACCCTGACCGGGGGCTGGCCTGATGACTGTAAACGGATGCTCTGCCAGCGCGGGCGGTAGACGCCGGTTATCATCTCGCGTTCATGCAAATAGGCAATGACGGCCTCGGCGTTTTGTTCAAGAACCCGAAAAGCGATACCATGGCACGAGCCGCCCCGGTCGAGCCCAAATACCAGGCCCGGGCAGTCACGGGTACCCCGATATTCAAAGGAATAGATACAGAGCGCGCGATGGTAGCCGTGCAAACGGGCATGCTGTTTTTCCGCAAACGGGAAATTCGGTTGCCACATCAGTGAGCCGTATCCGAAGATCCAGATATCACCCGCCGGACGATCTGTCAGATCCGAACTCATGCTTTTTTCCGCCTTGCAACAAGCGCCACTCCCAGCGCCGCCAGGGCCATGCCGGCGACCTGACGGAGACTGAGAGTTTCGCCAAAAAGCAGCCAGCTTTCAATGGCGACCGTAGGCGGCACCAGATAAAACACGCTGGTAACCCGCGCCACCGCACCCCAGCGAATCATTAAATTCAACAGATTGAAGGTACCGATCGACATCGGGATGGCGAGCCAGGCCAGGGTCAGGATAAACGGCGTGCTCCACTGCACGTCGCCGGTTTCGAAAATCAGTGACAGCGGTGCGAAAAGGACAAAGGCTGCCATCATCTGGATCGCCGAATCGGTGCGCAGGTCGCGCGATGCGCCAAACCGCTTTTGATAAAGAGTGGCAACGGTGATCCCGAGCAGGCTGGCAAAACAGGCGATAATTCCGCCCCAGGGTCCGGCGTCCTGGCCCGTCCAGACGACCAGTACCAGCCCGACCAAGCCGATCAGAAGGCCCAGGATCTGGCGGCCGGAAAGCGGTTCCTTGAGGAAGGAAATGGCGAAGGTGGCTGTCAACAGCGGCTGCAGGCCGGTAATTACGGCGGTAATCCCGGCACCGGATCCCAGCGATATGGCCAGAAACACGCCACCCAGGTATATGCCATGCAAAAGCACGCCAACAATCACCGCATCACGAACTTCTGAAAACCGGCGCGGCCAGGGCGCGCGCGTATACAGGGCTATCGCCGTCATGACCGTGCCGGCGATAGCCAGACGCATGGCCAGAAAGGTAAAGGGTTCCGCATAGGGCAGCCCAAACTTGGCGCCGACAAACCCGGTGCTCCACAGCAACACAAACACCGGCGGCATGAAAGCGACCCAGGCGGGGGCCGGCAGATTTGGAGCGGATGCGGTCATGCGGACATCTTTCAGGTTCCGCCCAAGCTAGTTCTTTCATCGGGCCATGACAACGACGTATAAGACCTCATACAACAGCAGGGGAGACGATGATGAGGCAGGGGCCGGATGTCGGACCGGGCAGGTTTACGGGCACAGATCCAGTGCCCAAATCCCGGAAAATTGCAGCGATCTGCCTGGTCGTGCTGGTAGCAGGTGCCGCCTATTGTGGCTGGTGGGTCGTCGTTGCGGACCGGTTTGAGCAGGGGGTCGATAACTGGATCGCCCAGCAAGCCCGCCACGGCTGGGTGCTGGACTATACAAAGCGGACACAGACGGGATTTCCGGGCGCCATCGACATCAGGCTGGAAGCGCCATCGCTGGTTATTGCCGGTGAAATCAGGCGCAAATGGTCGACCGATCACCTGTCCCTGTCGCTGAAGCCCTGGGCCATTGATCGTCTGCTGTTCGATGCCAAGGGAGACCACCGCTGGCAAATCGGCGCACCCGGCAGGAACCCCGTTTACCAGGCCAGCGCGCAACAATGGCATGGCGAAATTGGACTGACGGCGGGTGTGATCAGCGCTGTCAGTTTTGAAATGGACGAGGTCACGGTCAGCGACCCTGAGCACCGCCAGGCATGGCATCTGGCTGGGGCAAACGTCGCCACCCAGCTAACCAAAAACCAATCACCGACGTTCAACCTGCGGTTCCGCGAGCTTGAGTTTCCGCAAACTGTCGATGCGCCGTTGGGGCGACGGATCGCGCATTTTGATGCCCGGGGTGAATTAACCGGAACCCTGTCACTGGCAGCTGTTCCCGACCTGTTGATGCAATGGAGCGACAGTGGCGGAACAGTGGATTTTGCGTCTTTTGATCTGGACTACCCGCCGCTCAGGATGCGCGGTGCCGGCACCCTGGCCCTTGATGCCGCCCTGCAACCGGTCGCCGCCTTTTCGGTCAAGGCGGAAGGATTCTTCGCGGCCATGGATATCCTGCATGGGCAGGGCCTGATCCCGCTGGGCACCTCCTTTGCGGCAAAGATCGCTCTGGCAGTTCTTTCAAAAACCCCGGAAGGCGGTGGGCCGTCCTATCTGGAATTGCCCCTCACCGTGCAGGAGCGAACCTTCTACGCCGGTTCCATCGCCCTGTTTAAACTGCGGCCCGTCTACTGGTAAGTGCGGCGAGAGTGCTTCATATTAATATGAAGCAACTATTCCACGAAACATAATACCTTGGCCACGCGCAGGGTGGTGATCAACTGGCGGGCGATTTGCGGATAAAATTGTGGCGTCAGGCTCAAGGCCGTGCCTGCCGGGGCGGTCCTCTCGAAGGCCACGGATTGCCGGTCGAGAAGTTCAAGGATGGTTTCCGGCTTGGCTGTCATAAAGCGGCCGCGGCGCCGGGATTCGGCCTCGATGATGCCGATAACCCGGCCTTGGGAATCGAGCAGGGCACCGCCGCTTAATCCACCCAGAGAACCGTTGCGGGCCGGAATTCGCGATTGTTCCGTCCACGCATAAACGGGCTCGCGAAAGCCATTGCGGCCGCGGTGATACATGGTCATTTCACCAATGAAACGGCCATGGACCGCTCCCGGTCGGCCTTTTGGAAAGCCGATGCCGAAGCCATCGACAGGCTGACCTTTGCTGGCAGACATTGTCAGGGGCGCCGGTGCGCTCCGCGTCGACAGCAGGGCTATATCGGCGCCCGGATGGAAGTTGACCCCGGTCACCCGCAGTGCCTGTTTCTCACCGGTCTGGATATATGTCTTGTCGCAGCCGGCGGCCACATGGCGGGCGGTCAGCCAAAACCCGTTGCTGGCGATGGCAAAGGCGGAGCCGACGGATGAGCTGCGCCTGCCCTCGTCGTCGATGGTGCCAAAGGCGGGCAGCTCTGCGAATGCAGAAATTTCGTTCTCACTTTTTTTGGGGAACTGCGACATCCATGCCTGTGTTTCCGAATCCCAGAATTTGGGTGCGAAGGCCTCTGGGTTTGGTCGACGCGGATTTTTGGATGGCGGCTGGTTGTCATCGAAATCAAAGAATTTCCCGGCCAGTGCGACCACGACCAGGGCAATAATCATCAACCAGTCGAAGCGGCGCACCCGGCGTTATCCGGTTACAGCGGCGGCGTTAATGGCGGCAACGGCGATTTTTACGGATACCAGAAGCACTGCAGGGCCGATCTGCCCGTCGATGATGCGTTTCGGCAAATCGCTGAGCAGGGCATCGGTAATCCGATAGGCGACCAGCTGCAGAAACAGGGTCACCGGCCCCCAAATCAGTATCTCAAAGACCGTGACACTGCTGGCCATGGCAAAGGCCAGCGGCACGGCAAAGCCGATAATGGCACCGGCAAGGGACAGGGCGGCGGCCGTGTTGCCGGCCTTGATCAGGGCAATTTCATCGTAGGGTGTAATTTTGATATAAACAAAAACAGCAACCGCCAGTATGACCAGGGTGACCGATGAGTGCAGCATGAGGATCGGGAATCCCGTTAAGAAACTCTGGATGACGGCGTCCATACAATTAGCTCCTGGTTCGGGGGTTATTCCTGATGGTAGTCGATGACGCCGCGGCGGATTTCGCGGGTGCGTGTAAACACATCCTGAAGCTTATCGCCTTCGCCGCGGCGGATGGCCCGCTGCAGGGCCGTCAGGTCTTCGGTAAACTGGCTTAGAATTTCCAGCACCGCTTCACGGTTTTTCAAGAACACATCGCGCCACATCACCGGATCGGAAGCGGCAATGCGGGTGAAATCCCGAAATCCACTGGCTGAAAACTTGATTACTTCCTGGCGCAGGTCGTCTTCCAGGTTGGTTGCTGTGTCAACAATCGAATAGGCGATCAGGTGGGGCAGGTGCGAAGTGATCGCCAGCACCTGGTCATGGTGTGCCGGTTCCATGATTTCGACCATACTGCCCATGGCTTTCCACAGCTCGCTGATAAACTCAATGGCCGCGGCATTGGTGCCGGGCGGCGGCGTGAGCACGCACCACCGCCCCTCAAACAGGGTCGCAAATCCGGCATCCGGTCCTGAATGCTCGGTGCCGGCAATGGGATGGCCGGGAACAAAATGCACACCGTCGGGGATATGTGGACCCATGTCGGCAATGACCGAGGCCTTGCACGAGGCCACATCGGTGACGATGGCGCCGGGCTTCAGGGCATCCTTGATGTGTAGGGCAACAGATTCAAAGGCGCCCAGGGGAACGGAAATGATAACCACATCGGCACCGCTGACAGCATCGATGGCATCGGGATGATAACTGTCGCCAAGCTTCAGTTCGCCGGCGCGGGCCAGTGTGGTCTCGGACCGGGTGCTGATCGCGATATGGTTGACCAGGCCGTGGGCGCGTACGGCATGGGCGATGGATGAGCCAATCAGACCAATGCCGATCAGGGCCAGGCGTTCAATTTTAGGTTTAGGCACTATTCTTTCCCATAAAGCGGCTGAGGACGTCAACGACGCGGCGCATTTCCGGTTCTGTTCCAATTGTAATCCGCAAACAGTCCGGAAGCCCGTAGGAAGCCACACTGCGAACGATGATCCCGTTTTCCCGCAAAAATTCGTCAGCCGCCACAGCCGAGCGGGTGCTGTCGTTGGCGAAACAAACCAGTAAGAAATTGCCGACGCTGGCGGTCACATCCAGCCCCAGATCGCGTAGCTGGTGGTCGGTCCAGGTCAGTATGCGCAGATTTTCATCGCGGCAATGGCGGGTAAAGGCCTGGTCGCGGATCGCCGCTACCCCGGCGTTCAGGGCGGCGGCGTTGACATTGAAAGGGCCGCGCGCCCGGTTCAGGACATCAATGACATTCTCCGGCCCATAGGCCCAACCCAGACGCACCCCGCCAAGGCCGTGAATTTTTGAAAAAGTGCGGGTCATGATGACGTTCTCGCCGGCATCCACCAGTTCAATACCCGCTTCATAGTCCTGTTTGGTGACATATTCCGCATAGGCGGAATCGATGACCAGCAGGATATCGGCACGTAAATGGTCACGCAGCCGGGCCATTTCGCTGGCCGGCAGATAGGTGCCGGTCGGGTTGTTGGGGTTGGCAACAAACAGCAACCGCGTGCGTTCGGTGACCGCAGCCAAAAGCGCGTCAACATCGGTGGTCAGGTTCGATTCCGGTGCTGCAACCGGCGTGGCTCCGGCGGCTTTTGCGGAAATCGGGTACATCAGAAATCCGTACTGGCTGTACAGAACTTCGTCACCTTCGCCCGCATAGGCGCTGCACAACAGCGATATCAGTTCATCGGATCCGGACCCGCAGACGATCTGGCCCGGGTTCAGTCCATGTATCTCTCCGATTGTCCGTCTCAGCTCGGCTGCGGCGCCATCGGGATAACGGTGCAGATCGGCGGCGGCTTTTATATAGGCTTCCTGGGCCAGCGGGCTTGGCCCATAGGCGCCTTCGTTGGAGCTCAGTTTGATGACGTCCTGGCGTCCTTCAATACCGGATTCACCACCGACATAGGGTTTGATGGACATGATGCCCGGCTTGGCAACAGGCATGGTCATTTTTTTGGCTTTCCAGATACTTTTTTGGATGGTTTCAGATCCTGTGCACTTAACGGGGTGGCATAGCCACCCAGCTGCACAATCCGGTTTACTTTTTTACCCAATGCCCCCAGCAACTGTTTCACCTGGCGTCCGTCGGCTTTGATGAAACCGAAGACCTCAACCAGATAGAACCAGCCCGGCGGGCGTGACGGGTCGTGCCAGTGCTGGTGGAAGGCGACGGTATAACCGGCGCCCGTGAGCGCCTTTTCGATGATGCTGTAACCAATATCCTCAGTCGCTTCGATGGCCAGGTAGGACCTGTCGCGTCCCGTTTCTTCATGCTCAACCGGGCAGATAACCAGGGCTTCAAGACCCGGATTTCTGGCATTGCCCGGGCCGATAAAGGGCAGGCGGGCGATAATTTTCGGTGTCCCTTCGCGTTCGCTGACCAGATGCCGCCACCAGTTTTCGTCTTCATCGCGTTTCGGCAGGGGAACAATTCCCAGTGTTGCCTCGCCGCTTTGCACCGCTTCAACGACCCGCCGTGCCGCCGTATGGCGGGTCATCGGCGAAAAGGTGCCGTATTGATCGCGGGCCAGGTCCCAGTATCCGGGTTCATCTTCGGGGGTGTATACGGCGACGGAAAACGGACCTTCAAAGCTGAGGGTGGCGACGATCAACTCGCGCCAGATCCGTGCCAGTTCGGGTTTGGGGAAGGGCCCTTTATGGCGTTCCATCAGGCGGTACAGCACTTCGGCTTCCCGCGACGGACGGATCATGACCTTCGAGCCCATGCTGTCCTTGACCTTGCGAACGCCTTCGACGACTTCGGTTCGCTCCATGATCAGGTCATGGATGGCTGCGTCGATAGCGTCGATCCGGTCACGCAGCTCGCTCAGTTGTTTTTTATCGCTTGTCATAACCATGTTCCATCGCAAAAAAATTCTTTCACTTCTTCAAGTAACTTATTCTGCGCAAAATGTTCCGAAAAATCATAGAAATCAATGGCAAAAGAACGGCTAGTGATAATGCCAAGTGCGGGCGAAAGCAAAGAAAACTATCAGGGGTTAGGATGATAGTCGTTCAGTTCTGCTCCGGGTCCTGTCTGTGGATAAGTTTTTTCGTGGTTGGCGCCCGCTGCGATTGCTGCGGCAGCATGACAATGCGGTGTCGTTGCTTGCGCTCGACCAGGGGCTGGCCCGCGTAAATTTGTTTTGTGGCTTCCATAACAATAACGCCGGCGAAGGTCGAAAAAAACCGGCTGCCGATATTCTCCAGGGCGGGTGCTGCCGACAGGATCATGCGCGACTGGACCGGTGGCATATACAGGGCCCGGTGCGAATCAATGGGGGTAAACATATTGTCGCGCAGAAGCCGTGTTAACTGCCCCTTCGAATAGGGCAGTCCGTGCCCGAACGGGGTCTTCTCGAAGCGTGCCCACAGACCGCGCCGATTAGGCGCAATGACCATCAGCCGCCCGCTCCCGGCAAGCACCCGCCAGATTTCACGCATCATCGGGCGGACCTGTTCCGCGCATTCCAGGGCATGAACCAGAATCACCCGGTCCATGGACAGATCGGCAAAAGGCAGTTCCAGTTCATCGACAAGGGCCGTCAGATTGGGCGCTTCATCGGGCCAGTGGAGGACGCCCTGTCCGGCCGGCATCGCCGAAACAACGCGCTGCGCCTCGCTTTGAAAGCTTTGCAGATAAGGCCCTGCGTAACCGAGGCCGAGGACATTCTGGCCGCTCACGTCAGGCCAGATCGCGCGGATTTTGCGCCGTACCATACGGCGCGTAACGCGGCCCAGGTCGGTCGCGTAAAAATCCCTGAGATCAACAATATCTATCCACATAAGGCCTTAGCCTATATAGGAAACAGGGGACTTAGGCCATATGTATCGTGGCCATGAACGCCGCCGAGTGATAGACTTTGCCAATGCAGGATGCAGACGAAATAATTGACCGGCTCGGTCTGGTGCCGCACCCGGAAGGGGGCTTTTATCGCGAAGTTTATCGCCACGCGCCGGCGGGATCGCGGCGCGGTGACGTCACCACCATTTATTTCCTGCTGAAAGCCGGGCAGATTTCGCGCTGGCACCGGATCGATGCCATTGAAATTTGGCATTTTTACGCCGGTGCGCCCCTGACCCTGAAGATTGTCGCGCCCGAACAGGTGCCGCAGACACTGTCTCTGGGCACGGACCTGCCCGCCGGCCAGTTGCCGGTCGCTGTTGTCCCCAAAGATGCCTGGCAGTCGGCCATATCAACAGGCGAGTGGACGCTGGTCGGTTGCACGGTTGCCCCGGCTTTCGAATTTTCCGGCTTCGAGATGGCCCCGGACGGCTGGCAGCCGCCGGGCCTGGATGCCGGGTAAACGCCTGCCCGGTTATTCAGGCGGTGGCGCAGACAGCATGTCTTTGGAAGCGATCACCGCACCGCCAATGATCATGGCACAGGCGATGGCGACGCTCCAGCTGGCGGTGCCTTTGCCGGCGGCAATGAGAACGATTGTTGAGATCAGCGGTGCCGCATAGGCGAGTGCCCCCAGCGCCTGAATGTTTCCGTGTTTGGTGCCATAGTCCCAGGTGAAAAAAGCCGCGCCGACGGGCAGTAACCCGAGGCCAAGAACCGCCAGCCACTGGCCCGGCGTCTGTGGCCACACAGTCTGCTCAAAGCCGAAGTGACAGAGCGCCGCGAGGATGGCTGTGACCGCACAAAAGCCGCCGACAGCATCTGTTGGAACACTGGAAAAGCGGCGGTTGGTGACTGAATAAAGCGACCAGGTCAGCGCACAGGCAACCGCCATGGCGTAGCCCAGCGAAAACGCGCTGTTAAAGCCGGCAAGCCCCCGGCCCCCGGTAACCAGCAGGACCGCGCCGGCAAAGCCGGTGATTGCGCCGGCCGTATGCCACCAGCGCAGGCGTTCACCGGGCAACAGGGCGGAAAATAAAACGATCAACAAGGGCCACATATAGGCGATCAGCCCGGCTTCGATAGGCGGCGCGTTGCGAAGCGCAAAAAAATAGAAAAAGTGATACCCGAACAGGCCGCCGACGCCCAGGCCCCAGACCGGCAGCGGCAGCTTCAGGTGTCCGGCGATGGGCTCCCCCGCCAGCCGCCATTTGAC
>JABMNT010000279.1 GCA_013203595.1 Rhodospirillales bacterium
CCCTGCGCGAAGTCCGCGTCGCCCTGCTGGAAGCAGACGTGGCGCTTTCTGTGGTCAAGGACTTCATCGAAGCCGTGCGCGTCAAGGCCGTTGGCCAGGATGTCATCCGATCCGTCACCCCCGGCCAGATGGTGGTCAAGGTGGTGCACGACGAGCTGATCGCGACGCTCGGCACCGAAGGCAATGACCTCAATCTGATCGGCACCCCGCCGGTGGCGATCCTGATGGTCGGCCTGCAGGGCTCAGGCAAAACCACGACCAGTGCCAAACTGGGTCTGCGCCTGAGCAAGCGTGACAAGAAAAAAGTTCTGATGGCATCGCTCGACGTCTACCGCCCGGCGGCCCAGCAGCAGCTGGCCACCCTGGGCGCGCAGACGGAGGTCCGCGTTCTGCAGTCGGTTATGGGCGAGCAGCCGCTGTCGATTGCCAAACGCGCCATGCAAGTCGGCCGCGATGAGGGCATGGATATCGTTATTCTCGATACCGCCGGCCGCCTGCACATCGACCAGGAACTGATGGCCGAGGTGGCGCAAGTGCGCGATATCGCCAAACCGGTGGAAACCCTGCTGGTCACCGATGCCATGACCGGTCAGGACGCGGTCAATGTGGCCCGCGAATTTAACGAAAAAGTCGGCATTACCGGCATCGTGCTGACCCGTGTCGATGGCGATGCCCGCGGCGGTGCCGCCCTGTCCATGCGCCAGATCACCGGTGCGCCGATCAAGCTGATGGGCACCGGCGAGAAGATGGAAGCGCTGGAGCTGTTCCAGGCGGAACGCATTGCCGGTTCCATCCTGGGTATGGGCGATATTGTCGGACTGGTCGAGAAAGCCGGCGAAATCGTCGACCAGGAAGAAGCCGAGGCGATGGCCAAGAAGATGATGAAAGGCCAGTTCACCTTGGACGACATGGCCCAGCAGTTGGGCCAGATCAAGAAGATGGGCAGCCTGGAAGGCCTGCTCGGCATGATGCCGGGAGCCCAGAACATCAAGAAACAGATGGCCGGCGCCAATGTGGACGACAAGCTGATTGGCCGCCAGGAAGCGATTATCCGCTCCATGACCAAGAAAGAACGGATCAACCCAAAAGTACTGAACGGCTCGCGCCGTCGCCGCATCGCCGAAGGATCGGGGACCAGCGTGCAGGACGTGAACCGGGTCCTCAAGCAGTTCAAGCAAATGAGCCTGATGATGAAGAAAGTCGGAAAAGCGGGTGCCAAAGGCATGATGCGGGGTGGCGGCATGCTCCCCGGCATGATGCCGCAAATGCCTCCGCAAGGCCGGTTTCGCTGACGTTTAAGAATAACTGACAACCCAAATTTGAGATTAACCGATTAACGTGCATTTTTTGCAAACGAAAGGAAAAAGACCAATATGTCTTTGAGAATACGACTATCGCGGGGCGGTGCTAAGAAGCGTCCCTTCTATCGGATTGTTGTTGCTGACTCACGGAGCCCCCGTGATGGCAAGTTTATTGAAAAAATCGGCACCTATAACCCGATGCTGGCCCGCGACAGCGGTGAGCGTCTGGTTATCCAGGAAGAGCGGGTAAAGTACTGGATGGGCGTTGGCGCCCTGCCAAGCGACCGGGTTGCCCGGTTCCTGGGTGATGCCGGCCTGGTTGAAAAGCCGGCGACGCCTGCCAACCAGACCAAACGTAACATGCCGAAAACCAAAGCCCAGGAGCGGGCCAAAGAACAGGCCAGCAAGGCTGCAGCAGCGGCAGAAGCGGCTGCCGAAGCAGCGGCGGCGCCTGCTGTCGAAGAACCGGTTGTAGAAGAAGCACCGGCTGAAGCGGCTGCGGAAGAAGCACCGGCTGAAGCGGCTGCGGAAGAGACCAAAGAAGCCGGTTGAGAGTTTGGGACAGACCCTGATGGCAACGAAGCCACCTTTAGCTGAGCTGATTTGCGTTGGCGCGGTGACAGGCGCACGGGGGATCAAAGGCGATATCCGGATCAAGAGCTTTACCGATGATCCGGAAGCGATCGCCAGTTATGGTCCTCTGTACGACAAAACCGGAACGAAGACCTTTGATCTGCAGATCACAGGCCAGGCCAAAGGCCAGCTTGTGGGACGGATCAAGGGAACCCCGGACCGGAATGCGGCGGAGAAACTCAAGGGGTTGCAGTTTTTTGTCCCGCGCGATGTGCTTCCTGCCCCGGACGACGACGAGTTCTACTTTTCGGACTTGATCGGATTACGGGTTGAAGACAGGGAAGGCAAAAGTCTGGGCACGATCCAATCCGTCGATGATTACGGGGCGGGTAACGTTTTGGAAATTGTCGGTGTGGTAGCAGGGGGCCTGCTGGTTCCCTTTACCAAGCAGACAGTTCCCCGGGTCGATATCGGCAAAGGGCTGGTCGTTGTTGATCCGCCGGATGGCCTTTTCGACCCGCCCGAGGCACAGGCGTAGCGAAGACCAACGGCCAAACCGGCCAACAGGATGTTTGAAGTGAAGTAAATGGCAAAATTGGATTCAACATGGCGAGCCCTGGTGCTCTCGATCTTCCCGGACATGTTTCCGGGACCGCTGGGCCTTTCGCTCGCCGGTCAGGGATTGAGCGACGGGGCCTGGTCTCTGGAGACTCTGGATATCCGTTCCTTTGCCACCGACAAACATCGCTCTGTCGACGATATGCCGTTTGGCGGTGGCCCCGGCATGGTCATGCGCCCCGACGTCATTGACAGTGCCATCGCGGCCGTTCGCCAGTCGTCCCCTGAATTGCCTCTGGTCTATTTATCGCCACGGGGCCGGCGGTTTGACCAGGCAAAGGCCCATGAACTTGCCGCCGGACCGGGGGTCGCCCTGATATGCGGCCGCTTTGAAGGTCTTGATCAGCGGGTTCTTGACAGTCACGACATCGAAGAGATCAGCATCGGTGACTTTGTGCTTTCCGGTGGCGAGCCGGCGGCGATAACCCTGCTCGATGCCTGTGTGCGTCTGGTCCCGGGTATCATCGGCAAAGCAGAAAGCCTGGAGCAGGAAAGTTTCGAGCACGGTTTGCTCGAATATCCCCATTATACCCGCCCGCAGGTCTGGAACGGCCAGGCGGTACCGGATGTCCTGATTTCCGGGCACCACGAGAATATCCGAGCCTGGCGACAAGCACAGGCTGAAGACATCACCAAACAGCGCAGACCGGACCTGTGGTCCCGCTACGCCGAAACCCAAGTTTAAACCTAATTTTGAATACCTAACCGAAGGATGAGACCCATGAATATCATCGAAGAAATCAACAAGGAACAAGTTGCAAAACTGGTTGGCGAAACCGTCGAGCCGATTTTTGCACCAGGTGATTCCGTGCGCGTCAACGTACGTGTTGTCGAGGGCACGCGCGAGCGTGTCCAGGCCTTTGAAGGCGTCTGTATCGCCCGCAAAGCCGGCGGCATCAATGCCTCGTTCACCGTTCGCAAACTGAGCTATGGCGAAGGCGTTGAACGCGTTTTCCCGCTGTACTCACCGACCATCGAAAGCATTGAAGTCATTCGCCGCGGTGATGTCCGTCGCGCCAAGCTTTACTACCTGCGGGGCCGGACCGGTAAATCGGCACGTATTGCCGAAAAGACATCCGGTTTTGCTGCCAAGATTTCGGCCGACGAAAAGCGCGTAGCCGCGGAAGCAAAAAAAGCATCCGGGCAGCTCAAAAAAGACAAGAAGGCCAAGAAAGCCGAAGCCAAGGCAAGCGCTGCCAAATAAGTCGCCCATTGACCAGGTGGCCCGGCTGCCTATTTAATGAAGTGAGTCTGTGTGCACGGGGTTGGCAGTTGCTGCCAACCCCGGGTCAAGTTGTGAACAAGCGATAGGGAGGAACCATGTCGAACCCAAAGACACTTTTCGACAAAATCTGGGAAAACCATTTGGTGGACGTTCAGGATGATGGCACCTGCCTTCTCTATATTGACCGCCATCTGGTGCATGAAGTCACCAGCCCGCAGGCCTTTGAGGGCCTGAAAAATGCCGGCCGCAAAGTGCGCCGCCCGGACCTGACGCTGGCGGTTCCCGATCACAACGTACCGACCACCGACCGCACCAAAACCATCGAGAACGAAGAAGGCCGGATTCAGGTCGAGACCCTGCAGAAAAACTGCAAGGAGTTTGGCGTGCCGCTGTTTGATCTGCAGGATATCCGCCAGGGCGTTGTCCACATCATCGGCCCGGAACAGGGCTTCACCCTGCCCGGCACCACAACCGTCTGCGGCGACAGCCACACGGCAACCCACGGCGCCTTTGGCTCGCTGGCGTTTGGCATCGGCACATCCGAGGTCGAACACGTTCTGGCCACCCAGACCCTGCTGCAAAGCCCTTTGAAGAACATGCGCATCACCGTTGAGGGCGCCCTGCCCGACGGCTGCACGGCCAAGGACCTGGTGCTGGCGATCATCGGCAAGATCGGTACCGCCGGTGGCACCGGTTATGTCATTGAATACGCCGGACAGGCGATCCGTGATCTGTCCATGGAAGGCCGCATGACGG
>JABMNT010000280.1 GCA_013203595.1 Rhodospirillales bacterium
CTCCTACAAAGCCAACTAAAACTCCGGCTAGTTTTTGCGTGATTTCTTCAGCTTGGGGTCCAGCATATCCCGCAGACCGTCACCGAGAAAATTGAATCCCAGCACCACCAGCATGATCGCCAGACCGGGGAAGAGGGTCAGGTGCGGTGCGGTGGAGAGGTGACTGCAGCCGGTGTTGAGCATCGAACCCCAGCTCGGTTCGGGCGGCACCACCCCGAGGCCGAGAAAGCTCAGGGTCGCTTCCAGCGATATGGCATGGGCGGTCTGAACGGTACCCACCACAATCAGCGGCGGCATGCAGTTGGGCAGCAAATGGCGAAACAGGATACGTTTGTCACCGAGTGCCAGACAGGTGGCGGCTTCCACATATTCCTTGTTGCGCTCGACCAGGGCACTGGCGCGTACGGTGCGCGCATAATAGGCCCATTGCACGATGACCAGGGCGATGATGATCTTGTCGATGCCCTTGCCCAATACGGCGAGCAGGATCAAAGCCACCAGAATGGCTGGAAAGCTGAGTTGGATATCGACGATACGCATGATGATGGTGTCGGTTCTGCCGCCATAGTAGGCAGCGATCAAGCCGATGGAGGCACCGATGCAGAGCGCAAAAATGGCACTGGCGACACCGACGCCCAGACTGATGCGCAGACCATAGAAAATCGAGCTTAGCAACCCGCGTCCGGCCCCATCCGTGCCCAGCAGGTAGGTAACGCCACTCATGCTCTTACTGCCCGGCGGCAACTTGCTGTCAAGAATGCTGACGGTTGTCAGATCATAAGGGTTCGTCGGCGATATGAGCGGCGCAAACAGCGCAATGAAAACGATGATTCCCAGAACAGCCAGCGACACAACAGCCACCCGGCTTTCGAAAAAATCTGCCCGAAACCGCTGAAACGGGGTTTCCACATCGGCAACAGGAAATTCCGCTGCCGGCACTTGCTTTGCGATTTCACTCATCCTTTTAGATCCTGTATGCGAACGCGGGGATCGAGGACCGAATACAACACATCGACCACCAGATTAATCACCACAAAAATAACAACAATAATCATCAGATAGGCAACAACCACCGGCCGGTCGAGATTCTGCAGAGCCTCAATAATCAGCTTGCCCATTCCCGGCCAGGAAAAGACAAATTCTGTGACTACAGAAAAGGCGATCAGGCCGCCAAATTCCAGCCCCAGAACGGTGACCACCGGGATCATGATGTTCTTCATCAGATGGACGAAGATAATGCGGTTCTGGCTGAGGCCCTTGGCGCGGGCGAATTTTATATAATCCTGATGCACCACTTCGCGGGTGCCGGCGCGGGCCAGGCGAATAACCAGCGACATCTTGAACAGCGACAGATTAAGCGCCGGCAGCAACAGATGGCGCAGGCCGTCCCAGGTCAGGAAACTGAACTCGATACCGAACAAGGGCGCTGTCTCGCCCCTGCCGAAGGACGGCAACCAGCCGAGGATTACGGCAAACACCATGATCATCATCAAGCCGACCCAGAAGGTCGGCAGGCTGAAGCCGAGGATCGAGGTGGCCATAATGGTTTTGGAAATTTTGCCATCGGGTTTGAGACCAGCATAAACGCCGAGCGGGATGCCGACGATAATGGCCATAAGCAGGGCGACGACGGCCAGTTCGAAGGTCGCCGGAATGCGCTGAATGATCAGTTTGAGCGCCGGCTGGTTAAAGACAAAGGAATTACCCAAATCGCCTTTCAGGGCGTTCACCAAAAAATACCAGTATTGTTCATGGACCGGCCGGTCCAGCCCCAGTTCCTTGATGACCCGCTCGATCTCCGCCTGATCTGCTTCCGGACTGATCAGCATATCCACCGGATTGCCGACGATGTTGACGCCGACAAACACCAGCAACGACATGATCCAGACGACAAAGACGGCTTGCATCAGGCGGCGGATAATAAAAACGGACATGAACCCGGGCTCTTTACATCAGGGTGCGAAAGCAAACCGGGTGGCTTTTTACGGCCACCCGGGCAGACTTCCTATTTAGACGATGTCACCAGATTGAGAACGGTGCGCTCGTCCGTCCGTGCTTTGTAGACAATGCCCTTGCGGGCCGCCCAGGTATTGACCTGGTAATGCAGCGGGATAATGCCCAGCCGCTCACCAACAGCCAGTTCCGTTGCCTTGATCAACAGATCGCTGCGCTTCTTGTCGTCAACGGTTGCCAGGGCTTCTTCAACCAGCGCGTCGACAGTCGCGTCGGAGTGACGACCGCGGTTGGCAGCGCCCATTCCCTTTGATTTATCATAGGTATGGAGCAGCGATTTGAGGGGTGACGAAGCTTCACCGGTACCCGAGCCCCAGCCAACCAGAAGAAAGCTGAACTCCGGTGTTTTATCGGGCCCGCCACTCGATGCGCGTTTGAAGTAAACCGATTTTGGCATGGTAACCGGCGTTGTTTTAATACCAGTTGCCGACAACATCTGGGCAATGGCTTCGGTGATTTTGGCATCGTTGATATAGCGGTCGTTGGGCCCATGGATGGTCAGCTTGAAGCCATCTGGATATCCAGCTTCTGCCAACAGTTTTTTAGCACCAGCCGGATCGTAGGGCTCGGGCTTCATGGCCGGACTCACACCAAAGAAACCTTCGGGCAGCAACTGGCCAGCCGGAACCGCAACCCCTTCCATCACTCGCTCAACAATCAGTTCGCGGTTGATGGCCTTGGAAATGGCACGGCGCACGCGTACATCCAGCAACGGGTTTTTAATCTTCGAACCATCGTTGGCCGTTACGAACGGGGAATCTTCACGCAACTGATCCAGATGCAGGTAAATAACCCGGTTCGAAATCCCCTGGCTCAACTGCAGTTTGGATTCTTTCTTCAGGCGCACAATATCGGTCGGCGGCACGTTATCGATAAAATCGACATCGCCGGCCAACAGAGCGGCAACCCGGCCAGGCCCCGATTTGATCGGCTTGATAATAACCCGGTCCCATTCGGCCTTATCGCCCCAGTAGGTGGGGTTCTTGACCAGTTCCAGGGTATCGCCCGGAACCCATTTTACAAATTTGAAAGGTCCGGTTCCGATAGCCGCCTTACCGGAATTAAAGTCGGCGGTGGTTGCTCCGGTTGCCACTTTTTTCGAGATAATCGGAACCGTCGAGATATCCTGCGGCAGCAGGGGATAAGGGCGCTCGGTCTTGAATTGAATGGTAAAGTCATCAATTTTTATGGTCGTTTTACCCTTGATATAGGTCACAAAACTGGCCGGAGAATTGGGAACATTTACCGCCCGTTCCATGGTGAAAACCACGTCATCAGCCGTGAACGGCGAGCCATCGTGAAAAGTGACGCCCTGGCGCAGGGTAAACTCCCAGGTCAGGTCATCAATGGTTTTCCAAGACGTCGCCAACCCCGGCATCAGCCGCTGTTTTTCGTCCTGCTCAATCAGCCGGCTGAAAATGTTCTGGGCCATGGCATTGTTTGGACCCAGGTTATGATAATGGGGGTCAATGGCCGATGGCTCGGCACTTAAACCAACCCGTAAGTCGGCAGCCATAACGGTGCTTGCCGCCAATGACATGGCCGCTGCAAGCAGCGCCGTATGCAATTTTTTACTTAGATACATCTCTCTCTCCCTGATCTGTAAATACGAGAACCGAAGGCCTTGCCAGCCCTGCTTTTGCTCTGCTGTTGATAATCCTGACACCCTGTCTGCTATTGATGCAAGAACCTTCGGCATTTATCTTCAGGCCCGCCGTACTTCTGGTTTTGGTCCCCTGCACAAAAACGCTTATCTAGCTATTGCAAAACTATTTCATACCTAATTATTATATGCAATAAAATATGATATACGTTCATGTTATAACTCGCCATACACCGGTCGCATAGTCTGCAATGGTGTGCTTTTGTCGGAAGTCGCAGGTGCCAAATGGCCTTACATAATTTCAGTCTGCGCGAGCTTGAATTTTTCCGAGAAACCATCCGTGCAGGCTCGGCAAGCCGCGCCGCCGAGCGCCTGGGCGTATCCCAACCGGCGGTCAGCCGCGCCCTGTCACGCCTTGAACAGGGCCTGGGTTACGCCTTGTTCAATCGCAACGAAGGTCACCTGGTGCCGACCAGCGCCGCCTGGGCGCTTGACGAGGAACTGGAACCGGTGTTTTCGGGGTTGGGGAAAATTGCCCGGATTTCCGAACATACGACCTCATCCGATACCGAAATTCTGCGGGTTGCAGCGCCGCCGACCTTCAGCATCTGTCTGCTGCAGCCACTGATTGCCTCCTTTGTCGGGTTATATCCGCAAGCCCGCTTTCAACTGGAAATTTGCTCATCACCGGAAAGTATCCAGAAAATCGCCATGGGTGAAGCCGATATCGGCATGTCCAACACCACCCTGAGCCATGACGGGATCCGTTTCCAGAACGCCCTCGAAATCAATGCCGTATGCATCATGCGTGACGACCACCCACTGGCATCCCGGTCCCGCATCGTTGCCGAAGATCTGGACCGGGTGCCTTTCATTGCCATGGCCCGTTCCATGTCGAGCCGCTATTCGCTGGATCGTATTTTCGAAAAATCAGGCATAAGCCCGGATATTATCGCCGAAGTGACCACGTCGTACTCCTCCTGCGCCTTCGTCGCGCGCGGCATGGGTGTCGGCATTATCAGTCCCTTTCCGGCCCTGGACGGCCCTTTCCGCAACCTGGTCGCCCGCCCGTTTTCCCCCGGCATCAGCTTTCGCGTTCGCCTGATGACACCGGCCAAGACAAATTCGGGATGGCTCGCCCAGGCTTTCCAGGCTTTCCTGATGGAACAAACAGCCCGCCAATACGCAGCGATTGCCAAAACCTTCACCCTGCCCCCATCCAATAGCCAATAGGACCTGTTATGACCGAACCGACTTTTGAATATCCCGTGGAACTGGCGCCCGTTGACATCACGCCCTATCGGGCCGGCAACACCGGCGTCGATTACGTGACCACCTTCGACAGCGGCGTGCCGGGCTATCATGTCATGATCACCGCGGTGACCCACGGCAACGAGTTATGTGGGGCAATCACGCTTGATCATTTCTTCAAAAACGATGTCCGTCCGATCGCCGGCAAGATCACCTTCGCTTTTGCCAATTACCAGGCCTACCAGAGCTTTGATGCGGCTGATCCCTCGGCATCGCGGTTCATCGACGAAGACATGAACCGGGTCTGGGCGGCAGATGTCCTGAACGGCGAACGCGATACCGTGGAAACCCGGCGGGCCCGCGACCTGGCGCCAATCCTCGATCAGGCGGACATGCTGCTGGATATCCACTCCATGCAGCATCCGACCCCGGCGCTGATGCTGTCGGGCGCCCTGGCAAAGGGCCAGCAACTGGCGAAGGATCTGGCGATGCCGGAATATGTGGTCGCCGACGAGGGCCATGCGGCAGGTAAACGGATGCGCGATTACGGTGGGTTCGGCGACCCCATGAGCGAGAAAAACGCGTTGTTGCTGGAGGCCGGTCAACATTGGGAAAAAAATAGCAGGGCGGTATCCATTGACACGGCATTGCGCTTTCTGAAACTGTTTGGTGCCATCGATATGGACACCCTGATGGCCGATCACCTGGCCCTACCCGACGATCAATGCCTGATCGAGGTTACCCATCCGGTCACCATCACCGCCGAAAAATTCCGCTGGGAGCAGACTTACACCGGGTTCGAATGCATTGAAAAAGCCGGCACCCTGTTGGGCTGGAACGACGACGAAGCCGTTCGCACACCTTATGATGACTGTATTCTGATTATGCCCAACCGGCGGTTACACAAGGGACAAACGGCGGTACGCCTGGGCAAACGGATCAACTAATTGTCACTTGTAAAACCCCCGGCTGAACTTCATTTTGGCGCTGTCTGTTTCGTAAATTCTAAGAAAAAGCCGGTAATCCATGCCCGACCAGCCAGTTATTCTCCACCATTATCCGCAATCGCCGGTCACCGAAAAAGTCCGGGTGGTGCTTGGAATCAAGGCGTTGACCTGGAAATCGGTGATCATTCCCCGGTTGCCGCCAAAGCCGAATTTGATGCCCCTGACCGGTGGCTACCGGTTGACTCCGGTGATGCAGATCGGTGCCGATATCTATTGCGATACCAAATGCATCCTTCGTGAACTGCAGCGCCGATTTCCGGAACCGACCCTGTTTCCCGGCGGCGCCGACGGCCTGGCCTGGGGCGTTGGCGAATGGACTGATGGTCCGCTGTTTCAGGACGTGGTCACCGTTGGCCTGGTTGAGATGATCCCGAAGATGCCACCGGAGTTTCTGGCTGACCGGGGACCGCTGTATTTTGGCGCCGATTTCTCGGTGCCGGCCATACAGGCCAGATATACAGAATGTCTGGCCAATGTGCGGACCCAGTTCGGCTGGATGGACGAACGCCTGACGGCGCGCGATTTCATGCTGGGCACAGCACCCGGGTTGCCCGATGCCCTCGCCTATTATCTGGTCTGGTTCCTGCGTGATCGCATGGCCGAGGGCGATACCTTCCTTGGCCAGTTCAAAAACCTGATCCCCTGGGAAACCCGGGTCAGGGAAATCGGCCATGGCCAGCCCGAGGAGATGAGTGATCTGGCGGCCCTGGACATTGCCAGAGACGCAACACCACAAACCGCCGAACAGGCCGATCCGGGCGACCCGACCGGTTTTCAGGTCGGTGAAGCCGTAACCATCGAGCCGGCACCCGGCGGGCCGGCCGTTGCCGGCCTGTTGCACAGCCTTTCCGCCAATCATGCGGCAATTCTGCGCCAGGATCCACAGGTTGGTCAGGTCTGCGTGCATTTCCCCCGCCTCGGCTACCGGATCAGACGCCAGGCCTGAAATCATTTCCATTGAGTCTTAGACCTGCCGGGCAAGGTTCCCTACAATATCCCTGTTATCCTTGGCGTCCCCCGGTTGAGGGACCATTTTCGGAGGTTTCGGGTGTCGGATCAGGCTGTTGAGAAAAAGGGGAAATCCACCAGGGATCCCGCAGCCTATGCGGCCATTGATTTGGGCACCAACAACTGCCGGCTGTTGATTGCCCAGGCGACTGCGACGGGGTTCCATGTGGTCGACGGCTATTCACGCATTGTCCGGCTGGGCGAGGGTGTCGCCTCCAGTAACCGGTTAAATGCCGAAGCCATGGGACGGACCCTGAATGCGCTCAGGGTTTGCGCCCAGAAAATCAACCATTGGGGCGCCCGGCGTATTCGCTGCATCGCCACCGAGGCCTGCCGCCGCGCCGATAATGGCATCGCATTTCTGGAACGGGTGACCCGGGAAACCGGGTTGCCGTTTGAAATCGTAACCCCTGAACTGGAAGCCCATTTGACATTGCAGGGCTGCCTGCCCCTGTTTTCAACGGCGGTTCCCCACACCCTGCTGTTTGACATTGGCGGTGGCAGCACGGAGATTGTCTGGGTCGGCCCCAATGACGGGAAAACCGCCGTTTCCCATGCCATGATGTCGTTTCCCATGGGCGTTGTCACGCTGGCTGAGTCCTACGGCAATGGGCAGATTGACGCCCATCAGTTCGAGCAGATCTGCGCCCGGGTGATGGATATTCTGGAGCCGTTTGATCAGCGCAACACGATCCAGTCCGCCATCCGCTCCGGCCAGGTGCAACTGATCGGAACCTCGGGCACAGTGACAACCCTGGCGGCGATGACGCTGGATCTGGCCAGATATGACCGCTCGAAGGTGGATGGTCTGGAAATTTCCTTCGACACCGTCGAACGCCTGATCGCCGACATTTCCACCATGTCGATGGATGCCCGGCGCAACATTGCGTGCATTGGACCCGAGCGCGCCGATTTGATGGTGATGGGCTGCGCTATCCTGAAAGCCATCTGCACCAAATGGCCGGTTGGCAGACTGCGCGCCGCCGACCGCGGCATCCGTGACGGATTGCTGCTCGAAATGATTGATAAAGATCGCCGGAGTGGCGCATTGGCCGAAATCCTGATAAACAGCCCTCCCATCAACAGCTACGCCCGCGGATAACGGAAACGCCACATGGATCGATCAACACGCAAAGGTGCCACAACCGGCAAAGGCCGCGGTGCACAGGTTGCCAGCCGCAATCTGGCAACCAAGGTAAAAACCGCCAAGGGACGCAAGTCATCATCAACGCGCTGGCTGCAGCGCCAGTTGAACGATCCCTACGTCGCCGAAGCCCAGCGCCTGGGTTACCGGTCCCGCGCCGCATTCAAAATTGCCGAGCTCGATGACCGCTATGACTTTCTCAAGCCGGGTGGCCGCATTGTTGATCTGGGTGCAGCGCCTGGCGGCTGGACGCAGGTTGCCGTGGAACGGACCAATGCGCTCGGCGATGGCAAAGGCCCCCGGGGATTTGTTGTCGGCATGGACATCCAGGAAGTGGAGCCGATCGCCGGGGCAACACTGATTACCCATGACTTTATGGATATTGACGCCCCGGACATCCTGAAGGCGGCGCTCGGCGGACAGGCCGACGTGGTGCTCTCCGATATGGCGGCTTCCGCCACCGGACATATGCCGACCGATCACATCCGGATCATTGCCCTGCTGGAAGTTGCCCTGATTTTTGCCCAGGACGTTCTGGCCCCGAACGGGGTGTTTCTCGGAAAAGTCCTGCGCGGCGGCACCGAAAATGAACTATTGGCGCTCATGAAACGTGATTTCAAGGTCATCAGGCATGCCAAACCGCCGGCCAGCCGGGCGGATTCGCGAGAATCCTATGTGATTGCCACCGGGTTTCGTGGCAAAAACCCGGAATAATCATCTGCATTTCCTGCGATGTGGCGATCTCGCTTGGCAAGGACCCGCCCATGTGTATGATGCGGCGTCAACTCTGAACATCCACACAGGAGATTGACATGGCGGACATCCTAGAAGCGCTAACATTTGACGACGTTCTTTTGGTACCTGCCGAATCTGATGTTCTCCCCTCGCAGACGGATTTGCGTACCCGACTGACCCGCACCATTGATCTGGGAATTCCGCTGCTGTCTTCCGCCATGGATACGGTGACCGAAGCGCCGCTGGCCATTGCCATGGCCCAGGCCGGTGGCATGGGTGTGATCCACAAGAACCTGACCCATGCCGAACAGGCCGACGAGGTCCGCAAAGTGAAGACCTTCGAAAGCGGCATGGTGATCAACCCGATCACCATCAGTCCGAAAGCAACCCTGGGCGATGCCCTTCACCTGAAAGAAACCAATGGCTTCTCCGGAATTCCGGTCGTTGAGCCCGACAGTGGCCGGCTGGTTGGCATTCTGACCAACCGCGACATCCGCTTTGCCGAAAATCCGGCGACCCCGGTCCATGAACTGATGACCGCCCATAGCGCTGCCAAACCCCTGATCACGGTCGGTATCGGCATGGACCAGGCGGAGGCCAAGCGGCTTTTGCATAAACACCGGATCGAGCGCCTGCTGGTGGTCGATGACCAGTTCCGTTGTGTTGGCCTGATCACCGTCAAGGATATGGAAAAAGAACAACAGCACCCCAATGCCTGTAAAGACGACAAAGGCCGGCTCCGGGTGGCAGCGGCGACCGGCGTCGGTGCCGATGGTCTGGCCCGCGCGGAAGCCCTGTTGGCGGCAGGCGTCGATGTGGTTGTCGTCGATACCGCCCATGGCCATTCGCGCGGCGTGCTTGAAGCGGTCACCCGGATCAAGGGTTTATCCAACTATGTGCAGGTGATCGGCGGCAACATTGCAACGCCGGAAGCGGCCCGGGCGCTGATCGGCGCCGGTGCCGATTGCGTCAAGGTCGGCATTGGCCCGGGCACCATTTGCACCACCCGCATGGTCGCCGGAGTCGGGGTGCCGCAATTGTCGGCGATTATGGAGGTTGCCGAGGTCTGCCATAAGGAGAACATCCCGCTGATTGCCGATGGCGGCATCAAATATTCTGGCGACATCGCCAAGGCCATTGCCGCCGGCGCGGAAAGTGTAATGATTGGCTCGTTGTTTGCCGGCACCGACGAAAGCCCGGGCGAAGTCTTCCTGTATCAGGGCCGTTCCTACAAATCCTACCGGGGCATGGGCTCGCTCGGCGCCATGTCGCGTGGCTCCGCCGACCGCTACTTTCAGGCCGAAGTCTCTGACAGCCTGAAGCTGGTGCCGGAAGGCGTCGAAGGCCGCGTTCCCTATAAGGGTCCCATTGGCACGATCATCCATCAACTGGTTGGCGGATTGCGCTCATCCATGGGTTACACGGGCTGCAAAACCATCTCCGACATGCAGCAGAAAACCCAGTTTCGCCGGATCACCTCGAGCGGACTGCGCGAAAGCCATGTCCATGACATCACGATCACCCGTGAAGCGCCGAACTATGGCGGCCGGGAATAACCACGCGATGGACGTCGGCTAATGACACCGGGCGCGCGCCTGCAGGCGGTTATTGAACTGCTTGAGCAGGCCTGGAGCGGGCGCCAGCCGATTGATCAGCTGGCCGACGTGTTTTTCAAAAAGCGCCGCTACGCCGGGTCCTCGGACCGGCGTGGCATTCAGGAAACCCTGTATCAGATCCTACGCCACCAGGCGCGGCTGGACTGGTGGATCGACAGATCCGGGCAGCCGGTCAGCGCCAGTGTGCGGGCGCGGATCATTGCCAACCTGGCGCTCGCTGACAAGACCTCGCCCGACGCCATAGCAGCCCTGTTCACCGGATCAAACCACTGTCCGGCGCCACTCAGTCAAACCGAACTTGAGCTGGCCGACAGTCTCTATGGACGGCCGCTGACCCATGCCGACATGCCACGCCCGGTCGCCCTTGAGTATCCCGACTGGATGGATGCATCCCTGTCGGCGCTGTGGGGTGACCGTCTGGAGGCTGAAATATCTGCACTGAACCAGCTTGCTCCCGTCGATTTGCGGGTCAATACGCTCAAATCAACGCCGGAGCAGGCGAAAGCCGAACTGGCCAGCCAGTTTATTGAAACCGAGACAACCCCCCTGTCGCCGCTGGGCCTGCGCCTGATCGGCAAGGCGCGGCTCGGCGGCACCCAGGCCTTTCGCGACGGACTGGTTGAAGTGCAGGATGAAGGATCGCAATTGCTGGCCTTGCTGTGCGGGGCGGAACCGGGGATGACGGTGATTGATTATTGTGCCGGGGCCGGCGGCAAGACCCTGGCGTTGGCGGCGGCGATGGCCGTCGAGGGCCGGATCCGGGGCCGGATTTATGCCTGCGACATCTCCCAGGCCCGCATCAACAGGATGCAGCCGCGGTTGCAGCGCGCCGGTGCCCTGGCCGTACGCCGCCAGATCCTGAGCGGCAGGAACGACGCCTGGGTAAAGGCCAACAGGGCTACGGCTGACCGGGTTCTGGTTGATGTGCCGTGCACCGGAACCGGTGCCTGGCGCCGCGACCCGCAGGCCAAATGGCGGTTCACGCCCGAGCAACTGGACGACATCCGTATCCGCCAGCAGGCCATTTTAGAGGATGCCGCCACCCTGGTGAAGCCGGGTGGCCGGCTGATTTATGCGACCTGTTCGCTGCTGCAGGAAGAAAACGAGCAACAGCTGTTTGCTTTCCTGAAAGACCATGAGGCCTTTGCCCCGCTGGCCATCGACCAGGTCTGGTCACAAACCGTCGGCGGCCCGCCGCCGCCGGCCGGGCCCTGCCTGCGCTTAAGCCCGGCCAGTACCGGCACCGACGGATTTTTCTGCGCAGTTCTCGAGCGCCGTTCTTAAGGAAGGGCCTGAGCCGTCATTCGGTTCACGGATATCCGTTCTCAGATTAAGTGCGAAAAACACCGGACATGCAGGTCATAAGGCCAGGGCAACAGCACATTAATACCATCGATCTTGTGACCGGCAATTCTGGCGAGAACATCGGTCAGCCGACCTTGCAACTGCGGGCCCCGTCCACGGTAAGCAGGATACCGGAAATAAAGCCGGCCTCATCGGAGGCCAGAAATACAGCCGCATTGGCAACATCCCAGGCGGTTCCCATTTTTCCGCCGAGCGGTATTTGCGCATTGCGCTGATCCCGGACGACTTGCTGATCAACACCCTGTTCCCGTGCCCGGCGCTCAATAGCCATCGGGGTATCCATCAGGCCTGGCAGAATCGCATTGACGCGGATCCCATAGGGGCCGTTTTCCAGGGCCATATGCTGGCTCATGGTGTTTACAGCGCCTTTGCTGGTTTTATAGGCGACGGTCTCGCAGGTGCCCGTGGATGCCGTTGACGAGATATTGATAATGGCGCCACATCCTTGGTTTCGCATAATCGGCAATACATGCTTGCAGGTCATGAACATGCCCTTGAGGTTCATTGCCATCAGAGTATTCCACATCTCAGCATCAAGCTGGGTTGTTTCTTTGTCGCCTTCTGAGCGGCCGACATTATTGTGCAGGATATCAATCCGCCCGTAACGCGCGATGCAGGTGTCTGCAATGGCTTTGCAGTCGGCCTCGCTGGTGATATCGGCGGCGAAGACGGAAGCCGTGCCGCCTTTTTCTTCAATCATCAGGCGGGTGTCGTCAGCGGACGTCTGATCTTTATCAACAAGCAGCACCGTGGCGCCTTCCTCGGCAAACCGGATCGCGGTGGCGCGGCCATTGCCAATTGTTTCACCAGGCTGCTGACCAGCACCGACAACGACAGCAATTTTGTTTTGTAGTCTCATTATATATGACCCCGTCCCATTCCCTGAATAGCCCCTGTATGCCCAGACGCCTTGCCAGCTAACTTTAGAAACGGAGAAAATGCAAATGTCGAGACATCATACCGGTATGGGTGGTTTGGTGGGTATTCCGGACAACGTCGCGGCCCGCGTACCAGTTCACCGATGGTACGCGAGCCGCTTGTTGCCGGAGAACCGGCGCGGGAGTTTCCGCAATTGTTAACCAACAGTGAGAGCTTAAGCAGCCTTTACCTGTGTCCAGGATTTAAGATAGGCCAGCATGGTGTCGGCATCGGAGACTTCAAACGGGTCGGTCGGGCAGTTGTCAATGTGACCGTCTTCGGCAAACAGTTTGATGATCTCGCCGTTTTCGACCAGCATGGAATAGCGCCAGCTGCGCATGCCGAAGCCCAGGTTCGACTTGTCGACCAGCATGCCCATTTTCCGGGTGAACTCGCCATTGCCGTCGGGC
>JABMNT010000281.1 GCA_013203595.1 Rhodospirillales bacterium
GCATGCCATCGGTCTTATTGCCCGGTCTGTCCGGTGACAGACCGGGCTTTTTTAGGCATGGCCGCTGCCTCCGATCAGGGCAGCCGGCAGAATTTGGACTTAGGGTGTTGCCATGACAGAGCAACTTGTTACACGATACGGCGGTTCAGCGCCCAGATACACAAGCTATCCGACCGCGCCACATTTTCATGACGGCGTGACCGGGCGGGACTATGAAAGCTGGTTGCAGGTTCTTCCGTCAACGGAAACGCTGTCGCTCTATCTGCATGTTCCGTTCTGTCAGCGCATGTGCTGGTACTGCGGCTGCCAAACCAAAATCGCCGCTCAATACCAACCGGTTGCTGACTATGCCAAACATCTGGCCATGGAAATCGAACTTGTCAGCAAACAGCTACGTAATCGTCCTTCGGTTCAGCACATCCATTGGGGCGGCGGCACGCCGACAATTTTATCGGCAGACGATTTTATGGCGCTGATGAACCGCCTCCGCACCCAGTTTACGATTTCCTTCGATGCCGAGATCGCCATTGAAATAGATCCCAGGACAATGACCCGGGAATATGCCGGTAAACTGGCGGAAGCCGGTGTCAACCGGGCCAGTCTGGGTGTTCAGGATTTTAATCCGGATGTCCAAAAGGCGATCAATCGCCCGCAATCGTTTGAGCAAACCAGGGACGTTACCGAGTGGCTCAGAGATGCCGGAATAGGACACATAAATCTCGACCTGATGTATGGTTTGCCGCAGCAAACCGTGGCCGATGTCCAACGCACCGTGGATTTGACCATGGCCCTGGATGCAGACCGCTACTCGGTGTTTGGTTATGCCCATGTCCCGTGGATGAAAACCCACCAGAAGCAGATTGTGGAAGCCGACCTCCCCGGTGCCGAGGACCGCTTGAACCAGGCCGCGGCCATTGCCACGCGCCTGCAGGACAATGGTTATCGTGCCATCGGTCTCGATCATTTTGCGAAACCGGACGACACCATGGTCCGGGCCCTTGATGGTGGCCGTCTGCATCGCAATTTTCAGGGGTATACAACCGATTCCGCCGCAACCCTGATTGGGCTCGGGGCCTCTGCCATTGGCCACCTGCCACAGGGATATGTACAAAATACGGCTTCCGTGGCGCCATACAAAGCCGCCATCGAAAAAGGTCAACTGCCCGTGGCGCGGGGCATAAAACTTTCATCCAACGACAGACTGCGCCGCCAGATCATTGAGCGGCTGATGTGTGATCTGGCTGTCGATGTGACTGCCCTGACACCACCGGCGAGTTCTCCTCTGGATGCGTTTGGTGAGGAACTTGCGCAGATCCGCTGCATGCAGGCGGATGGGCTGGTTGAATTGAACGACGGCGTTGTTCAGATAACCGATGCCGGTCGTCCCTATGTACGGGCCGTCTGCGCGGTTTTTGATCAATACCTCGACAAGGGGCGCGGGCGCCATTCGCGCGCCGTCTAGCAAGGTGCTGAAAAACTATTTTTGAGGCCGTTCAGCACAATATTAGCTCGCTCTTTTTGAGACCCTAAAAATAAAGATTCGCACGGCCCCTGCTATTGATTCTTTTGTTACACTGAGCCCCTTAATCGTGGACTTTTTCAGCACCCTGCTTGAACCGCCAGATCAGCAGGTTTGTCTGCCGCGAATCGTTCAAGGATTGCGTTTCATCGGGCGTGACATCGGGAACCCCAAAGGAATTGCTGATAAATTGACCACCAGACGGCATTTCATCGGATACTTTCTCATAAAGCCTGGCCATCGGGGCCGGCGACAGGAATGCGTAAATGGTCTGGTAGCTGGCGAAATCCAGTTTCCAGAAGTCGCCGTAGCGGATTGTTACGTTGGTGCGGCGAAGCAGGCATTGCTTCAGTTTGGCAAAGGCATAAGGCAAAGGCGCTGATTCGATGCCGACAAAGCGGCGTTGCGGATAGCGTGACGCCAGGTAAAACAGGGTCCCTCCCAATCCGCAGCCCAGATCGAGAAACGTCCCGTCCCGGGTTTGGATCAGTTGCGCCAGCGCCTGCCAGGTTGTTGGGTTAGACAGGTACAAGGGAACCCGTTCCCGTGCAGAATTCCAGTACATCAGGGCCAGCCCAATAAAACAGGCAAGATAGATCCAGGCCGGGATTGTTGCGGATAAAGAAAAATAAGCGGCAACCGGAAGCCCAAGGTTCAGGGGGACCCACCAGAACGGCAGTCCGATCAGTTGCCCGAGAACCGCAGCGATGAGGCCACCGGCAAGGCAGACCCAGGCAAGGGAGAGACCAATGTCAGCCCATGTCTGCAAAGCCATTGCCGCCAAAAATGCAAGTGAGGTGCCTATCACCATGCTCACCACAGCCCAGCCAATAAGCGGAATTCTTGATTCTTTGGTCAAATTCATATCAGCAAAATCATGAGGGGTTGCCCGCAAGTGGAGGTTGTCCTGAGGTTGCCCGGTTGGGAAGGGAAAAATTATTCATAAAACCCGCATATTCATTTACAGACGTTAACATAAAAACTTGCTCCGTGGGCTTCCAATCGATAGCGTTTGGTGAGATAAGGTACAGTCTCAAATTTAAAATGATAGTATAACGGCGCGTTCGGGCAACTTTGGGTATCTAAATGTTTTTTATTGTTGGAATCGTCATCGTTATCGGGTGCATTTTTGGTGGTTATTCTGTTCATGGGGACATGGGAGTTCTGTGGCAGCCTATTGAATTTGTTATTATTTTGGGTGGCGGTATCGGTGCTTTTGTCATTGCCAATCCAAAATCAGTCATATCCGGATCGGCCAAGGCATTCGGCACCCTGGTCAAGGGCCCGAGCTATAAGAAAGAACACTATCTGGAACTGTTAAGTGTTCTGTATTCGACGTTCAAGCTGGCCAAATCAAAAGGTGATCTGGCGCTGGAAAGTCATGTGGAAAACCCCAATGACAGTACGCTGTTTGGTGCCTATCCAAAATTCCAGCATGACCATCACGCCATCGAGTTTTTCTGTGACTATCTGCGCCTGCTGACCCTGGGGGCCAGCAACCCGCATGAGGTCGAGGCGGTAATGGACGAAGAGCTGGAAATTCACCATGCGGAAACAAATGCCGTTTCAACTGCCTATCAGGTATTTGCCGATGCCGTGCCGGCGCTCGGAATTGTTGCCGCTGTGCTGGGTGTTATCGTGACCATGAGTTCGATCACCGAGCCGCCTGAGATTCTCGGTGGGTTGATTGCTGCGGCTCTGGTCGGTACATTTTTCGGTATTTTCATGTCCTATGGGGTGTTGGCACCCATGGCCAGCAATCTGACGGCAACCTATGCCGCTGACGCCCATTACCTGCAGTGCATCAAGGTCGCCCTGATTGGCCATATGCAGGGCTATGCGCCTCAGGTCTCGGTTGAATTTGCCCGAAAGACACTTGCATCTAACGTTCGCCCGAGCTTCGCCGAGGTCGAGGAAATGGTACAAAATCTTCCTCCGGTCGGCTAAGCGATTATATGGGACCCATAGGTAACAAACCAAATGGCTGACGCTCCGCTGCAACCGATTATCATCAAGAAGATGAACAAGGGCCACGGTGGTCACCACGGTGGCGCGTGGAAAATTGCCTATGCGGATTTCGTAACCGCCATGATGGCCTTCTTTCTGCTGTTGTGGCTGCTGAACTCGGTGACACAGGAACAGCTTGAGGGGATTTCCAACTATTTTGCGCCGGTAACGGCGTCAACCTCGACCAGTGGCAGTGGCGATATTCTCGGCGGCAAAACGATCACCGAAGAAGGCGCATCGGAAAGCTCGACGTCACGCGATGCGGTAACCGTTGATTTGCCGCCACCAAAAGCCGGAAGCGGCGGTGAATCGGAGTCCGAGGATTCCGGCACCGAAACCCCTTCTGATTCGGCGGACCCCACCGAAGAGCAAATGAAAAAGGTCGAGGAAGCCCAGTTCGAAAAGGCCAAGGAACAGCTGGAAGAGACGATTGCAGGGATTCCCCAGATGAAACAGCTGGCGGAAAGCCTGCTGATCGACAATACGCCGGAGGGGCTGCGCATCCAGTTGATCGATCAGGATGGTTTGGCCATGTTCCCCAGCGGTGGCGCCGATATGTATCTGCACACGAAAAAGCTGATTGAACTGGTCGCCAAGGTGATTGTCGAGATGCCGCAAAAAATTTCCATTTCGGGGCATACCGATGGGGTTCCGTTTATCAGTGATTCCGGTTATTCGAACTGGGAGTTGTCTGCTGACCGGGCCAATTCAGCGCGCCGCGAGGTTGTCCATTTCAAGGTTCCCGAAGACCGCATATCCCAGGTCGTCGGCAAGGCGGCAACCGAACCCCTGTTACCCGATGACCCCAACAACTCACGAAACCGGCGGCTGTCGATTATCTTGCTGCGCGGCACCGGCGAGCAGTTAGCATCAGCTGCGCAACCGCCCGCACAACCGAAGCCGGCGAATGAAGCGTTGCCTGGCCTGAACGAAATCAAACGCCAGCAGCTACAGGGCACCCCTGCTCCTGCCGGCGGGATGATTCTCGACCTGGCACCGCGGTTCGAGGCCCAGTAAACAGGAAGCCGGGTTTGCTGCTCCTGACTGGTGGTGATCATGGTGCAGGGCTGACCGGTGACGAGGTTGTTCCCGGCAGTCGGGCACAACAGGGCCAAAAAAAATGAACTGCCCAGAGCCATCATAAGATTGCCTAAGGAAATAGATTGTCTTACCGTAAAGATTGATTAGGTAGGATATATGAGACATTCACCCATCCATGGCCCGCGGTTTTTTTTCGCAACGACCAACCTCCCCTGCCCCTATATTGAGGGACAGGTTGAACGGCGCGTCGTCACCGAACTTGTCGGACGCAATGCCGTTGCCCTGCATGACCAGTTGTCATTTGCCGGTTTCCGCCGCAGCTACGGGATTGTCTATGCACCGGCCTGCCCGTTTTGCCAGGCCTGCATGGCTGTGCGCATCGTCGTCAAGGATTTCAAGCCAAGCCGGTCGCAGCGCCGGGTTCGGAACCGCAACCGGGATGTGTCCGTTGAGGAAGTCCCGCCGGTGGCGACGACGGAGCAGTATCAGATCTTTGATGGCTACCAGAAAGGCCGGCATTCAGGCGGCGATATGGCGAAAATGGATTTTTTCGAGTACCAGTCCCTGATTGAGGAAACCCCCGTAAAAACCTTTATTGGCGAGTTTCGGGACCCGGATCATCAACTGCTCGGGGCCGTATTGACCGATCACGTGCAAAACGGTTTATCTGCGGTTTATAGTTTTTTTGAACCGGAACTGGAAAGTAGAAGCCTGGGAACACTGATGATTTTGTGGCTGATTGAGCAGGCGCAGGCGCGCTCGCTGGATTATGTCTATTTGGGATATTGGGTCAAAGGCTCGCCGAAAATGGCTTACAAGTCGAAATTCATGCCCCTGGAAATGCGAACACCGCGTGGCTGGGAAACCCTTGGCACAGCCAACACCTGACGCTTTCAGAAAACCAACAAGTCCGACGCAGCGAATGGAAACCTGTTGACGCCCGGTGCCCTTATATCACAGATTGTCTGATGAAATTAACAGATGGACTGTGAAAATGGCACGCATTGAATCCCTTGAACAGCTGCGTAGTCTCTATGCGCACCCCAAAGGCAGGCCCCTGACAAAACAGATTGATCATCTGGAAAAACACTGCCGGCAGTTCATTTCCCTGTCACCGTTTCTGGTTCTCAGCACCTCTGCCGGCGGGCAGATGCATGACGCCTCGCCCCGTGGTGAAGACCCGGGGTTTGTTAAAGTTCTCGATGACTATCGTATCGCCATACCGGACCGCCCCGGTAACAACCGGCTGGATACCTATTCCAATATCCTGGACACCCCGAACGTGGGCCTGATCTTCCTAATCCCCGGGGTCAATGAAACGCTGCGGATCAACGGTGAAGCCGAAATTCGTGATGATCAGGCGCTGATTGAGCTGTTTGATGGCCATAGCCGGCCGCCGAAGACGGTTCTGGTGGTACATGTCAAGGAGGCCTATCTGCACTGCGCCAAGGCCCTGATGCGCTCGAAACTGTGGGAAGAGGATTTTAAGATTCCCCGCGATCAGCTGCCGACAGCCGGTGAAATGATCAATGATCAGTCAAACACCACCGCGCCGCTGGAGACCCAGGAAGAAATGGAAACCCGCTATCGCGACCAATTGTACTGAAAATTGAACAAATAGTGACAAATTTGAATTTTATTGCCTAATATAAACGTCTAGACTAACAGCTGTTCGTTTCAGGCAGACATATCAGAATCGAGAACCCGCAATGATCCCTTCCCAGATACCCATTCCCCTGCCCGGTGGCCTGCATGGCCCCTTGCCGAAATTCATCAAAGTTGGCCAGCAGCTTTCCACGGAAACGATTGAAAGCATCGAGCAGACGATCGCGTCTGAGTTCAAGAAGTTTTCAGCCATTGATTTGACCGGGAAAAGCATCGCGCTGGGTGTCGGCAGCCGTGGCATCAAGCACCAGCGCCGGGTCGTTGAAGCCGTGCTGAGTGAGCTCAAGGCGGTCGGTGCCAATCCCTTCATCATTCCGACCATGGGCAGCCATGGCGGCGGCAGCGCCGCAGGACAACTCAAGGTGCTCGAATCCTACGGCTATACCGAAGCCAGCATGGGGGTGCCGATCCGCGCATCAATGGACGTTGTCGAGCTCGATAAACTGAACAATGGCACCCAGATCTATTGTGACCGGATTGCCAGTGAAGCCGACTACATTATTGCCTGCGGACGGGTTAAACCGCATACGGATTTTCGCGGTCCTTATGAAAGCGGATTGATCAAGATGCTGGCCATTGGCCTGGGCAAACATGCCGGGGCCACGGCCCTGCATTTCAACGGCTTTCAGAAATTCAAGGAACTGATTCCCGAAGCCGGTGAAAAGTTTATTGCCAAGGCCAATCTGTTGTTCGGCATCGCCATGGTCGAGAATGCCAACGAGGATTTGCGTCATCTTGAACTGGTGGCGCCCAAGGATTTCATGCGGCGCGACGCGGAACTGCTGGAACTGGCGAAGGCCAGCATCCCCAAACTGCTGTTCAAAAACATCGACCTGCTAATCGTTGACGAGATCGGCAAGAACATTTCCGGCGCCGGCATGGACCCCAATGTCACCGGTCGCCCCGTCGAGTTCATTGAAGGCTTTGATATTGGCCCGGCAATCGGCCGGATCATGCTCCGTGATCTGACCGCTGTGACCGAAGGTAACGCGTCGGGCATCGGTATCGCCGATGTGGTGACGCAGCGGATCCTGGCGAAAATGGACTGGACCAAAACCTATGTGAACATTGTCACCGCGGGTGTCCTTGATGGGGCCAAGATGCCGATCATCGCCAATAACGACCGCGACGCCATCGGCATCGGCATTCGTGGCTGTCCGGGTGTTGATTCCGATACTGCGCGGATCGTGCGCATATCCAATACCCTGGAGATGAACACGGTCTGGGCCAGTCAGCCCATGGCCGACGAAATTGCCGCCAACCCGGGGCTCACCGCCCTGTCGGAACCCTTTGACTGCGCCTTCAGCGATGACGGTGATTTGCTGGGTGCCATTGAATAACCAACTTTCCACTTAACGATCGAGAGCATTGATGTTTCCCAAATCCATACCCATTCCGATCCCCGGCGGATTACACGGCCCGCTCCCCCGCTTTGTCGAGGTCGCCCAGAAACTGTCGACGGAAACCGTCGATGATGTGGACGCGGTTATCGCCAGCGAGTTCGCACGGTTTTCCCATATCGACCTGAAGGGCAAGTCTGTCGCCGTCGGCGTCGGCAGCCGGGGTATCAAGGCACAGCCAGCTGTGGTTCACGCGCTTCTGCGCGAACTCAAGGCGGCCGGTGCCGTGCCTTTCCTGTTTCCGGCCATGGGCAGCCATGGCGGCGGCAACGCTGCCGGTCAGGAAGCGGTGCTTGCTGAATACGGCTATACAGAAGCGGCCTTCGGGGTGCCGGTAAAAGCCTCCATGGAAGTGGTCGAAGTGGGCAAGGTCGCTGACGGCACACCGGTTTATTGTGATGCCATTGCCCATGCCGCTGATTACATCATACCGGTCAACCGGGTCAAACCGCATACCAGTTTCCGCGCCAAGCACGAAAGCGGGCTCGCCAAAATGCTGGCCATCGGTGTCTCCAAACACGCCGGTGCCGCGGCTATGCATTTCCACGGCATGCAAAATTTTCACTATCTGATTCCACAGGCCGCACAGGTCTCGCTCGACAATACCAACGTCCTGTTCGGTGTCGGCATTGTTGAGAACTCCCTGGAAAGTATCCGCCACGTCGAACTGGTGGCACCCGCCGATTTTCTGGAACGCGACGCGGCCCTGCTGGAACTGGCAAAAGCCAGTATCCCGCAGCTGTTGTTCAGGGAAATCGATGTTCTGATTGTCGATCAGATCGGCAAGAACATATCGGGTTCCGGGATGGACCCGAACGTCACCGGGCGTGCCGGCTCCGGCCTGCCCGGCTTTGATAAGGGTCTCAAAATCAAGCGCATTGTGATCCGCGATCTCACCGACAAGACCCAGGGCAATGCCACCGGGCTGGGTACCGGTGATGTGACCACCCAGCGCATGGTCCGCAAAGTCGACTGGACCAAAACCTACGTCAATATGGTCACCGCCGGTGTCCTCAACGGGGCCCGCCTGCCGATCGTCGCCGATACCGACCGCGATGCGGTGGGGATCGCCATTCGCGGCTGCCCGGGTGTGGAAAGCAGCCAGGCCCGTATTGTCCGCATTCCCAATACCCTGGAACTGACCCATATCTGGGTCAGCGAAACCATGATGGCCGATATTGAGGCCGACCCGCGCCTGGAAATCAAATCCGCGCCGTTCGAACTGAAGTTCGATGCGGAGAACGCCCTGCAGGGTACGCTTTAAGACGGCGTATGCGCCGGTAAAGCCCGTGCCTTACTGACTATCAGAACAGGACAGAATACAAAAAAAGCCGCTGATAAATCAGCGGCTTTTTTCTTAATTATTAAAATCGGCTCTTAGCCCTTCTGTCTGGTGTTAATCCATTTCCAGACCAGGGGAAGCACGGCCGACGCCAGGGCGATTTTGGTCAGGTCACCCAGAATAAACGGGGTCAGGCCCCATTCCAGAATGGGTTTGTCCCAGCCGAACAGGATGCCCAGCCATAACAGTCCGGGCAGATAAATCACCACATTGCCAATCACCATGGCGGCGGCGGTTTTGAGGACAGAACGATCCCAGCCCTGTTCGGCCAGCCAGCCGCATGACAGGGCTGCCAGCAGATAGCCCAGCAGATAGCCACCGGTGCCGCCCATCATATAGGCAATACCGATACCCTTTTCCGGAGTTCCGGCAAACACCGGCAGGCCAAAGGCGCCTTCCAACAGATACAGGGCCACCGTCGCGGCCGCCAGCCGCCAGCCATAGGCCATGGACAGGCCGAGGATAACAAATGTTCCCATGGTGATAGGCACTGGTACGGTCGGAATTTGTACTTTCGATGCCAGCGCCATCAGCAGGCTGCCGGCGACGGCCAGCACCACATAACGCAGCGCGGTTGCCGATTGTCCCTGCGGCCATAGCTGGCTGGCGATGGTAGGCGATGAATGAGATGCCGTGTTCATAAAGTTTGCCCCTTTAAAGCGTTCAATTCAGTTTGCATTTCCTAGCAGGCTGCGCCGGTTATGTAAATCCGGTCGGCCTGCGGACCTATTTGAAGGAATTGGATTTTGGAAAGCCCTTGAACGGCAATTGCCCGGCCTGGGCCCGTTTGCCGATCCACTCGTCGATATCGGTTTCGGTGCGCACCCCGCCGGCGGTTTTCCAGGTCAGGCCCTCGTCCCGCCGCAAGGTGTTGATATCGGCCAGGCCACCCTGTTTGTAGCGCTGCAGGATGACCCCCTGCCCGCGGGTCATGACCGGCAATTCATCGAGCGGAAAAATCAGCAACTTGCGTTTGCTGCCCAATACCGCCACATGGTCATGGCCTTCGGCGATAAACACCAGGCAGCGGGCTTCTTCGTTGGCCTTCAGGTTCAAAACCTGTTTGCCGTTGCGGGTCTGCGCAATCAGGCTGTCTTCCTCGACCACAAAGCCGCGACCGGCATCGGAGGCGACGATGGCACGACGGCCCCCCTTCAGCACAAAGATATCGACCACATCATAACCATTGGCCAGATCAATCATCAGGCGCAGGGGCTCACCATGGCCGCGGCCACCGGGCAGTTTGTCGCAGCCGAGTGTATAGAAGCGGCCGTTGGTGGCGAAGACCACCAGCTTGTCCGTGGTCTCCGCATGAATGGCAAACCGGTGCTTGTCGCCATCCTTGAATTTCATGTCCTCAGGGGTTTCTGCATGGCCTTTCACCGCCCGGATCCAGTCCTTTTCCGACAGAATGATGGTGATCGGTTCTTTTTCTATCAGTGATTCGATGGGCACGATCACCGCCGATGGTGCCGAGCCGATTTCCGTGCGGCGTTTACCAATGACCGTTTTTTGCCCGAACTTGGCTTTGATTTCCGTAAATTCGTCGGAGATTATTTTCCACTGACGGTCAACATCGGTAAGCAGGCTGTCGAGGGTGAGCTGTTCGGCTGTCAACCCGTCATGCTCCTTGCGGATTTCGATTTCTTCCAGTTTGCGCAATTGCCGCAAACGCATGTTCAGAATGCCCTCGGCCTGTGGTTCGGTAAGTTCAAACCGGGCCATCAATGTCTGTTTGGCATCATCCTCCTCGCGGATAATGCGGATAACCTCATCCAGGTTAAGATAGGCGATCAGAAAACCGCCGAGCATTTCAAGCCGTCGCTCGATTTTACCCAGACGATGGCGGGTGACCCGCATCAGCACATCCTGGCGATGATCGAGAAACGCCTGCATGGCCTCGCGCAGGTTCATGACCCGCGGCGTATGGTCCGCACCCAGCACGTTCATGTTCAGGCTGAAACGGGATTCCAGCTCGGTCTGGCGGAACAGGTGTTCCATCAGATGCTCGGCGTCGATATTCTTGCTTTTCGGCTCGAGAACCACGCGCACAAGTTCCGTTGATTCGTCGCGAATATCGGCCAGCAGCGGCAGTTTCTTTGCGATCAGAAGCTCGGCGATTTTTTCGATCAGGCGGGATTTCTGCACCTGGTAGGGGATTTCCGTGATGACGATCTGATAGGTGCCGCGCCCCAGATCCTCGATTTCCCACTTGGCCCGGACCCGGAAACTGCCCCGCCCGGTGCGGTAGGATTCGATGATGGTTTCTCTGGTTTCGACCAGAGTGCCGCCGGTGGGAAAGTCTGGTCCTGGAACAAATTCAACCAGTTTGTCAAAACCCGCGTTCGGGAATTTGATGAGATGCTTGAAGGCATCACATAACTCGCCTGCGTTGTGGGGCGGGATGCTGGTTGCCATGCCGACAGCAATCCCGGCCGAGCCGTTGGCCAGCAGATTGGGAAATGCTGACGGCAGAACCACCGGTTCCTCGTCTTCACCATCATAGGTATCGCGAAAATCAACGGCGTCCTGGTCGATGCCCTCAAGCAGCGCCCAGGCCACTTCCGTCAGGCGGGCCTCGGTATAACGCATGGCGGCTGCGTTATCGCCGTCAATATTGCCAAAATTACCCTGGCCATCGACCAGCGTGTAGCGCTGGGCGAAGTCCTGGGCCAGCCGGACCAGGGTATCATAGACGGCACCGTCACCATGCGGGTGATACTTACCAATGACATCACCAACCACCCGTGCGCACTTTTTAAAACCCGCCGATGGCTCCAGCTTCAATTGCCGCATGGCGTACAAAAGACGCCGGTGAACCGGCTTCAAACCGTCACGCACATCGGGCAGGGATCGCGACGTAATCGTCGACAAGGCGTAGGACAGATAGCGCTCGCTCAGCGCATCGGCCAGCCGTGTATCGCGTATTTCGCCTGCAGGCGCCTTTTCAATCATTGCATATATCCAAGTCATTTTTGATGATTCGCTACAATATATAGTATTTTAACGAAAAATCGCGCGAAAAACAGATGCCTTGTATTTTTTTTATTTGCTTTCGATGTGGAAAAATAAGCGCCAATGGGCTATTGTATAGATGGGTGCATTCGTATACCTAAATTTAATAAAGGTTTGTCTAGAAATCACGACTAGCAATTACGGGCGTATGTTCTGAAATTCGTGTGATGTCTTAATATCGTAGATTGATCAACTGTTTTTAAGGAACACCGAATGGCCAAAGGAGTGGTTAAGTGGTTTAACCGAGCAAAAGGATATGGGTTTGTAGAACCGGAAGATGGTTCAAAAGATGCTTTTGTTCATATAACCGCCGTGCAGAATGCGGGATTGGTGACTCTTTTCCAAGGGCAGGTTGTCAGTTACGACCTGATGCCGGTGAGCGGAGACAGAATTGCAGCGGATAATATTGTGATTCTCGTGGACGTACCGGATTCAGTTAAACGCGGCGAGAATATTGATGGATTGGCGCCGGGTGAATTCTCGTCGTAACCCTGAATCAGGTTTTGCCTGAGATTTCAACTTGTAGATGTTTTAAAGCGTTCCATTAGCCGGTTACGCGCCTCTGGGATATGTCCGGAGGTTGGCGCGAAAGCGTGTCGGTTGAGAAAATAGCCGGTCATTTTCAAAGCTTTGTGAATATCACCTGGTGATCCCGTTCGGCTGCTGTCCAGTAAAAATGCAGGCAGAGGCAGCAATACATCCTTGTAGGGGGCGGCCGCCGTTTCCGAAACCGCCTTCCCGGATTTTGGTGAGACGTAGGCCAGGCCGTCGGTTTTGCCGGTCGCGGCGCAGGCCGATAAATCCAGGCTGAAGCCAAGTTCCTGCAGCAGCCCCAGTTCCCAGCGCACGTAAATGGTCGGCCATAAATGATCGTCGGCAAATGCATCGAGGAGAATGAGCAGGCCCTGATACAGGGCCTGATGGGGTTCACGCTCCGACAGCGCTGCATCGGTGACCGCGCATACAGCACTCAGGCCGGACAGTTTCAGGCGGTCTCTCATCAAATCGGCAGCAACCGACCGGGTCAGTTCACAGGTATAGGTCCCCAGATGGTCCGGCAGCCGTGCCCGCCATTGTGCGCGCACCAGGTTTCCGGGCTCGAACAAGCCCCGGTTTCGCCGCCCGGCGCCACCACGCACCAGACCGGCATGGCGGCCATGGCACTCGGTTAGCAGACTGACAATCAGCGACGTTTCACCGTGTTTGCGTGCCGATAGGACGATGCCGTTATCTGACCATTCCAATGGGATGTTTCCTGTCTGGCTTCCCGTCTGGCTCGGCAATTGGGCGGTAACGGGATGGAGCAACTCCAATTTGCCGGGTAAAGAGTGCCTGCACAAATCATCTTTGCTGATTTGTGCAGGCAAAATCAATGACTGCCTTCAATCGCTGCGCTTCATTTTCATGCCGACGGCCGACCTGCGAAGTGCCCCGGCGAAGGCTGAATGAGCAAGCCTGGCTGCAGGGCTGTGCCAGGCCGGCGTCAGGCGTTGTAGTCGAGGCCCCAATCGCGGTAGCGTTCGGGGTCATCGCCCCATTTCTCGCGGACTTTTACGAACAGGAACAGATGGATACGGGTATCCAGGAGCTTTTCAAGTTCGCGTCGGGAGGCTTCGCCCAGGGCTTTGATCTGGGCCCCGCCCTTGCCCAGAACAATGGCCTTCTGGGTCGGACGTTCCACATAAATGGTTTGATCTATTTTAACGCTGCCATCGGGGCGGGTTTCCCATTTTTCCGTTTCCACGGTTGCCGCATAAGGCAACTCCTGGCGCAGTTGCAGGAAAATTTTCTCGCGGGTGATTTCTGCTGCCAGCAGACGCTGCGGCATATCGGAAATCTGGTCCTCGGGAAACAGCCAGGGGCCGTCCGGCAACAGGTTGGCGAGAAACGCCAGCAATTCATCGGCACCGTCACCGGTCTCGGCCGATACCATGAATATCTCGGAAAAGGTTGCGCGCTTTGTCAATTCATCGATAAGCGTCAGCAGGTCCTCTTTTTTGACCAGATCGACCTTGTTGATAGCCAGATATACCTTTCTGTCGGTTGCTTTCAGGCGGTCGAGAATAGCTGCCGTATCCTTGCAGATCCGGCGGCTGGCATCGACCAGAAACAGAACTTCATCGGCGTCCCCTGCTCCGCCCCAGGCGGCGGCGACCATGGCCCGGTCCAGCCGGCGACGGGGCGCGAAAATGCCGGGTGTATCAATGAAAATGACCTGAGACGCCCCTTCAATGCATATGCCAAGAACCCGTGACCGGGTGGTTTGCACCTTTGGCGAAACGATGGAAACCTTGGCCCCGACGAAGCGGTTCAACAAGGTCGACTTGCCCACATTCGGAGCGCCGACAATGGCGACAAAACCTGATTTTGTTGGAGAAGTGTCTGCCATGTTAGGGGGTTCCCGTCAGTTGTGAATAAAGCGATTCCGCGGCATTTGTTTCCGCTGCACGCTTGGACCGGCCGCTGCCGCGGGCCGGTTGGTGATTGGGGATGGTGACTTCGACAACAAACTCAGGCGCGTGATCAGGCCCCGACTGCGCGACAATCTGATAGTCCGGAAGTGGCCATCCGTTGGCCTGGGTAAACTCCTGCAGGCGGGTTTTTGAATCTTTCGGAGGACTGATGTCCTCGATCAACAGGTCCATCCAGTGGCTCTTGATAAAGGCCTGCGCCGCCGACAGTCCACCATCGCGATAAATCGCGGCAATCACAGCCTCGCAGGCATTGGCCAACAGGCCGCTGCGTTGCCGGTGGTTCATTGCTGATGGATCCACTTCGCGTTTTATATGATCTTCAAACTGCAGTTTATCGGCAATCCGCTCCAGTGATTCCCGGCGCACCAGGGCTGCAAAGCGGTAGCCCAGGGCGCCCTCGTCCTCGGTCGGGAACTGGATCAGCAACATATCGGCAATGACCAGCCCGAGAACCCGGTCGCCCAAAAATTCCAGCCGCTCATTCGAGTGCCGGCGCTTGTCGACTGTGCTCGAGTGGGTCAGCGCCTGCTCGAGCAGACCGATATCTTGAAAACTGTAACCCAGGTTGGTCTCGAGCGCTGCAAGGGGGCGGCCGCATGCGGCCGACGGGGACGGGGTTGGACCGCTTTCGGTCATTCAATACCCTCGAAAAAACGGCTTGGGCGCAGGGCGGAGCCCCATTTCCAGAATTGCCAGGGCGCCGCATCGTCAATTGAAAAGAACAGGAACTCGGCGCGGCCAACCAGGTTTTCCATGGGAATGAACCCGACCTCATTGAGATAGCGGCTGTCCTGGGAATTATCACGATTGTCACCCATTCCGAAGACATGGCCTTCCGGAACCGAATAGACGGCCGTATTGTCCATCACTTCGTCATCACTTTCTTCCAGAATATAGTGTTCTTTTCCATTCGGAAGGGTTTCGATGTAACGCGCGATTTCCCGTAAATTCCCCGAGTAGTCACGCACCAGATGAACCCCGGCCCGTTTGCGCTCAACGGCAGCCCCGTTGATATTCAAAATGCCGTTGATGACCTGAATCTTGTCGCCGGGCAGGCCGACAATCCGCTTGATATAATCCGTTGTATTATCCGTCGGTTTTTTAAAAACCGCGACATCACCGCGTTCCGGGACTTTGGCAAATATGCGGCCCGATATCAGCGGCACACTCATAATCAGCGAATGCTTGCTATAGCCATAGGAAAATTTTGAAACAAACAGATAATCGCCGACCAGCAGGGTTGGAAACATCGACCCGGAAGGGATGTTGAAGGGCTCATAGGCCACGGTTCGAACACCAAGGGCAATCAGAACCGCATATAAAATGGTTTTCAACGTGTCGACGAGGCCACCGGAATCTTGATTGTTCATTAAAACTTCTTTTTCAAGGAAATGGTTATGCGGAATTCGTCAGAGTGTTACTGGTTTTGGGGCTCCTGATCAAGCGAGTTCCGGCATTTGGCTGACCGTCGTGCCCGGATCGGCCGATATGATAACCATGGCATGAGCCATTGGGTATTCATCAGTTTGCGAAACGTCGACACGGGCAACCATGCCGGCGGGAACAAGTGTATTCAGCCGGATCAGTGCGCCGCCGGTGATTTCCATGTAGGGCTGACCGGTCGGCAGGTTGCGGACCACCATATCGCGCCAGAAAACACCCTGGCGGAAACCGGTGCCCAGGGCCTTGGCGCAGGCCTCCTTGGCAGCGAAACTTTGTGCATAGGAGCTGGCCGGATTAGCGCGGCGTTCCGCCTTTGCCTGCTCATAGTCGGAATACAGCCGGGAGGTAAATCGATCACCAAATTTTGCCAGGGTTTTTTCGATGCGCCGGATATCGCATAAATCGGTGCCAATCCCGATAATCATGCGGATTTCTTGGCGCGGGCTTTGTCCATGGCCGAACGCATACGCATGATCGCGCTCTCCAGTCCGGTGAAGATGGCTTCGCCGATTAAGAAGTGGCCGATATTCAGTTCCGCGATCAATGGCATGGCGGCAACCGGCCCGACGGTATCATAGGTCAGGCCATGCCCGGCATGGCATTCAAGACCCAGGTCATGGGCATGCAGAACGGCGCTTTCGATCCGCGCCAGTTCGCGCGACCGGGTCACCTGACGGGCATCGCAGTAAGCCCCGACATGCAGTTCAACAACCGGTGCGCCCAGGCGGGCCGCCGCATCAAGCTGGGCCTTGTCAGGCTCGATAAACAACGAGACCCGAATCCCCTCATTGGCAAGCTTGTCCACATAGCGTCGCAGATGGTTGGCGCCGCCGACAACATCAAGGCCGCCTTCGGTCGTTTGTTCCTCGCGCTTTTCGGGAACAATGCAGGCCGCATGGGGCTTATGACGCAGGGCAATCGCCAGCATTTCGTCGGTAGCGGCAATTTCCAAATTCAGCGGCACATTGATATCGGCAATCAGGCGTTCAATATCGGCATCGGAAATGTGACGACGGTCTTCACGCAAATGGGCGGTGATACCATCGGCACCTGCCTGTTCCGCCATTTTTGCGGCACGGACCGGGTCCGGGTGATCGCCACCCCGGGCATTTCGAATGGTCGCGACATGGTCAATATTAACGCCCAGGCGCAAATAGGTTTCCATCAGGCTGTTCCTTTTGATTTCTGGCCTTTTCGACGCGAGCGGCGGTCGGTCCGGCGACGCTGGTAGCTTTTCACAATTTGCCTTAAAGGAAAATAGAAAACTACCCAGACGATGACCGCCGATGGCAGGGAGCCGAAAAACATGGGAGCCAGCACCGGCTTGGCAATATCCAGGGCCAGGCCCATATGGCCGTTCAGGAGCGCTTCTGCCAGTTGGCCAAACAAGCGCGGAAAATTCAGCTCCATCACGTTCAGCCCGGGTTCGCCAAATCCCATCCAGTTGCCCAGGTAGTAGAGCCACACCCAGATAAAGGGAAAGGTCCACGGATTGCCGACAGCGGTGCCGATTGCCGATGCCAGCATATTGCCCCGCATCACCCAGGCCAGCAAACCGGCCAAAACAAAATGCAGGCCGACAAAGGGTGTGAAGGATGCGGCCGCGCCACAGGCAAACCCGCAGGCCAGCGTATAGGGCGTCCCCGGCAGCCGCGACAGACGGTGCATCAGATAGGTGCCGGCGCGACGAAATCCGTTGGTCGGCCAGACAAATTCCAGCACCCGGGACCCGATATGTAATTTATCACGGCGATCAAACATGGCGGCTACTGCGGGTCCTTGAAGTCACGGCTGTTTCGATTTGTCCATGAAAGGTTTAGTCCAGCGGCCCATTTAACCGCGGGCCCGGTCGACGGAGTGGGTCATCGGGCTGGCCCGCAATGCGGCGATGACTTCGGTCAGATGCTTGACGTTCTGAACCTCGACATCGATCAGCATATCATAAAAATCATCGGCCCGATTGGTGATCTTCAGGTTCGAAATATTACCATTGTTTTTGGCAATTACAGTCGACAGGTCACCAAGCGCACCGGGTACATTTGCAACACTGACAAACAACCGTCCCACCTGCGACTTGGAACTGCTTGCGGCGTTACTGTCGTCATCCCAGGCCACGTCCATCCAGCGTTCCGGCTGGTCGTGATAGGTGCTCAGTGTCTCACAGTCGATTGTATGGATGGTAACACCGCGTCCTGTGGTCACGATGCCGACGATGCGATCTCCGGGCAGAGGATGGCAACATCCGGCCAGATGCATGGCCATCCCCGGAATCAGCCCCTTTATGGAAATCGACTGGCTTTCCTTCTGCCCTGATTTCAAGCGGGCCTTGGCAATCGGAATGATGTTCTCGTCGGCGTTTTTTGGCTTTTTCTTGGCCCCCGGATATACCGCTTCCAGAACTTCCCGTCCGCCCGTATGGCCTGCGCCTACTTCCGCGCACAGGTCGGCAACGGTTGGCTGCTGGAATATTTTCAAAACCCCGGACAATCCCTTATCCGTGAGATCGTAACCTTCGTCCTTGAAGGCCCGCTGCAGGATAGAGCGTCCGAGCTTTTCATACTGCTCGCGCTCCTGGATACGCACGAAGCGTCGGATCCGGGCCCGGGCTTTGCCGGAAACGACAAACCGTTCCCAGGTCGGTGACGGGGTTTGCGCCTTGGATGTAATAATTTCGACCTGATCGCCATTTCGTAACTGGCTGCGCAGCGGCATCATACGGCCATTGATCTTGGCGCCAACACAGCGGTCCCCTACTTCCGAGTGAACCGCATAGGCAAAGTCAACGGGGGTTGCCCCCATCGGCAGGTTGATCAGGTCGCCACGCGGCGAGAAACAGAAGACCTGATCCTGGAACATTTCAAGTTTGGTGTGTTCCAGAAATTCTTCCGGTCCGGAGGCATGCTCGAGGATATCAAGCAATTCGCGCAGCCAGCGGTATTGCTTGCCGTCCTTGATCTCGCCGCCCTGCTTGTAATTCCAATGGGCGGCAACCCCGGATTCAGCGATTTCATGCATTTCATGGGTGCGGATCTGCAACTCGATGCGCTGGCGCTCCGGGCCAAATACGCCGGTGTGAATTGAACGGTAACCGTTCGGTTTGGAGGTCGAGATGTAATCCTTGAACCGCATGGGCACGACCGGATAGGCACTGTGGGCGACACCCAGCGCCTTGTAGCAGTCTGCAATCGAGTTGACGACCACGCGAAAGGCCATGATGTCGGAAAGCTGTTCGAACCCGACCTCGTCCTTCTGCATTTTACGCCAGATTGAATAAGGCGTTTTTTCGCGACCGCTGATTTCCGCTTCAATGCCATGTTCAGCCAGCAACACCTTCAATTCGGAAATCACTTTGTGGATCAGGTCTTCGCCACGCTCGCGCAAAAATTCAAGCCGTCGGGTGATCGAGCGGCGGGCCTCCGGATTAAGTTCCGCAAAAGCCAGATCTTCCAGTTCCGCTTTCAATCCCTGCATGCCGATCCGCTCTGCCAGCGGTGCATAAATATCCATGGTTTCCGTAGCGATTCGCCGGCGCTTATCGGGGTTTTCAATAAAATGAAGGGTTCGCATTTTGTGCAGGGGGTCGGCCAGCTTAACCAGCAGGACACGAATGTCCTGCGA
>JABMNT010000282.1 GCA_013203595.1 Rhodospirillales bacterium
CAGCGCGGGTCCCTCCTATGGACTACCGGGACAACCCGCAACACCAGGCTCTGCTTAACATCAAGTGGACTGGTTTTACTCCGCCCTAATGGACTAGATTTACTCCGCCGTTGACAAACAACACCGGCCGTCTTCATATTCTGGCAAATTGTCGCGAGCCGGATGTCAATTTCATCGGCGACTTCAGTGGCCGTGTTGATGCCCGACCCCAGGCGCTCTTCCGACGGATAACCGAAGGCGTCATAAACAAAGTCGTAAGCCGTATTGGCACCGTCGGTCAGGATAATGACGGCTTTGGTAGAATCGGCGGTGCCGTATGCGGCGCCTTCGGTAAACGGCTCGGAAGGCGAAATAACCCGCCAGCCCCAGATTGCTCCCCAGTTGATATGGGTACCGCCATTGGCGACCATGGCATCAACGGCTGCGGTCAACGTCGCCTTTACATTGGTCAGCGGGGTAATTTCAGCATCAGGACAATAGAGATTTGGCCCCCGCGATGATGAAATGTGCGAACTGCCGGAATAATACCAGTTGTTGTTTGAATCGTCTTCCCAGTAAAACGGTGTCCAGGGTCCTGTAAAATTATCATTGGTATCCTCGTTACCAGCAACTTCGGCCTCGACGCAGCCTTTCCAGGTGTCTGTGCCCCAGTCGTAAATAGACGTATCGGATACGTAGCCGGTATTGGCTGCGCCGATATTGACGTTGTTTGAAAAGGGCACAAGACCGATTTTGACCTGTGATGATGTTGCGTCGGAACCAAAAAGTGTATCGAGAAGACTGTTTGCCGCGGACTTGAGGGCAGTCATTTTACTGCCGGACATGGAGCCGGAGTTATCCAGAACCAGAACCACTTCCAGATTGTCCTCCTGGCGGGTAACCTGGCTGGAAGCATTCACTGTCAGCGTCTCGACGAAGATTAATTTCATAAATGTCGTTTCAACGGCAACGGCGGCACTGACGGAAACGGTTGAACTGTCATAGGTGTAACTCGACGAGGACAATGTGCCGATGGAACCTGAGGGGAAATTGGCTGTTAAAAAATTATCAAGCACCGCCTGCAGTTCATCCGAAGTGGAATCCGTTTTAATACTTGCCGCAATGGCGAGACCGGCGGCGTCCGTAGTACTTAATAGACGTTGTTTTACCAGATAGGCGCGCCCGACATCGATGGATACCCCGGTGGCAAGCAATAGGGGAATCATGGTCAGCGCAACAATAACCGCGACCACTCCCTGTTTGGCGGCAGCAAAGCCCGACAGAAAACGTCTTGATTTTACCCACGCCTTACGCGAACGCTTGCCGATCCTGATGACCCGTTTTTCATAAAATCCATATCTTGTCACTGAGGCCAATGGTTTTTTCATAAATTTCCTTAATAGAGCCCGACATAGTCAGCGTAGCGCGGACGGGTAATTGCTGTTTCACTAATGGTATAGGGTCCCGACAGAACCAGATCAAAGGCCGGGGTGTAGGAGTAGGTGGCGGTCACAATAATCACACTTTCGCCGGCACTTCCCAGGTTTGCCGCCTGGGTTTCCGAATTGCTCACCGAGCCGCTGTTGTAGCTTCCGGTCCAGTCTTCCGTCGGGTCTCCGGTATCATCATCGTAGCGAACACTGGCCGCTCCCAATGTAAGATCGGAATCATCGAGCGGATCAATGACCAGCCGCGACGCCTGGAACAAGACGCTCAGTTCCGAGCTGGTAATATCGGTTGACTGGGCAATCAGGTCAGCCGCCGTGTGGGCTGCTGAAGTGACTTTGCGTACGGCTGTTATATAATTCGACACTTCGACAACGCCGACCAGACAAACCGCCATCAGCGGCGCCGTCAGCGCAAACTCAACGGCGGCAGCGGCCATGGTGTTTTTCAGAAATGAGCGGATAAAGGTTATCATGCGATCTAGTTGTAAGGTTCGCTTCGGAACACGGCTGTCGTCGAAAGAAATTTCGCGGTCCCGTTGTCGGCAAACAAAACGCCGATAAACGGTGTCGCAAATTCCCAGGAATAAATGACCCGTGCAACCACAATATCGCCTGACCCGCCGGTCGTGAATTCAGTTACATACAGAACATCGTTGGTGTCATCATCGTCGCCGTCATCAAAAACCAGGTCCCCATCACCGTTAATCTTGATGTCAGGAATGGTGACCGTGGAGAAGGAGGAGAAAGTACGCACATCCAGTGTGATATCGTCACAATTGTAGACACCGACCAGTTCTGCACAGAGTTCGGTCTGAAAGGTTGTCGTGGCGTCTCCGGAAAGCTGCGCCTCTCCCGTTCGGATTTTGCGGGCCGCCGCGTAGGTGGCGCCATCGACAACCGTGGTCGCCAAAAACATAATGGAAACTTCCAGAATTCCCATCAGCAGATAGAGAAAGACCGGCGCAATCAGCGCAAACTCAACAGCGACAATGCCTTGGTTTGCGCGTCGTTCCCGGGAAAACAACGACACCAGGGCAGAGCGTCTTCGCCACCCGGGTTGCGGCCAGATATCCTGGCAGTTCCCGTTTCGGCGCCGGTTATCCCGTAAATCAATGTGCTTGTACTGCATTTCGCTTAGATTTCCATAGCCCGGAAGACCGGCCCGGGCCTTAATAAGATACCCATAGAACTGGATTATCTCGGCTAGCGAAATGACGACCATCACAGTAACCAGGGCATCTCATGATATACACACGTGTAATGCTGCCACCTGCGGTTATCGACGGATACCGCCCATCGGAGTTAATAATCGATAAATGTCATTATCCTCTTCAGTAATGGGTACCAGAAAATTCAAACCAAATTCGCCACCCCTTACCCAGGTGACCCGGCAACGGCGAAGATCGTTGTATTTATTGATCTTCAGATTGATTTCTATGCCCGGTTCCGGAACCTTACTGGCTTTTATTTTAACCCCGGTGGAAGATATATCCGATACCGAACATTCCCAGTTGTGCCCGTGGTCATCAAAAATAACCCCGCCAAATATGGTTCGCCGGCGCGGGCTGATTCTTCTGTTGGATATATCATTCATCGGATTCGTAGCCGCCTGGTTCAGACATACGGTTACTTTAGCACAAGTATCCGTATTACAAATGGCATTTTGCCACAAACTGATTTTCAGCAAGCCGCTCCAAAAGGTGGCAAACCTCGGAAAACAATGATAAATTAATCATTATATCGTATGTAATAGCCTCGCGGGCGTTGTACTTTGAGTAACAAGGTAACTTAGCAATATGCGAATTTTAATCGTTGGATTGATTGTGCTTGCCTTGAGCGTTGCCGGAATCAGCACCTATTTGATCAAGAACTTCTCGACCCCTACAGCCATTGAGGAGCTTGAAAAGCAGGCCAAGCCGAAGGTCAATCAGATCCTGATCGCCACCCGCGCCTTCAATCCCGGCGAGAAAATCGTACCAGATATGATTTCCTGGTTGCCCTGGCCTGATGAAAGTATGAGCGAACATTTTATATCGGTCGACGAGGAAGACCTGAAAAATGACCGCACCCAAAAAGTGATTGGCAGTTACGTGCGCCACCCTGTGCAGGCGGGCGAGCCCATCCTCACATCGAAGCTGTTTAAGGATGACGCAGCCGGATTCCTGCCGGGATTGCTTGATAAAGGCATGCGGGCCATATCAATTCCCGTAACCGAACAAACCGGGGTCGCCGGCTTTATCCTGCCGGGCAACCATGTCGATCTGATTCTCGTTCATAACAAGGGTAGTGAAGCGCTCAAGAAAAAAACCATTAAAACCGAAGACGATCTCACCCAGCCAATCCAGGTTCTGAATACGACGACGGAAACGATTTTATCAAACATCAAGGTTATAGCGGTCAATCAGGTTGTCGGAAAAATCGAGGGGCAATCCCTGATCGGCAAGACCCTGACCCTTGAACTGACTGCCAAACAGGTGGAAATCGTCATGACGGCCCGCTCCATGGGTCAACTGACTGTCTCGCTGCGCGATGTCAGTGCCGAAAGCAAGGAAGCGATGGCAAAGGAAAACGCGCTTCCAGGCACCTTCACCCATGATATCGAAGTGAGTCCGTTCCTCAAGGAGTTGAACGCAGAACTGCTCAACAACCAGAAATCCAATGAGCAACGGCTAAACGAGGAAATTGCAAAACTGCATATGGAAAAGGAATTATTGAACGAGGCCGCAAAAAAACAGGTGGAACTCCTGAGCCAGGAAAAAGAACAGGCCATCCTGGAAGGGAAGCAGACCCTGGACGAGCGTATTCGGGAGCTAGAGGCACAGAAAAAGGCTGAGCAGGAACTCATGGCGCAAAAAAAGGCTGAACAGGAACTACTGGCACAAAAAAAACAAAAAAACCCGGCACCTGTGTTAAAAAAGGCACCCAAGGAAACAAAGTCTGACGTGTTTGAGATATACCGGGGCGGCACTTCGCAGAAACAAGAGATCATATTACAATGAACATGCAATACCGATGGTTTCTTGTGCTGGTTAGTGGTGTCTTTCTGGGCATCACCACGGGTCCCGCGACCTCGCAGGAGGTGCCCCGTCGTGGCGGTTCCAGCCTGGGAGCCCCCCCGCAATCGCTGGGAACGGTCGCCGTTGAACGCCTTCCAGACGCCGGTTTACCCGCCGTCATCCAGGTCAGCGAGAACAAATCCCATGCCCTGATGATGCCGACGGCGGTTCGCAAAATTGTCGTCGGAAACGAGCTGATCGCCGATATCTACATTGATAAGGCCAACCCCAATCAGGTTTTCATTATTTCGAAATCGATCGGTGCGACCAACGTCTTTTTCATGGACGCCGAGGGCGCGATCATCCATCGGGCAGAAATCCGGGTAACCATGAACCCGGACCCCCTGAAAGCCGCGTTGCAACAGCTGGTTCCCGATGAAAAAATCGATGTCTCGGTTTTTCGCGACAGCGTGTTTTTGTCAGGCAACGTCAGATCCGCGCCGGCGGCAGCCGATGCGGTTCGTATTGCCGAGCGGTTTGTGGCCAATACGGCCAATGTGACCAACATGATTAAGGTTGTCGGCTCGCAACAGGTGATCCTGCAGGTCCGGGTCGCGGAAATGGACCGCGGCATCCGCAAGAATCTGTCGGTCAATCAGGCGCTGAGCCTGAACTTCAACCCCCTGGGTTCGCTGGACCTGACAAACACCAGCCCGGCGGCGACCCTGACGGCATTTGCAACCGGCACCCTCAATCATGAGATCCTGGCCCTCACCCCGGCCACGGTCAGCGCGCTTGAGCGCCAAAGCCTGGTTAAGTCGCTGGCGGAACCCACCCTGACTGCCATGTCGGGCGAAAAGGCATCATTTATTTCCGGGGGGGAAATTCCGGTACCGATCGGCGTTGACCAGAACGGCAATGCGATCATCGAGTTCCGCGACTACGGCATCAGCCTGGACTTCACCCCGGTCGTGCTGTCGAAAGGCCGTATCAATCTGCTTATTTCGA
>JABMNT010000283.1 GCA_013203595.1 Rhodospirillales bacterium
AAGTTCGAGTCTTCTCGACCGCACCAAATAAGAAAACCCGCTGACCGGCGGGTTTTTTTACGTCTGGCTGGAAGCTGAAGGCGGGCCATGAGCCGGAAGGCCACGGCGCCAACAGATGTATTGAAGGCCGCCGGGTGGCCCTGTAAAACCCATACATGGAACAAATGACGAAGATCAAGGAAAACGCTGCCGGGCGTTGGCAATTCTGGCGCAAGGTTGCCGGGTCGCTGGCTGATGTGGGTGGCTGGCAGACGCATTTCGTCGGCCTGTTGCTGGTGATTGCCTCGGGCATGTTCGCTGCCGGCATAACGCTTCCCCTGTTCAAGGTGACCAAGGTCTATCTTTTCGAGGATGATGTATCGGTGTTGTTAGGCATCGAATTGCTGGTCAGGGACAACGAGTTCTTTCTGGCCCTGGTTATCGTCGCCTTTTCCATTCTGGCCCCGATCCTGAAGATCGGTCTTGTCTACCGGGTCTGGCGGCGGGTTCCGGCCGGCAGCAAGAGCTTCGCCCGTTGGCTGCAACGGGTTGAACTGGTGACCCGCTGGTCAATGCTGGAGGTTCTGGTTGTCGCCGTGATCGTGATGGCAGCGAAGGCGGGCAGCCTGTCCAATGCGCAAACCCAGGATGGCCTGTATTTCTTCGTCGGCTCCTGGGTCATGGTTACTGCCAGCATTCAGCTGCTCAAGCACGAAGCCAGGAAAGTGGGCGCGCTTCCTGGCCGAGCGGATTGAACGCGAACTGATCGCGCTCAATCAATAAAATCAGCCCGTTAACTCGGAAAGTGCCAGGGCACAATCTCTTGAGACGTTGGAGTCGGTTTCTTTCTCGCCGGGAATCAGCGACCAACCCTGGTCTGAGACATAGGCGCCTTTATCCCAATTGTTGAGTTCTTTAAACGCGGCAAGCTTCTCAACTTTATCCGTGTCCTGACGGTACTGACTGACACAGATCGGTGTCAGGCGGGCGAGAACAGCGATATCCGCAGCTTGTGCAGACATAATAGAAGCCTTGTTTTCAGTGACCCAGCCTCCCCATGAAAAACCAACAATCGCCATTACGATCGCGCCGCCAACGGCACCCCATAGCGGGGCCTTAATTGATTTAAAATTCATAATATAAACTCCTAAACATATAATTTATAAAAAACAGTCCGTTCCAACAGCAACTGTTAAAACGGTCCACTTACACCTAACAATTCAGGCGCATCTACGCGGTTTAATTGGGCAGAGAATGGTATAACTAGCTCCCTTTGATAATTTAAAGAGAGCGCGTGGCAAATTTGAATCGTAAATAAATTCAGGCCCTAAAAAACATTTCTTAAGCCACTGTGTGTATTGTAACACAGTTCGCGTGGGGAAGAACGCGAAATAAAAACTATTCCGCTTTTCATAACACGAACAGTCTGAATTTATTCTCCTGTGCCCCCATCCTCCTGGCTGCGCCGTTATGCAAAGGCCGGGCTTTATTCAAAGATCAGGGCGAATGAATTCGGTCGGTCCCGGATGTTACCTGTTTTTCAAGTGCGTAACGAACGGACCGTCGGATAAAAGCATGTGACGGATGAGTTTATCGATTGAATCGATGGCATTACGTTCCAGCAGTTTTCCTTTGTCCTTAACAATATTAAAAGTGCTCTGTGCGTCTTTAAGCATGTCCTGATGATGGGCACGGTGCGATTCAGCATCCGGGTATGCCGTGTCCTTCATCATTCTTTCCTCATCGGTAAAATGGATAGCCAGCTTATTCAGAAAGCTTTCAAATATGCGGACGATTTCCGGCAATTCATTGCTCTCGGATAAGCCATGCAGTGACTGAACAATATCGATCAGCTCCTGATGCTGCTTATCAAGTTGTGTAATCCGGTAAAGACTACCTTCAGGTAACGAATAGGCCTTCATGATATTGATCCAGTCTTTTACTTAAATCATACGACTTTTTGAACGGGTGCCAGAAAATCAGCAACCGCTTTCCGCTTCAGTGTGGCCATTAAATTATATCTATGGACATAGGCTTCAGGACAATGGCAATAGAATATCCATGAATGCGTTGATCCAGATCAATTGAAACTGAACGGATACGGGATGAAGTATTCGGGAATATATTGCAGGCTTGGGAATACGAAGGAAACTGGCGATTGATACATCAGATGAGTGAGGAAACCGGTGCGTAGCAGGGCAATTAAAAAATGTCCTGGTTCTATTTGAAGCCCGAGCGGCGGGGCGGGCGGCACCAGATGTTGCTCAGATCGGCAACCAGCCAGGAGACGGTGATGGCACAGACACCGGCGAACATGAAGGTCAGCCCCATCCACAGGGCCCGGTCAGCCAGGTAGGCATCGGGCGCCGCGCCGCGCACCGTGTAGGAAAAGGCACCGAAGGCAAAAACCCCAATGCCAAATACCGTTGCCAGAATACGGGTGCCAAGTCGGCTGCGCTGAATTTTCAATGATGCCTCATTTTTCGTGGGCTTTGATCCAGTCCCTGGCCATTTCGCCAGCCTTACGAATGTCTTCTTCCGTTAACAGCAAATCGGCTTTTTTTATGTAATGCTGCGCCCGTTCGTTGCCGTAATGGTCGGCAATGGCGAACCACATGCGCGCCGTCACCATGTCTTTTTCGACGCCATGGCCGTCGCCATACATGCTGCCGATCCCGAGTTGGGCCTGAGCGATCCCCTTGTTGGCGGCCTTGACGTACCATTCCATGGCCTGTTTGTAGTCCTTCTCGACGCCGAGACCGCCATGGTACAGGGCACCGACAAATCCCTGCGCTTCGCCGACCCCCTGTTCGGCCGGGGCTTTCCACAAGCGCATGGCCTTTTCAAAATCGCCGCTGTCATAGGCCGTTTTACCGTTCCAGTAATTCTTCGAGGTAAAAAAGTTGTCCGCCGAAGCGGGCAGACTTAACAGCAAGCTGCACAGCAGTGCATAGAAAACAGTACGGATCATGGACACCAGACCTTACCTAAATTGCGCTCCGGGCAACCTACACGATAGGGCCGGGTCTTGAAAAGTCATAGCAATGCCGGCGGCGTTCAAAATATCTTGAGGGATCAGGCAAAACGCCGCGAAAGCGGCGCGGTTTGTCGGGCAGTTCCCCTGACTGTCCGACCCCTTGCGGTCGCTGGGAGGGCGCCGGGTAAGCCGTTTTGTTTGGCCTTATATGGTCGTCGTGGCGGTATCGACAATAACAATATCCGTCACCGGTTTGTTCACCGTTTCCTGCCCGTAGGACAGGGAAAAAGTCAGGAGCACAAGCAACATAGCCAGTCCAAAAGCCTTGAAGATCGTCACGATTATCTCCTTTCTGAAGGATCGTCTCACGTCTTGTTATCAACAGTGAAACCTTAGGGTTTTTGGGGTGTCTGTACAGTGACGGCCATCACGTGATGGCCGTCACAGGAGCCGGGTCGCGTGACTGTTTAGTGATCTGTCCGCCAATGACTGCGCCTTGATGGAGGTAGGTATTGGTGCTACATCAGGCGCAGTCATTGGCGGTTTAGAGAAAAGAAGGGCTATAGCGTGAATCAATCAGATAGCTCCAGCCATGCGGCTCTTCTGCCTGACGAAGACATTGCCAGCGAAGACCTGGTGCATGACCTGGAAAGCGGGATCGAGCAGGAAGTGCTGGCCGCTCTGGATGTCCAGGACGCGGCCCGGGTGCGGGACCTTGTTGACGGCTTGCACTTTTCCGATATCGCCGACCTGCTGGAACGCCTGGATGGCGATCACCGGTCCAGTCTGGTCGAGGTTCTGCGGGAAAACTTTGATGCCGAAATTCTGGCTGATCTCGACGAGTCAGTGCGCGAGGACGTCATCGGTCTGCTCGGCTTTGAGGATGTGGCGGCGGCGCTGGGCGATCTGGATTCGGACGACGTTGTCGAGATCCTGGAAGAGCTTAGCGATTACGACCAAAAGCAGGTTCTTGACGCCATCCCCGATGGCGAACGTCAGTTAATCCAGGAAAGCCTGTCTTATCCGGAAGACAGTGCCGGTCGGATGATGCAGCGCGAAGTGGTGACCGTTCCCACTTTCTGGACGGTTGGCGATACCATTGATAATTTGCGCGACAGGGCGGAGCATGACATCAATCCGCTGCCCGATCATTTTTACAGTGTTTTTGTTGTCGACCCCAAGCACAAGCCCGCCGGTGCCGTTCATCTCGATACCCTGTTGCGGACCAAGCGCCCCATAAAACTGACAGAAATCATGGAGCCGGATATAAAACTGATCCCGGTAACAGCCGATCAGGAAGATGTCGCCTTTCTCTTCCGGCAAAGGGATCTGGCCGCAGCACCGGTGGTCGACGACGCCGGACGTCTGGTCGGCGTAATTACCATTGACGATATTGTCGACGTTATCGATGAAGAGCATGAAGAAGACATCATGCGCCTGGGCGGGGTGCGTGGCGATGACCTCTATGACGCCGTTGTTGATACCACCAAGGCCCGTTTTTCCTGGCTGCTGATCAATCTGCTGACGGCGATTCTGGCGTCCGCTGTGATTGGTCTGTTTGACGCGACCATCGACCAGATGGTGGCGCTGGCCGTTCTGATGCCGATTGTCGCCTCCATGGGGGGCAATGCCGGCACGCAGTCGCTGACCGTTGCCGTGCGGGCGCTGGCCATGAAAGAGATTACCGCCACAAACGCCGGACGCCTCATTGGCAAGGAGCTCATGGTCGGTGGTATCAACGGGTTCCTGTTTGCCCTGCTGGCCGGCGGTGTCGCCTGGGGCTGGTTTGGCAGTCTGGCGCTGGGCGGGGTGATTGCCATGGCAATGATTGTCAATATGATTGTCGCTGGCGTCGCTGGCACGGCAATCCCGATCCTGCTCGACAAAAACGATATCGATCCGGCTATTGCGTCCAGTGTATTCATCACGACCATTACCGATATCGTCGGGTTTTTTGTCTTTCTGGGTCTGGCCGCATTGCTGCTGCTCTAGGCCCCGGTCATGGAATTGGTCCCCGACGGGCAAACCCGGCTTTACGTAAACGTCAACTTTCCTTACTCTCTGGCTATGGCAAAAATCTTTTCAATCACCGATCTGGCACGCGAGTTTGAAGTGACCACCCGGACCATTCGCTACTACGAAGACAAGGGCCTGCTGACGCCGGTCCGTGACGGACAGCGGCGGGTCTACGGGCCGCGCGATCATGTGCGCCTGCGGCTGATCATGCGCGGCAAGCGTCTCGGTTTTTCCCTCGACGAAATCCGCGAAATGATTGATCTGTATGATGTGGATGCCACGGAAATATCGCAGCTCAACAAATTTCTTGAAAAAATACGGGGCCGACAGCGGGCCCTGCGACGGCACCAGGCGGATATTGCGGAAACCCTGAATGAACTGGACCTGCGTGAAACCGAATGTGTGAACCTGCTGGCCGACAAGTCCCGGACGGGTGTTCACTGATGGCCCTGAAAGTCGCCATTTGCGGGTTGGGTGCCGTTGGTATGCCGGTTGCGCGTTGGCTCGATACCGGGGTCGACGGGCTTGCCCTGGCGGCGGTGTCGGCCCGCGACCAGGCGCGTGCCCGGGGACGGGTTTCCGAGTTCAGAAATCCGCCACCTGTACTGTCTTTCGAGCAATTGCCCGAAGTCGCCGATGTGATCGTCGAATGCGCACCACCGGCGCTGTTCGCCGAACTGGCCGAAGCCACTCTGCGGGCCGGTAAAATCTACATGCCGCTCAGCGTCACCTCGTTGTTGCCGCGCATGGACCTGATTGATCTGGCAAAGCAGATGGGGACCCGGATTATTATCCCGACCGGGGCGATCGTTGGTCTGGACGCGGTGCGGGCCGCCGCCTACGGCGAAATCTACTCGGTGGTCATGAAAACCCGCAAACCGCCCAAATCCCTGCGCGATGCCAAGTTTGTTGTCGAACAGGGCTATGATCTGGACGCCCTGACGGAACCGCTGATGCTTTATTCGGGGACCGTGGCGGAAGCCGCATCGATGTTTCCGGCCAACGTCAACATTGCCGTCGCGCTGGCTTTTGCCGGCATTGGCCCGGAGCGGACCCTGTATGAAATCTGGGCTGATCCGGGCGTCGACCGCAACAGCCATACGGTTTCGGTGGATGCCTGTTCGACCCGGTTCGACATTTCCATTGCCGGGGTGCCGACCCTTGAAACGCCCGGCACCGGCAAGCTGACTCCGTTGTCGGTGATGGCCACCCTGGAAGGCCTGGTGACGTCGTTTCGGGTCGGGACCTAGGCCAATGCCGCTGTTTCTCCGCCCCCGCTGTTGTCCGTCAGATTTTTGCCATGAACGGGTTTAAACGGGGCGGTCAAAAAAAGCGCATAAAAAAATCAACTGCGGCCCCGGTGGTGGCGACGGAAAGTTCGACGGCGAAAAGCTGCCATGAGGCCGGCCGGGGTTTCCCGCGGTCCGCTACGCCACTGCAGCACGGGCGGGCGAATACGCTGAGCTACAATCAGGTGACGCAACCGCTGTATACCCGTTCACGTGGCCGTTGGCGTCAGTATCAGGAGTAAATGGCGGCGGTTCTGCCCGTGCTATTGCCATGGGCGGAGCGATTTGGCTATGAGCTTTAGGCATACGTCGGTGACGTGTGTTTTCTCCAATTGGTGTTATTAATGAAGGCTGAAATTTTTTATGGCGCAGGATCAGGAAATGACGAAGGATCAAAGCAAGCCCCATCAGCGGATAGCCGAGGTGAAGCGCAAGGCCGATGCGGGGCCGGCGTTCCTGCAGCATAGTTTTCGGCCGTTTTTTATGGCGGCAGGGATCTGGGCGACGCTGGCGGTGCCGTTCTGGCTGTTGATCCATGCCGGGGTACTGCCTATGCCCGGCGACTTTGATGGCGCTTTATGGCATCAGCATGAAATGCTGTTCGGCTTTGCCGGCGCCGCTATCGGTGGGTTTATCCTGACTGCGATCCCCAACTGGACCGGTCGCCTGCCTATTAGCGGCTGGCGGCTGGCCGTGCTCGCGGGGCTCTGGCTGGCGGGACGGCTGGGTTTCCTTGGCGCCGCAGCTCTCGCTCCCGTCGCCCTGGCGGTTTTGGATTTGTGCTTTCTGACGACGCTGGTCGTTGTCATCGTCCGCGAGATCGTATCCGGGAAAAACTGGCGTAATCTGCCGGTGCTTGTGCTGATTTCCGGGTTCACCGCCGGCAACTGGCTGGTCCATTTCGAGTTGACGGGAGTGGCGGATACGGCGGCGCTCGGTATCCGTCTGTCGCTTTATATTCTGTCGGTCCTCGTCGCCGTCATCGGCGGGCGCATTGTCCCCAGTTTTACCCGCAACTGGCTGGCGCGCAGTGGTGCCGGGCTGGAGCCGGCGCCCATGGGGCGGTTTGATACCATCGCTCTGGCCGCCTTGTTGGCTTTTGTGGTCGCCGGGGTGGCGCTCCCTGACCATCAGGCGACGGCATTTCTGGCATTGCTTGCCAGCGCCCTGCACGGCTTTCGGCTGATCCGGTGGAAAGGCTGGGCAATCGCCGTTGAGCCGCTGTTGTGGGTCCTGCATCTGGGATATGCCTGGCTGGTGGTCGCACTGCTGTTGACCGGACTGGCCGGCCTGAGCGATTTGGTGCCGGCGACCGCTGCCCTGCATGCGCTCACTGTGGGCGCCTTCGGGACAATGATCCTGGCGGTGATGACCCGCACGTCGCTGGGCCATACGGGGCGCCCGTTGACCGCATCGCCGGGCACCACCCTGATATATCTGCTGATCACGGTTGCCTCCCTGTTGCGCGTTGCAGCGGTTTTTCTTGAAGACCAGAGCCTGATGGCAATCTGGGTTTCAGGGGTCGCCTGGTCCGGGGCTTTTGGCCTGTTTACGGTACTCTACTTTCCGATTCTGACGCAGCCGCGAGTGAAGGCGGATGCGGCATCGGGGTAGGGGCCTTCAGAGTTGACGTTAACGTAAACGTTAACTAAGGTTCCGGATCGGGACAGGGGAATTGGGTGTGACTGGATTTTTGCCGAAAACCGATGATTACGCGGCGCGTATTCAGGAAAGTTTTGCAAAACAGGGATTCATGGCGACGCTGGCAGCGCGACTGAACCGCATTGAACCGGGATATGTGGAAATTGAGTGTCCCTATGATGAAAAGCTGACCCAGCAACACGGCTTCATCCACGCCGGTGCCCTGTCGGCACTTGTTGATACGGCGGGTGGTTTTGCCGCGCTTTCCCTGTTTGCTGCAGGAGATGGTGTGCTGACCGTTGAATTTAAGATAAACTTGCTGGCACCTGCCGATGGCCAGCGATTTGTTGCCCGTGGCGAAGTTGTACGACCGGGGCGGACGATCACGGTGACGAAGGGTGAAGTTGTCGCTATCAAGGATGATCAGGAAACGGTCTGTGCGGTGATGCAGCAAACGATGATGCGTATTACCGGCCGCCCGACGGTGATTGGATAGAACAGTGAGTGGAACAGACAGATGATCCCAAATGATTACCCGAGCCTGAGTTTCGATCACGGTGAGGCTGCCGATATGCTGCGCAATTCGGTGCGCTCCTTCGCCGCTGACGAAATCGCGCCGCGCGCCCATGCCATTGACGCCAGCAACGAATTTCCCATGGATTTATGGCGTAAAATGGGAGATCTGGGGGTTCTCGGGATTACTGCGGATGAGCAATATGGCGGTGCCGGCATGGGCTATCTGGCGCATTGCATTGCCATGGAAGAAATCAGCCGTGCCTCGGCCTCTGTCGGCTTGAGCTATGGGGCCCATTCGAACCTCTGTGTGAACCAGATATCACGTAACGGCAACAGCCAGCAGAAGGACAAATACCTGCCCAAGCTGATTTCCGGTGACCATGTCGGGGCGCTGGCCATGAGCGAGCCCGGCGCCGGGTCGGATGTGGTTTCCATGAAGCTGCGGGCCGATAAAAAAGGTGACCACTATGTTTTGAATGGCAACAAGATGTGGATCACCAATGGCCCCGATGCGGATACATTGGTGGTTTATGCCAAAACCGATCTGGCGGCCGGGCCCCGGGGGATGACTGCGTTTTTGATCGAAAAGGGCTTCCGGGGGTTTGCGACCGCGCAAAAACTCGACAAGCTGGGGATGCGTGGCTCCAATACCTGCGAGCTGGTATTTACCGATTGCGAGGTGCCTGAGGAAAATGTTCTGGGCGGTGTCGGCAAGGGGGCGCGCGTCTTGATGAGCGGGCTTGATTATGAGCGTGCGGTGCTGGCGGCCGGCCCCATCGGTATCATGCAGGCCTGTATGGATGTGGTTGTTCCCTATATTCATGATCGCAAACAGTTCGGCCAGTCCATTGGCACGTTTCAGCTCATGCAGGGAAAAATTGCCGATATGTACACCACCATGAATGCCTGCCGCGCCTATGTCTATGCGGTGGCCGCAGCCTGTGACCGCGGCGAGACGGCGCGCAAGGATGCCGCCGGTGCCATCCTCTATGCCGCCGAAAAAGCCACCTGGATGGCGCTGGAAGCGATCCAGTGCCTGGGCGGCACCGGCTATACCAATGAAGCGCCGACCGGGCGCCTGTTGCGCGACGCCAAGCTCTACGAAATCGGTGCCGGGACATCGGAAATCCGCCGCTGGCT
>JABMNT010000284.1 GCA_013203595.1 Rhodospirillales bacterium
CCTATTCGGTCATGGAAAACGACACCTTGGTCGCGATCCCGCTGTTTTTGTTTATGGGCTATGTGGTTGAACGGGCGAATATCGTCAACCGGCTGTTTTCGGCGCTGCAGATGGCGGCCCGCAACCTGCCCGGTTCCATGGCCATCGCCGCTTTGATTACCTGTGCGGTGTTTTCGACGGCCAGCGGCATTGTCGGCGCTGTTGTTACCCTGATGGGGTTGCTGGCTTATCCAGCCATGATGAAGGCCAATTATGACAAGGAGTTTGCCTCCGGCGTCATTTGTGCCGGTGGCACTCTGGGAATTCTGATCCCGCCGTCGATTATGCTGATTGTCTATGCGGCGATTGCCGAACTGTCGCCGCTCAGGCTCTATGCGGCGGCCGTTATTCCGGGCTTTATGCTGGCCGGCATGTACATGCTCTACGTAGTCGGGCGGGTCTTGATCAATCCGTCAATCGCGCCAAAGCCGCGTGAAGAAGACATTCCGCCCAAAAAACAGATATACTGGCAATTGCTGACTTCGTTTGTGCCCTTGACGTTGCTGATCATGCTGGTGCTTGGCTCCATTCTGGGCGGCCTGGCAACGCCGGGTGAAGCGGCGGCCATGGGGGCGCTGGGGGCGATTGTGCTGGCCACGGTCTACCGGTCCCTGAACTGGACGATGCTCAAGCAATCGGTTTACCTGACTGCCAAGACAACAGCCATGGTCTGCTGGCTGTTTGTCGGATCGTGGACCTTCGCCTCGGTATTTTCCTACCTGGGCGGCCACGAGGTCATCGAAATGTGGGTCCTGTCCTTCGATCTGGCTCCCTGGCAGTTCCTGATCATGGTTCAGCTGATTATCTTTCTCCTCGGATGGCCGCTTGAATGGTCGGAAATCCTGATCATCTTTGTGCCGATTTTCCTACCGATGCTGGATAATTTTGGCGTCAATCCGTACTTCTTTGCCATGCTGGTGGCGCTGAACCTGCAAACCTCGTTCCTGACGCCGCCGATGGCGATGTCGGCCTATTACCTAAAGGGGGTATTGGGGTTGGCCATTGAGCTAATGGAGATCTTCAGGGGCCTGATGCCTTACCTGGCCATCGTTATCCTGTGTATGGTGTTGATGTACCAGTTCCCGGGTATCGCTCTGTGGTTACCCGACGTGCTGTTTGGCGTATATGTACCTTAATCAAGGGGAAATTGAATGAACCGAAAATGGGCAGATATGATTGGCGGCCTGATCGGCACTCTGATGGTCAGCATCTTCGTGCTGGGGATTGCCTATAGCATCTCCACCGGCTTTGCCGGTTTCTGGGGCGGCCTGCCGTTCTGGGTTATCAGTGTCCCCATATTGACGATGGTCGGTTATGACTATTGGGATTCGTGCCTGCGTAAAAAATAGCGGCTGGCGATAACCGCAGCCTAGTGAAGAAGGTCTATATGGATTTAGCAGATTTAAGCGCCGGCGATCTGGCACGGCGTATTCGTGATGGCGAGGTGACGTCACTGCAGGTGGTCAATGCCTGTATCGCGCGCATTGACAGTCTGGAAAAGGAAGTCGGGGCGTGGACCCATTTCGATCCGGAATTCGCCCGCAAGCAGGCCGAACACTGCGACCTTGTGCGCGCCAGTGGCGCCGCCATCGGCCCCCTGCACGGAGTTCCGGTGGGAATCAAGGACATCTTCGATACGGAGGACTTTCCCACCGAGAACGGAACCGTTCTGGATGCCGGTCGCCGGCCGATGAAAGACTGCACCGCCGTTAGCCGGCTGAAAGCCGCCGGCTGTGTGATCATGGGAAAAACCGTAACCACCGAACTGGCGGTTTATTCGCCCGGCAAGACGACCAACCCCCATGATCCTGCCCGCACCCCGGGTGGCTCATCCAGCGGTTCGGCGGCCGCCGTGGCCTGTGGCATGGTGCCCCTGGCGATCGGCTCGCAAACCAACGGATCGGTAATCCGCCCGGCGTCCTTTTGCGGGGTCGTCGGCTTCAAGCCGTCGCATGGCCGGATTTCGCGCGCCGGTGTGCTGTCCCTGTCGCGCCAGCTGGACCATGTCGGGGTTTTTGCCCGGACCGTTGAAGATGCCGCATTAATTGCCGATTGCCTGATGGGATATGATCCACGGGATCCGGATACCCGCCCCGCCGCGGCCGCGCAGTTGCCGGTGACGGCCCTGCAGGTGCCGCCGGTCGAGCCGCATTTTGCCTTCATCAAAACCGCCGTCTGGGATAAGGCCGATCCGGCGACCCGTGACGCCTTCGAGGAACTGGTCGGGTTTTTGGGGGGCAGTTGTGTCGAGATAACGCCGCCGGAAGCCTTTGACCATGCGGTTGATCATTTGAAGACTGTCATGCATGCCGATCTCGCCAGATCGCTGATTCCCTATATGAACCGGGGAAAAGCCCAGATTAGTGACATCCTCACCGGGATGATCGAAGATGGCGAGCAGACCCGCGCCGTTGACTACAATGCAAGTCTTGCCCTGCGGACCGAGCTGAATGGCTGGATTGCCGAAATCTGCACTGAGTTTGATGCCCTGATAACGCCGGCGGCGATCGGTGAGGCCCCGCTGGGGCTGACGGCCACCGGTGACCCGGTGTTCTGCTCGAGTTGGACCTATCTGGGGGTGCCGGCGATTACACTACCCCTGATGCAGGGCGAAAACGGCCTGCCGCTCGGCGTTCAGCTTGTCAGTGCGCCGGGAGATGACGCACGATTGCTGCGCAATGCCCGCTGGCTGAGCACAGCCGTCGCCGATGCCAGCGACGACTGAGCGGTGTTGAAATTACTGTGGTTCATGGCCGGAAATGCCGACAGGTCGAATTTGGCAGAAACCGATTACATATCCGAATATTCAGTTGAAATTGAAATTTTCGACACTTTAAGTGTATGTTAGATCGATAGATCGTGCGGATGCCGTGGATGACCGGCAGGCGGTTTGGGTTTGGTGGATAAATGCTCTTCCATGAAGCAGCAGGTTCACTTCACGAATGATGAAGTCTTGGCGGGGAGGTTCGCTTTGAAGATTGGCTTGCGCCATTACCTGACCGTCGCATTTACGATTGTGGCCACGGTACCTGTCCTTGTTCTCGGCCTGTGGGTCGAAAAAACATCCATGGAAAAGGAACTGGCTGCGGTTTCTGAAAAGCACCTGCTTTTAGCGACCAGCACAACGGCGGCCCTTGACCGCTATGCCCGCGACGCCAAGGGGGTTTTCAGTCTGTTCGCGGAATCGGTGCACAGCAGGGCCTCTCCGGCCGAACTTGACCTGGCTCAAAAATTCGGTTTCAGATACATTCACTTGCATGCGCCAGATGGCAGCGAGATTGCCCGGATGTCCTTTGACGAGGCTGCCGACAACGGGATTTCGCCACAGATTTTCAAAGTCCTCTATGGTCAATCCGGTGATGAAGCGGCGTTTAGTCCTGTCATGGATGATGGTGCCGGGGCGCCAACGCTGTTTTTGACGAAACGCCTGGCAACGGGTCAGCTTGCGATTGGTGCCCTTAATCTTGATTATATCCGGAAAATGCAGTCGGCGATTTCCTTCGGGCGTAAGGGCCATTCGGCGATTGTTGATCGCCGCGGTAATACCATGGCTCATCCCAGGCCTGAATGGCAGCAGCAGATAACAAATCTGTCTGCTGTCAAACCCGTCGAATTGATGATGGCCGGGAAAAGCGGGGTCGCCAAATTCTTCTCGCCGGCTATGGGTAAGGACATGATAACCGGTTATTCGACGGTTCCTGAAACCGGCTGGGGCGTTATGGTTCCGCAACCTTTGGAAGAGCTGGAAGAACGCGCCGGCGATGTCAAAAAAATGGCCCTGGGATTGATTGTGATCGGGCTTGTCGCCGCGGCACTGATCAGTTGGGCCCTGGCCGGACTGCTGGTGCGTCCGCTGGAAGCCGTGATAAACGCCGCCCGCTGGTTTTCGAAAGGCTATCTGGATACCCGGGTCCAGGCCATGCCGGATGGCTATCCGCAGGAATTCCGGGATCTTGGCAGTTCGGTAAACGCGATGATCAGAGACGTGGCAAAGGGCATTGTCGAACGCGAAGATGCGGAACGGGACCTGCAGATCACCCATGATCATTTGGGCCATATGACCAACCGCCTGCAGAACCTGAACAGGGAGCTTGAAAGCCGGGTCGAGGAGCGGAGCAGCGATCTGCTGGAGGAAATCAATCAGCGCTCCGAACTGGCCGAAGCTTTGCAGCTCAGCAATCTCCGCTTGAAGGATTTTGCGGAATCGGCTTCCGACTGGTTCTGGGAGATGGATGAAAATCTGCGCTGGTCCTATTTTTCCGATAAATTCACATTGATAACGGGAATTTCAACGGATCAACTGCTTGGCAGGACTTTTGAGGAATCAGGTGTTTTCGACGAAACCGATCGCCCGTGTCAGGCGCATATGGCCGAGTTGCAGGCTCATCATGCGTTTCGAAATTTCGAGCATTATTTGACCCGCGCCAACGGAGAATCGGTTTATGTCTCGATAAGCGCCAATCCGATATTTGATGAGAACGGCGCTTTTGCAGGGTACCGGGGAACCGGCACCGATGTGACCGAGCGGCGAATGCTGGATCGCATGAAAACTGAATTTATCACTACCGTCAGCCACGAACTGCGGACCCCTCTGACATCGATCCACGGCGCACTGGGGCTGCTGGCTTCGGATGTGTTTGGTTCGTTGTCCGGCGAGGCGAATGGCCTGTTGGAGATTGCCAAACTGAACAGCGATCGGTTGCTCAAGGTCATCGATGATGTGCTGGATGTGGAAAAGCTTGAAAAGGGTATCCTCGAAATCGACTATCGTCCTGTGAATCTTTCGAAACTGGTTGCCGATACGGTCGCCGAACATGCCGGCCTTTCCCGGAAACAGAATATCGATATCCAGCTGCTTGATCCGGCACCGGATCTGAAGATCCAGGGTGATGCCCGCCGTCTTGCGCAGGCCATTGGCAACCTGTTGTCCAACGCCGTAAAATTTTCCGACGATGGGCGGGCTGTTGAGGTTGCATTGACCCGCGATGGGGACAGGGCCCGCATTTCCATCCATGACAGCGGGCCGGGCATACCGAAAATCTTTCGCGACCATATTTTTGATCGGTTCGCACTTGTTGATTCGTCGGACAGGCGGCAAGTGGGGGGCACCGGTCTTGGCCTGTACATTGCCAAATCGATCATTGATCGTCACCAGGGCAGCATCGGTTTCCAGTCGGAAGAGGGGGTTGGCTCAACCTTTTTCATCGAGTTGCCAATAACCGCCAACTGACCGCCTTCATTAACTGCGGTGATCGGCGCCGATGGCTTGGGTGATGTTGTTAAATCCATCCGCCTCTAGCAATGCCAGCAGTTCGCGATTGATCCGGTGGGCGATGCCCGGTCCCTGGTAGACCAGGGCCGAGTAGAGCTGAACCAGCGACGCACCGGCACGAATCTTGGCATAGGCCTGCTGGCCACTGCCGATCCCGCCGACACCGATCAGCGGGATGGCACCATCGGTCAGCCGGTAAAAATCGGCAAGCACGGCGGTCGAGGCTGCGAACAGGGGCTGCCCGCTGAGCCCGCCGCTTTCCGTCCTGTGGCGGCTTTTCAGGGTGGCCGGGCGCTCGATTGTGGTGTTGGTGGCAATCAGCCCGTCAACCGCCTCTTCCCTCACCACGGCGGCGATATCGCGCTTGTCGTCGGCGGTCAGGTCGGGGGCCACTTTCAGCAACAACGGCGGCACCTTTTTCAGGTTCTGCCCGTCCACGGCCTGGCGCACGGCCCGCATCAACTGGGCCAGCGGCTGCTTGCCCTGCAGGGCACGCAGGCCCGGCGTGTTGGGCGACGAAACATTGACGACAATAAAGTCGGCATAGCGGGCCAGGTGATTTATTCCGGTAACGTAATCATCAACTGCGTTTTCAGTTTCCTTGTTCTTGCCGAAATTGATCCCCACCCAGCCGGCCGCTTTGGCGGTCCGGCCAGCCAGTTGCCGGGCCATGGCCTCCATGCCATTGTTGTTGAACCCGAAGCGGGTGATCACCGCCCGGTCCTCGCTCAGGCGGAACAGGCGCGGGCGCGGGTTGCCGGGCTGCGGGCGCGGGGTGACGCCACCCACTTCGACAAAGGAAAACCCCTGACGCAGCATGGCATCGGGAACGACGGCGTTTTTATCGAACCCGGCGGCCAGGCCAACGGGGCTGGCAAAAGTGTTACCCCAGAGCTCCACCTGCAGGCGCGGATCTTCAACAGGGGCAGGGCGGGGCACCCAGCCGCGCCTGAGCGCCTCGATCGCCCAGCCATGGGCCGTCTCCGGATCGAACAGACGGATAACCGGCCCGACCAGCTCATAAAATCCAATCATCAGCTCACGGCCTCACAGTCTGCCCGCAACGGTGCCCGGAAACTGATGCAGGCCATCCCTGCCCAGCATCAGGGGCGTCGCAGTGGTGACGGCGCTCACCGCCAGGTCGCCATAAAGGTGCGGGAACAAATCACCGCCACGCGATGCTTCCCATTTAAGGGCGCTACCCAAAGGCTCAACATCGACCGCCAGCAAGACCAATCCGTCCTGCCCGGCCCGGTGCTTGGCGGCACTTTGGCGAACCTGGGCGGCGGTCGAGAAATGAATGAACCCGTCGGCCTGGTCCTGCGACGAGCCGGGATAAAATCCGGCCGCTTGTGCCGCCGCCCACTCGTCGGCCCGGCACATGTGATAGATGATGGTGTCCATGGAAATGCCCTCGGCCCTGACTTGTTTTGATCACTCCCGGTTTAACCGCCGGTCGGGGCCGGTGCAAGTGCAAGTCAGTACTAACCGTCGCAGCCCCCTCCTGACCTTCCCCCATCGAGAGGGGAGGGATGAGAGTGAGACCCAAAACGACGCCCACTTCCCAAAATTATTCCCTCCCCCCTTGTGGGGGAGGGTTAGGGTAGGGGTTGAGTTACTCCGCTGCCTGCATTTTCGGCTCAACTTTCTCCACTTTAACCGCGCAGAATTTGAACTCGGGGATCTTGCCGACCGGGTCGAGTTGCGGGTTGGTGAGGATGTTGGCGGCGGCTTCGTGGAAGCAGAAGGGGATGAAGATCATGCCGTCGGGCACATCGGTGTCGGCGCGGACCTTGATCAGAATGTCGCCGCGGCGGCTGCTGACCCGGATCGTGTCGCCCGGCCCGCAGCCATACTGACCCATCTGATAGGGGTTCATGCTGGCAACGGCTTCCGGCTCCAGCAGATCGAGCGTCGTCGAGCGCCGGGTCATGGCGCCGGTGTGCCAGTGCTCGAGCATGCGCCCGGTGGTCAGGATCATGGGGAAGCTGGCATCGGGCAGTTCGCCCGGCGGGGTCAGACTGGCCGGGACCATTTTGGCGCGGCCGTTGGCGGTCGGATAGCCATCGGTGAAGATGATATCGTTGCCCGGCTGATCCGGTCCGTCGCAGGGATAGGTGACGGCGTTTTCCCGTTCCAGCCGGTCCCAGGAGATATTGTCCAGCGAATGCATGGTGATCGCCATTTCTGCGTAAATATCGGCGGGACCGGTATAGGCCCAGCCCAGATCCAGTCGGTTGGCCAGTTCCTGCAGGATCCACCAGTCCTGAAGGGTATCACCGTACAGACTGAGCGCCGGCCGTGCCATCTGCACCTGGCGGTTGGTATTGGTGAAGGTGCCGGCTTTTTCCGGAAAGGCCGAGGCCGGCAGCACCACGTCGGCCAGAAACGCGGTTTCGGTGAGGAAGATATCCTGGACCACCAGATGCTCGAGTTTGGCCAGGCCGTGGCGGGCATGCAGGGCATCGGGGTCCGACATGGCCGGATTTTCTCCCATGATGTAGATCCCCTTGATGATGTCGGCATGGACCGCGTCCATGATCTCGACCACGGTCAGGCCCTTCTTGGCATCCAGTTCGGCGTTCCACAGTTTTTCGTAGGTGCCGCGCACGTCATCGGCTTCGACCGATTTGTAGTCGGGGAAGACAAACGGGATCAGTCCGGCATCGGATGCGCCCTGGACATTGTTCTGGCCGCGTAACGGGTGCAGGCCGGTGCCCGGTCGGCCAACCTGGCCGGTGATCATGCTGAGTGCGATCAGGCAACGGGC
>JABMNT010000285.1 GCA_013203595.1 Rhodospirillales bacterium
GTCGAATACCACGATCACACCTCGACCACCATTTATGTACGGTTCCCCGTGACAACCGCATCAACCCCCGAAATCGAAGGGGCGGCAATCGTTATCTGGACGACAACGCCGTGGACCATGCCCGGCAACCGGGCCGTCGCCTATGGCCCGGACATTGATTATGTGGTTCTGGAAGTCACGGAAACAGCGGCGGACAGCCTGGCTGTGGTGGGTGAGAAAATCGTGATTGCCGAGGCCCGCGTCGGCGCGGTGACCAGTGATGTGGGAATTACCGCCCACACCATCCACGCGCACCTGAAAGGCGCCGCTCTTGCCGGCACCATCTGCAGGCATCCCCTGCACGGCCAGGGGTATGACTATGACGTACCGGCGCTCGGCGCCGACTTCGCCACCACCGAAGAAGGCACCGGTGTTGTCCATATCGCACCGGGCCACGGCGCTGATGACTGGGAGCTTGGCATCGCCAACGGCATCGAGGTGCCGCAGACGGTAAGCGAAGACGGCACCTATTTCGACCATATCCCGCTGTTTGCCGGCCAGCACGTCTACAAATGCAACGGCCCGGTTGCCGATACCCTGCAGCAGGCCGGCGGCTTGATGAAACGCGGCACCCTTGTGCACCGCTATCCGCACAGCTGGCGCTCCAAGAAACCCCTGATCTTCCGCAACACCGCGCAGTGGTTTATCTCCATGGAGAAAACCGGGCTGCGCAAAAAGGTCCTGAAAGCCATCGATGAAACCCGCTTCGTTCCGGCCAAGGGCCAGAACCGCCTGCGCGGCATGATCGAAGACCGGCCTGACTGGTGTGTCTCACGGCAACGGGCCTGGGGCGTGCCGATCACGGTATTTGTCAACAAGGCAAGCGGCGAGCCGCTGCGCGATCAGGCGGTGATGGACCGCATCATCGCGATCTTTCAGGCCGAAGGCTCGGATGCCTGGTTTGCCTCCGACCCGCAGCGCTTTCTCGGCGACACCTACAAGGCCGATGATTATGAGCAGGTTACCGATATCCTTGATGTCTGGTTTGATTCCGGCTCGACCCATGCCTTTGTCCTGGAAAGCGGCGAGTGGGCCCTGAAATCGCCGGCATCGCTGTATCTGGAAGGTTCCGACCAGCACCGGGGCTGGTTCCACTCGAGCCTGCTGGAAAGCTGCGGGACCCGTGGCCGCGCGCCCTATGAGGCGGTGCTGACGCACGGCTTCGTCATGGCCGAGGACGGCCAGAAAATGTCGAAATCCCTGAACAACAGCGTTTCCCCCCAGGACGTCACCGATCAACTGGGTGCCGACATCTTACGTTTGTGGGTAGTTGGTTCCGATTACGCGGAAGACCTGCGGATCGGCCCGGAAATCCTCAAGCAGCAATCCGATGTCTATCGCCGTTTGCGCAACACCCTGCGCTTCGTACTCGGCAACCTGAATGATTTTGACGAAGATGAAAAAATCGCCCCCGCCGACATGCCGGAACTGGACCGCTGGGTGCTGCACCGGCTGTGGGAAATGGACAGACTGATCCGCAAAAACTGCGATGATTTCCAGTTCCATATGCTGTTCAACGAAATTCATAATTTTTGCGCCATGGATTTGTCGGCCTTTTATCTGGATATCCGCAAGGATGCCCTGTATTGCGATCATGCGGATTCTCCCCGCCGGCGGGCGTCGCGCACGGTTCTCGACGAATTGTTCACCTGTCTGACCCGCTGGTTTGCGCCGTTCATCTGCTTCACCGCCGAAGAGGTCTGGCAAACCCGCTATCCGGATTCGCCGAGCATTCATCTGCAGTCCTTTCCCGAGATCCCCGCCACCTGGCGCGATGATGCGCTGGCCGCAAAATGGAAAAAAATCCGTGAAGTGCGCCGGGTCGTGACCGGTGCCCTTGAAATCGAAAGGGCCGAAAAGCGCATCGGCTCCAGCCTGCAGGCGCGACCCGTGGTGCATACCTCGGCCGCCACCCAGGCCCTGTTCGATGGCCTGGATGCGGCCGAACTGTTCATTACATCCGGTGCCGAATTTTCGTCGCAACCAGCCCCTGAGAACGCCTTCCGGATGGATGATATCAAGGATGTCGGCGTCGTCAGCGTTCGTTCTGCGGCGGAAAAATGCCCGCGCTGTTATCAGTTTCCACCGGACATCGGGATTAATCCGTCGCATCCCGATATCTGTGGCCGCTGTGCCACGGTGGTTTCACAAAACCGCGCGACCGGCGAATAAGGCTGCGCATGCCGATACCCAAGCATTTTGTCCAGGGACTGGCGCTGGCAACGACCATCCTTGTCCTCGATCAGGCATCCAAATGGTGGATCGTGGAAAAGGTCATGAACCCGCCGCAGGTGATTGAAGTGACGTCGTTCTTCAATCTTGTCCTGACCCACAACCGGGGTGTCAGTTTTGGCATGTTCGCGGCCGGATCGGATCTGGAAAGATGGATTCTGGTCGGCGTCGCCCTGGTGATTTCTGCGGTGCTTGTGCGCTGGCTCTGGCAAACCGAGACAAAGACGGGCATCATCGCCCTTGGCCTGATCATCGGCGGCGCCATTGGCAATGTTATTGATCGGGTCCTCATCGGTGCCGTCGTCGATTTCCTCGACGTCCATGCCTTCGGCCAGCATTGGCCGGCATTCAATATCGCTGACTCGTCCATATTCGTCGGTGCCGTGGCATTTGCCTTCGAAGCGTTCCTTAAAAAGGACGATAGCGCCTAAACGGTTGAAACAAGCGGCATCCTGGCGTAGATTTCCGGTGTCTGAACAACAGAGGCAGATTTATGAGACTCCCATCTCTCATCCTATTGACGTTAGTCGCCGTGTTTGCGCTCAGCGGTTGCGAATCCGCCAAAAAAGCCTTTGGCGGCAATAAATCTGCGCCCGATGAGTTTGTTGTTTATTCACGCCCGCCGCTCAGCCAGCCGCCGGACTTTTCCCTGCGTCCGCCAACCCCCGGCGTTGCCCGTCCACAATCCGAATTACCTGCGGATATAGCCCGCGATGCCCTGCTGGGAACCGACAATTCATCCCGGCAACGGCTGGCATCGGTACGCCAGGACGAAGCCGCAACCCCCGGCCTGCAGGCCCTGATGAAAAACACCGGGGCGACGGATGCGGACCCCGATATTCGCCGGAAAATCGACGAAGAGACATCCATCCTGGCCGAGGAAGATCAGCGCCTGGTCGATAAAATGATCTTCTGGGTCGATGACAAACCGTTCCAGGGCACCGTTCTTGATCCCCAGAAAGAACAACAACGCATTCGCGAGGCCCAGGCATTGGGCAAACCGGTAACCGAAGGGTCTACCAAACATATAAAGAGCGATCGCGACAAAAAGGGTCTACTGGAATTTTAGTGCCCTTCATGTTGATATGGAATCACTAGGCAACACTCCCTCCAGCGCCTTTTTTTCGCCCCTTTTTCGGGTTACATGCTCACGTTCTTGTCAGATGCGCGCCACCACCGACGCGGTTATGATAGCCCAACCCCTGAAGTTGAGAGCCCCTTGAAATGATGCTGCTAAAATCCCTGTTTGTGATGCGCTTAGCGCCTGTTTTTGTTTCGCTGATGATCGGATCGGTCAGCACCAGTTCCCTGGCCGGGGTTTTCAATCCCGAAACCTTCATGCTCGACAACGGCATGCAGGTGGTTGTCATCCCCAATCACCGGGTCCCGGTGGTCACCCATATGGTCTGGTACCGGGTCGGCTCGGCAGACGAAGCGCCGAACGAATCCGGGATTGCCCATTTTCTCGAGCATCTGATGTTCAAGGGCACCAAAAAGCGGAAAAACGGCGAGTTTTCAGAAATCGTCGCCCGCAATGGCGGCCGGGAAAACGCCTTCACCTCATCCGACTATACCGGCTACTACCAGACCATCGCCGTTGACCGTCTCGAGATGGTTATGGAAATGGAGGCGGATCGGATGACCAATCTGGTGATTACTCCCGAACAGGTGGAGCCGGAGCGGCAGGTCGTGCTCGAGGAACGGCGCTCGCGCATCGAGAATGAACCGGGCAGCATCCTCGGCGAACAACTCAATGCGGCGCTTTTCCTGAGCCATCCCTACCGCAACCCGGTGATTGGCTGGAAGCACGATATCGAAGGCTTGAACATCGACCGTATTCTGGCGTTTTATAAGCGCTGGTACGCCCCCAATAATGCAATACTGGTGGTTGCCGGCGACATCACAGTCGCCCAGCTGAAACCACTCGCCGAAAAATATTACGGCGCTATTCCGGCGCAGCCGGCAACCCTGCGGGCCCGCGCCAAGGAGCCGCCGCAGCACGCGGAACGGCGGGTGACCCTGCGTGACAACCGGGTGCAACAGCCCTCCTGGCGGCGCATCTATCTGGCGCCCGGCCTGCAATGGGGGGCCAGTGAACATGCCTATCCGCTGGAGGTCCTGGCGGATATTATCGGCAGTGGCTCATCCAGCCGCTTTTACCAGTCGCTGGTGATCAAACAGAAGCTGGCGGTTGCCGCCGGTGTTCATTATTCGGGCGACAATCGGGGGCCCGGCCAGTTTATTTTTTACGCCAGCCCGCGATCCGGGGTTGATATGGAGGTCCTGGAAAGCGCCGTGCTCAGAGAAATCGATCTGCTTATCGAAGGCGGCGTCACCCAGGATGAACTTGACCGGGCAAAAACCCGGATGCTGTCGGAATCGATTTATGCCCGCGATTCCCTGTCCGGTGGAGCCCGGGTGATCGGCTCGGCACTGGCTGCCGGCCTGTCCATCGACGATGTGGAAAACTGGCCGGAAAATATTTCCGGGGTGTCGCTGGAGGCCATAAACCATGCCCTTAAATCGGTTTTCAAAACCCAACAATCCGTCACCGGGCTGTTACTGCCCGCTGGCGATAGCTGAGGTGCAGATCATGAACATATTTCCAATCTCTCGCCTGCCGCTTGCCGTCCTGTGGCTCACCGCCGGCCTGTTACTGAGCCTGCCCGGAACAGCGCAGGCAATCACCCCGCAACAGATAACCAGTCCCGGCGGCATCAAAGCCTGGTTCGTTGCGGATACGACGATCCCGATCCTGACCATCAAGTTTGCCTTTCGCGGCGGAGCTGCGCTTGATCCGGCCGGCAAGGAGGGGTTATCGAACCTGGTTTCCGGTCTGCTCGACGAAGGCGCCGGCGAGATCGACAGCAAAACCTTTCAGCAGACCCTCAGCGATTTGGCCATTGGCCTGTCCTTCGACAGCGGCCGTGACGAGTTTGGTGGCCAGTTGCGAACCCTGGTCCGCAATCAGGAGACCGCGTTCCGGCTGCTGCGTCTGGCCCTGACCGAGCCCCGCTTTGATGCCGAACCGGTTGAACGGATTCGTGCGCAGATCCTGGTCAGTCTCAAACAGAGCCTGGAAGACGCCCATACCATCGGCAACCGCGCGCTTTTCGAGACCCTGTACCCCGATCACGTCTATGGCCGGCCGGCCGACGGCACCCCTGAATCCATGCAGGGCGTGACGGTTGATGATATGCGCGACTTTGTCAAAAACCGCCTGGCCAGAGACAATCTGATCATCGGTGTTGTCGGTGATATCACCGCCGCCGAGCTGGGCCGCCGCCTTGATGAGATTTTCGGTGCGCTGCCGGCGGTCGCCTCGTCGTGGCAGATTGATGACGTCGATCCGGTGAGCCGTGGGCAGACCATCGTCATTGATCGCGATGTGCCGCAAAGCTCGATCCTGGTGGCGGAAAAAGGCCTGAAGCGCGATGATCCGGATTTTTACGCCGCCTACGTGATGAACCATATGTTCGGCGGCGGCAGCTTCACCTCCAGGCTCTATGCGGAAATCCGCGAAAAACGCGGGCTGGTGTATTCCGTCGGCACCGGGCTTTATCCCTTCGATCACAGTGCGTTGATCCTGGGCAGCGCCGGCACCGCTAACGAACGCGCCCATGAAACCCTGTCCGTGCTCAAGGCCGAATGGGGCAAGATGGCGACCGCTGACGTGAGTGCGAACGAGCTTGACGATGCCAAGACCTTCCTGACCGGCTCCTACCCCCTGCGCTTTTCATCAAGTGGCCGCATTGCTTCCATGCTGGTCGGCCTGCAGGTCGCCAACCTGGGCATCGATTACATGCAGAAACGCAACGGCTATATTGAAGCGGTCACCATGGACGATATCAAACGCGTCGCCAAACGGCTGTTGATCCCGGACAACCTGGTGATCGTCGTCGTCGGCAGGCCGGATGGCATTCTGAGCACCAACTGAGATGACGGTGCCGGTCCTCTATATCGCCCATGGCGGCGGACCCTTGCCGCTGCTCGGTGCTCCGCCCATTGGGAGAAAGCCGTGGCCACAGTCGCGGCTCAAACCAACCCGGAGCGGGGCTATGATCATGGCACGTTTGTTCCGCTCAAGCTGATCTATCCCGATGCCCGGAGCCCGGTGGTCCAGTTGTCACTGGTCGGCTCGCTGGATGCCCGGGTGCAGACCGATCTGGGCTGGCCGATAACAAGGCCACGCACAGCCGCATAAAACCGGTTTTCAGGATCATTTCTCAAACTGTTGGCTCAGCTGGGGCTCGCACATAACAGCAAAGAACAAAAATCCACATTATCCTGTTTATTCATAATTTCTTATTCTGCTTAAACCACGTTGAAGATTCTTTCTGTGCTGCGGAAGTTTGGTCTTTCGTTAATCGCTTTCCCACTTCATTTCGTGCTTCAATGGCGCGCTTATGATTTGCCGTCGAAGCAATGTTGTACCACATGTAGGCTTTCTGATTGTCTTTGGGGACGCCTATTCCGTATTCGAATATTCTGCCAAGTTGAAATTGGGATTCTGAATTACCTATTTCTGCCGCCTTAGAAAACAACGTCAAAGCCTGCGCGTCGTTTTTTGGCACGCCCGTTCCTTCAATATACAAAAGCGCGAGATTATTTAACGCCACACTGTGGTTTTGACGTGCTGCGCGCTCATACCACATTACCGCCTTCTTATAATCCTGAGGTACGCCTATGCCTTTTGAGTAAAAGAATGCGATATCCGTTTGCGCGCCCGGATGCCCGTTCTGGGCGGCTAATGTGTACCATTTAATGGACTGCTTATAATCTTTCGGGATTTTTTTACTAAAACCATGAAAATAGATATACCCTAAGTGATTTTGCGCCGTGACCATGCCATTCTGCGCCGCCGCCGTCAGGAAATTAACTGCTTTCGGTATATCTTGACGAACCCCCAGACCATCCTTGTGCATGATGAAAAGGTTATAATACGACCTGGCATTACCTCTGTTCGCCGCAAGTTCTATCCATTCTAAGGCCTTTTTATAATCTTTCGAGATGCCGTACCCTGTTAAATACAGCTCGCCGAGATAGCCGTATAGCTTAGGGTTATTAGTGGGGACGGCAAAAGTCTTGAACCAACTTCCAAGACGGTTTTTCACCTCATAAGCCTGCTTTTCAGTCAAACCAGGAGCAATTCGATTTATTACCCCAGCTGCCTCCCTAACCCAGTTAACATCAGCGATATAGGCCCATTCGATCGCTTTTAATATGTTTTTTGGAAACAGAGTGCCATCGAAGTAAAGCTTTGCAAGTTCCACTTGGGCAACTCCACCGCCGCGATTGGCGGAGAGTGTGAGCCACTTCTCTGCCTGTTTGTAATCTTGCGGCACGCCATTACCATTAAAATACATGCCCCCAAGATTTAGCGCCGTAGCAGATGATATATGTGGTTCACTAAATTTGTTAGTAGCCGCCTCTGTGAGGTATTTTACAGCCTTTGCGTAATCTCTGGGAACACCTACTACGAAGCCGTACAAAATGCCAAGATTTAGTGCAGCCTCTAATTTTCCTCCTTTAGCGGCAAGCACGTACCATTTTATGGCTTCATTATAATCACGCGAAACGCCAATGCCTTTGTGAAAGATATGTCCAACTTGAAGCTGCGCTTCATTGTAATTCCCTTCAGCCGCCTGGGCGTACCATTTGTAAGAAAGTTTGAGGTTCTTTGGAGTGACCTCGCCTTTTGCATACATTTGGCCAAGCCTGTATTGAGCATCGCCTACCCCACGTTCTGCCGCGAAGGTGAGCATTTTTATGGCTTTTTCATTGTCCTTAGGGCCGCCGGAGTCAGATAGATACGTAAGGCCAAGATCATAGTTTGCTAAAACGTGACCTTGTTCTGCGGCAAGAGCGAGCCATTTCCTCGATTGTTTTCGAAAACGAGGCAAATCTGGCAGCATAAGAGGGCTTTTAAATGCAATTCCGACCCTATATTGAGCTTCAGCATCGCCACGCTTCGCCTCATTTAGCGCTTCATGCAGGTAGTCTATATTTTTTGGTTTTGTCCACCCCTTCAGGTTGGGATCATTGGGATCGAGATGTTCAGCGTGAGCCGCCATTGAAATTGTTGTTAAGAGAGATATTAAAACCGCTAAACGATATTTTTTCAGCATCACTAATCCTTCGAATTCGGAATCTATCGGTAAACGACACAATACAAAGAAGGTTAACGCTCATATACATGCCCCACCGTGCGACAAACACCGTAGGCATTAAACACAATAACCCTATCACAGGTGTGTGTATTTTTGAAGGGCCTCGGGATTCTCGTTTAGTTCCAATTGATTAAACCATGCAACGCAACTGAAAGCCGGCTTCCCATAATCACGCGGCTCGCAATGCTTCCCGTTACCCATGCATCGTCTGGAATAAATCCTAATGAATTTTTTCCTCAAAAAAGTGTGACCAACGCCGATGCTACCCAAAGGTTATTCCTGTGGATGAAAACTTTTTGAGTTACCTGATCACAGGCGTGCACAATAGCTCGGCACAAGACTGATAATTTCTCTCGCTTCTTCGGGGAGATCTTTATTATTTACATTTGGCTGCCTGGGGGCATAGCCGAAGGCGATCAAATCCCTGATCGTCCGGCACGGCGTTTTGTTCAGTGCCAATTCTTCGAACCGCTTATAGGCAACGATGCGGTCAATCAGTCTGAACAATTGATCCTTGTCCGGATTTTCCTGCGTTGCTTTGAGGGTGCTGAGCGCGATCCGTATGGCTTTGAGGGCCTGCATATAGTCCGTATAGGTAGGCATACGCTCCAAGTAAATACGGGTCGTTTGCGGATCCATGTCTCCACCGGGCTGCAAAAAGGCTGGCTGATCTTGCGCGCGTGCTGATAAGTCCATACCGAGAAGAGCGGCAAGTACGGCGCATACGGCGAGCTTTACACATTGCCTTTTCACAGTTAATCACCGCCTTTCAGATAACGGTTTATTCGCCACGTATTGCGTGGCCCCCTACCAAAGCAAAGCTGACCGATTGGGTAAGGCCGGACGTCCATTGCGCCCGCAGGAACACATAACTCGCCCTCAGGCGATTTCTCAAATTTGTCGTATGACACTGTTTCTTGAAATGCCGTCCAGCCATAGTCTTTGTATTCAGGAAACAGCAGGTCATTGTCAAAAGGAAACGATGACGAAAAATTCACGATGGCATTCGCTGTTGGATCAAAGATACCGCCAAAATCGCGTTCTATCCTGAACATCGGAGATATCGAACTGTAGATCGGGTACGGTTTTTTCTGTTCAGCTGCCTGGCGTAAAGTTTTTATGAGTTTTTGAAACTCAGGCTCCGTGGTCTCCAATTGCAGCGTTTCCGGCACATTGTTGCCACCCGCGATTAGTCCGCCAGAGAAGAAGATCAAAGCGGCCAGAAAAGCTAGAACGGTGATTTTCAGATTTTTCATACATACCCCCCATAAATATTTACAAAGAAGGTTGGTGGTTTTTGGTCATGATTTCCGGCTAAGAACGCCTCGGGAAAGGAACAAAGTTCGGCATCTTCGTTCACAGCATCTGTCACCAGAGCGATGGTTTTTACGGTGTATAGATAAACAGGCGTCGCCTAGGTCGCCACCACGTTCATTTCAAACTCTCCTGCCCAAATCATCAAATTGAAATGATATTGGATTTCCCCCTCTTTTGATAGCAGGGAAGAAAATTTGTCCGCCTCCAGCCCATCCCTGCAGCAGAACGCGCCACCGAATTTTGTCTGCCGCCAGAGGGGGCAGCCGACATTGTGTCTCAAGTGCACTGAAAATCAGGAGGATTGGCAATCGCCCTAACACTGGTTGCCCGACCCGGCTTATGATAAAATTCAGCTGTCCGCCGCCACGCCACATAAGGATCACGCCCGCATGTCTCAATCCCCCGCCTGGAAGGCGCTCAGCGCCCATGCGGCTGACCAGCAGAGGCTTGTCATGGCCGACCTGTTCGCCGCCGATTCGCAGCGGTTTGCGCGGTTTTCCGCATCGGCGGCCGGCATGCTGCTGGATTATTCGAAGAACCGGATCACGACGCGGACCATGGACCTGCTCTGTGAACTGGCTGGCGAGCGCGAAGTGGAAGCCCGGCGCGATGCGATGTTTGCCGGCGAGATCCTGAATTCAACCGAACAGCGCGCAGCGCTGCACGTGGCCCTGCGCGGGGGCGCCGACGGCGACTACTCAATCGACGGCGACGATGTATCGACTGCGGTGACCGCCGTGCTGGCGCGCATGCAGGCCTTTACCAACGGCGTGCGCGGCGGAGAAACTGTCGGCGCCACCGGCAAACGGTTTACCGATGTGGTGGCGATCGGCATCGGCGGATCGCATCTGGGCCCGGAGATGGCAGTGACGGCGCTCCGCAATCCGGCATCGGAATCTTTGAACGTGCATTTCATTGCCAATGTCGACGGCCACGATGTGTTGCACAAACTGATGCATCTGAACGCGGAGACGACTTTGATTGTGGTCGCATCGAAGACCTTCACCACCCAGGAAACCATGACCAACGCGACCACCGTCAAGGCCTGGATAACCCATATCATGGGCGCCGATGCGGTGGCCGGGCATTTTGTCGCGCTGTCGACCAATACCGAGGCCGTCGCCGCTTTTGGAATCAAAGCGGAATGGATGTTTCCGTTCTGGGACTGGGTCGGCGGCCGCTATTCCCTGTGGTCGGCGATCGGCCTGCCCATTGCCCTGGCGCTCGGCTGGCCCCCGTTCGAGGCCCTGCTGGCCGGTGCCCGCGAAATGGACAACCATTTCCGGACGGTGCCGCTGGCTGAAAACCTGCCGGTCCTGCTGGCGCTCATCGGCATCTGGAATATCAATTTCCAGGGCCATGACTGTCTCGCCATCCTGCCCTATGACGAACGCCTGAAACGCCTGCCGGCATTCCTGCAGCAGCTCGATATGGAAAGCAACGGCAAGTCGGTCACCCAGTCCGGCGAAGCCGTCGGCACGGCGACCGGTCCGGTGGTGTTTGGCGAGCCGGGCACCAACGGTCAGCACGCCTTTTATCAGTTGCTGCATCAGGGGCCACAGGTTGTTCCTGCCGATTTTATCGCCGTTGCCAATCCGGGCCACGGCCTCAAAGATCATCATGACCAGTTGCTCTCGAACGTGCTGGCGCAGAGCCGGGCCCTGATGCTGGGCCGCACTCTCGCCGAAGCCGATGGCAATCCGCACCGGGTTTTTGCCGGCAACCGGCCCAGCAATACGCTTGTCCTCGAGCATCTGGACGCCCATATGATGGGCCAGTTGATTGCCCTTTATGAGCATAAGGTTTTTGTCCAGGGCATCATCTGGGGCATTAATTCCTTTGATCAATGGGGGGTTGAACTGGGCAAGGAGCTGGCCGGGCAACTGCTGGCCCCTATTTCAACCAGGCAGGTTCCCAAAACAACCGACAGCTCGACGGCCGGCCTGCTGCACACAATCAATGAATGGCGGAAATAACCAGTGACCATCAGACTGCTCCCGGAAACCCTGATCAACCGCATTGCCGCCGGAGAAGTGGTTGAACGCCCGTCATCGGCGACCAAGGAACTGGTCGAAAATGCCATTGATGCGGGTGCCACCCACATTGATGTTGTCATTGCCGATGGCGGCCAAAGCCTGATTTCGGTCAGTGATAACGGCCGCGGCATGAGCGCCGACGAACTGAGCCTGGCGGTTGAACGGCATGCCAC
>JABMNT010000286.1 GCA_013203595.1 Rhodospirillales bacterium
ATGCGCCCGATCTGGGACAAGGTGACGTCCTGGTGTATCGCCCGCAAGAAGAACATCAAGCTGCTGTGGAACGATGCGGATACCCAGAAAAACGGCCTGCTGAACGAAGGTGTTATCGTTGGCCAAACCTGGGACGGCCCGCCGATGGCCCTGAAAACAGCCGGTGAGCCGGTCATGTATCAGGCCCCCAAGGAAGGCTCGATGGCCTGGGTCGACGGCATGGCAATGCCCACCGGCGCCAAGAACATGGAGCAGATCTACGAGTTCATCAAGTTCGCCTATGATGCACAAAATGCGGGTGTGGCCATTGATTCCCATGGCTACAACTCCCCTGTTCTGGGTGCTGACAAGTTTGCCGGCGCTGCCTACAAAAAGAACTTCTCGGACGCCTATCCGGGTGATTCGCTGGCCAATCTCAACCCCTGGCCACCGCAGGCACCCTGGTATGCGGAAGTCCGCACCGAATATGAGAACAAGTTCAAAAGCGCATAAACACACTGCACTGACCATCCCCCGGGTGTTTTGGCACCCGGGGGTTCCTCTTGCAGGGGTTTCTTGTGCCGCATTGTTGCTGCAAAAGAAAAATCTGCGGGGTAGACTAAACAACAGCAAGACCAACGGACCCGGATCCTCTGGTCTTCAATAAGAAAAGTGACGCAAGCGACGAAAAGGGGAATTCAATGAGCAAGGGTGTTGGCGTAAGTCTGCAGGATGTATGGATCCGCTTTGGCGATTTTGTCGCGGTCCGCGAAGCCAATGTGAATATTGAAGGCGGCGCCTTCTTTTCTTTTCTGGGCCCGTCGGGCTGCGGCAAAACCACGATTTTACGATCCGTATCAGGGTTTCTTGAACCCAGCCAAGGAAAAGTTCTGATCGGCGGCAATGATATGGCCGGGATCGGCCCCAACAAACGACCAACCGCCCTTATTTTCCAGAACCTCGCCCTGTTCCCGCTGATGAAGGTCTGGGAAAATATCGCCTTTTCTCTGGAAGTGAAGGGTATTGGCCTCAAGGACCGGCGTAAACGCGCCGATGAACTGCTGGATATGATCGCCCTGACCGGACAGGGCGAGAAACTGCCGTCCGAACTTTCCGGAGGCCAAAAGCAGCGGGTCGCCATTGCCCGTGCGTTGTGTGCCGAGCCCGATGTGCTGTTGCTGGACGAGCCGCTGTCGGCGTTGGATTTGAAACTGCGCCAGCACATGCGCACCGAATTGCGCGAAATTCAGCAGCGTGTCGGCATCACCTTTATCTACATCACCCACGATCAAAGCGAAGCCCTGACCATGTCTGATCACGTGGCGGTCATGAAAGCCGGGGTGATTGACCAGATCGACGAGGGCCAGACCATTTACGATGACCCGTCAACCGCCTTTGTGGCGTCGTTCGTGGGTGAAAACAATGTCTTCCGCGGCAAGGTCAAATCTATTGATGGCGACAAGGCGACGGTCGCCACCAACCGGTCCGGCAACCTGGTCGCCCGCATTCCTACAGGCGCCAAAGGCAAACTGGCGGTTGGTGACGATGCCATGATGTTTGTTCGCCCGGAAGCCCTGCATATTGCACCCGACACAAATGCCGCCAGCAATCGGATTTCCGCCCTGGTCCTGAATGAAGAATTTGAAGGCCAGACCTTCAACGTCTTCCTGCAGGGCGACGGCGGCAAGGAAATCAAGATGTCGCTGGTCAACGAAGGCAAAGCCAGAAAATCGGCCAAAGGTTCGTCACTGACGTTGGAGTATGCGCCTGAACAGGCTGTCGCACTTCCCGCCGGCGAACTGGCCAGCGAATAGGAGGCCGGTCATGAATATCGGCACCCTGTTCAAGAATTTCATCAACCGCAACGGCTGGGGACTTGGTAGTTACCTGCTGCTTGCCGTTGGTTTCTGGCTGATCGTCCTGATCATTTTACCGCAACTGTCGATGCTCGACTTCTCGTTTCGCCATCACCTGCCGCCACCGGAAATGGGCGGCCCGAAAGACACCTACACCATCGAGCATTACAAATTCCTGGCGCTCGGTGCCCAGGGTGCTGACCAATCCTATAATGTTGTCGATCTGGGGGTTTTCGTGCGCACCCTGGTCGCCGCTTTCTTCGTTACGATCCTCGATTTGCTGCTCTGTTATCCGCTGGCCTATTATCTGGGCCAGTCGCCCGGCGGTGGCTTCACCCGGGTTCTGGTGCTGTTTCTGATCATCCCCTACTGGGTCAACGAAATTTTGCGGGCCTTTGCCTTCCGGATTATTTTTGGCGACAGCGGCGTTATCAACGAACTGATGATGGCCATGGGCCTGATCAACAACCCGATCGATTTTATCCGCGAAAATGTCGCGCTCTATTCCGGTCTCGGCTACGCCTATATTCTGCTGATGATCTTTCCCATGTATAATGTCATCGAAAGCCTGGACCGCAACCAGATCGAAGCCGCCCGCGACATGGGCGCACCCTGGTGGCGCATTCACTGGCGGATCGTCATCCCCTATGCCAAACCGGGCATTTCTTCGGGCTGCACCATGGTCTTCATGCTTTCCGCCGGGGCGCTGGCGGCACCGCAAATTCTGGGCGGCCCCTCAAGCCTGTGGTTCACCCAGATCATCTATCAATGGTTCAACCAGGGGGGCAACTGGCCCCGCGGTGCGGCCTACGCCATCGTCCTGCTCAGCGTCTGTATCATCATTGTTTTGTCGGTGATGCGTCTGTTCAAGGTCAAGATGGGGGATATCGGCAAATGAAGTCGCAATCGCTCATTCTCAGGATATTTCTCGGCCTCTATCTGGTGGTGTTTTTCGGCTATTTGCTGGGACCACTGGTCATCATGGGGGTCACCGCCTTCAATTCGCCGGGCTTTCCCCGGGCCGCCCCCTGGGAATGCCTGACCTTCGA
>JABMNT010000287.1 GCA_013203595.1 Rhodospirillales bacterium
GCTTTGAGGTCATCTACGAAGGCATCCGTCTGACTCCTGAGCAAATCGTCTCGACCGCTGTCGAGGAAAACCCTCATGTGGTCGGCCTGTCAGTGCTGTCAGGGTCGCACTTGGCGTTGGTCAAGGCAGTCAAGACGGGCCTGGACGCGGCGGGTATGGGCGACACCCCCCTGGTGATCGGCGGCATCATCCCGCCCGGCGATGCGGACATCCTGCGGGATGCAGGCATCGCCCGCATCTATACCCCGAAGGACTTCAACATGAACGCGGTCATGTCGGATATCTTAGACCTGGTGGAGGAGCGGCTGTCAGTCCATTGATTGGCTTTGTCAGCGTCAATCGGCTTGATCCACTGTTTGCGGCCGAGATTGGAAAACGTCGCATTCAGAACCGGCCATATTCGAACTGGCGCTGGCATCTGGATGAGGTATTCGTAAGGATCAATGGTGAAGCCCGCTATCTCTGGCGGGCCGTCAATCACGAGGGAGAGGTTTTTGAGGCGTTCGTCACCAAACGGCGAGAACGCAAGGCGGCCGGCCAAGAGACAGGTCGTTGGCTCAACAATTCGCCTTGGCGGAATGGCGGCAACTTACCGCCTGATAATCAACAAAGCATCAGCTTCGTAGCTCCGTAAACTTTCCTCTGACAACGCCGAGCGCGACATTCGTCGTAAGTTACTGGTTGAATAAGGGTCAGGCTGGTGGCATAATCTTGGCAATTATGGCGAAAATAGGGCTGGGGCTTATGCGGGGGTCGTCACGCATCAAAAATTCAATGTGTTCATCTGCCGCTTTAGCGGGCCTTCTGGTTGTGGCGCTGGTTTCGCTATCCACAGCACCTGCAAGCGCAAAATGTCTTGGGGCCAGCGACATCAATGGCGTTAAATTACCTGCAGGTTGCCTGTCGGCGGACGACGAAGCGGTGGTCCGAATGCGGGTCTTCCGTTCAGATCTTGTTGTCGCCGCATTGAGTTGCAATGCAAGAACCCAGTATAACCGCCTGGTATCGCTGCATCAGGATGAATTGGTCCGAGGCGGACACGCATTGCGGAACCTGTTTAATCGACTGCACAAAAACAAGGCGGCACGCGAGATGGATCGTTTTGTCACTTATTTGACCAATCGGGCCTCGCAGCGGCGGCTTTCCACGCCGGGCTATTGCAAGACGATGTCACAGGTCTTCGAGCAGGCATTTGCACAGCCATCAAACGACCTAAGATCGTTTGTTCTCGGCCGCGCCGGCATGCCGACATGGGACGTCACCACGTTAGCGCTCGGCAAATAGGCGCGGATACTCCAGCCGACCTGCCATCGATCTCGAACAGATTTAAATCTTCCGCCTCAACGCCCGGCGTTTATGCACAAATATTTCGACGGTGCTGCCGGATTTGGGTCAGTTGAAAACGATTTCAACCCGACGGTTCTGAGGTTCACGGATACCGTCATCGGTTGCCACCAGCGGCTCCCGCTCGCCCTTCCACCGAATGACGATGTTACCGACCGGAACGCCTTGGCGAACCAGTTCTTCAGCAATGGACTTGGCCCGCCGCTGAGACAAACCAATGTTGTAGCGGTCTGTTCCCGAGCGGTCGGCATGGCCGGTTGCCTCGATCCGGCTTATGTTGGCCGTCCGGCTATTGCGCGCGACCTCAACGAGAATGGCTCGGGCGCCGGGGGTTATCGTTGAACTGTCCCAATCAAAGAAAACCAGATAGCTGCGAATGACCTCCGCGACCGGTGCAGGTGCCGGTGGCGGTGGCGAAGCCCGAACGGGCGCCGGTCTGGCAACCAGAGCAGGTGCGGCGACGGGTGTCGGAGCAGGTGCTGATTTCGGCGCGTTGAAAGACCACCTCAAGCCAACCATAATCCGATGTTCGCCGTAATCGGCATCGACATTGACCCCGGAATCGGTGCGGAAACTGGTGTCAGCTGTTCCAAAATAGCGGTACTCGCTGAATATGCTGGCCTGATCTTGCAATTTATAGCTGACACCGCCAATCGCCTGGTAGGCAAATACCCAATCATCATCATCGATTCGAGAACTGCCAACCGGGGAAACACCGTTATAGGAAATCAGAGCCCGGCCTATACCGGCCCCGACATAGGGGGTCCAGACGGAATCCCTATTGAAGTCGTAGTAGCCGTTGATCATAAGGCCGGCGCCTGAAATATCGCCAGCGCCGGACGCATTGCCGAGCGAATCAACGGCTGTTTTGCGATAATTAATCTCGCCTTCCGCCCGCCATCCATTACCGAAGGCGTTGCCCACGGCAGCAGAGAGCCCATAACCCAGATCAGAGTCGCCTTCCGTATTTATTCCCGCACCTTTAATATCCGTGTCGCCCGGCTGGCTAAAGCCTAAGGCACCGGAAACGTACGGGCCTTTTTCAGCCGCGAACGACAGTACAGGAGCAAGTATCCCTAACGCCACAACAAGTGCTGCGGCAAATCTGGATTTCATAATTTATGCTTTCCATTTGAGCAATGATCGCTGCACAGACCCACGCCAATTCCCCATGACCAGTCAACTGCCCGAATAGCCTAAACAATTACATTTTCTGGCTTTTCAGTAAAGGTATCTGATCGACATCGCCAGAGGAACGTTGCTTGAGCCGTTTGGCGATGGTCTCTGGATGAGGTTTTAGTTGGGATCAATAGCGAAACCCATTACCTCAGGCAGGTTGTCGATCACGAAGGAGCGAGACCGTAAGGCGGCGCTAAAGTTTCTGAGAAAAGTGATGAAACGTTACGGGCGACCAGCAGTCATTGTGACCGACAAACTTCGATCGTACTGCGCCGCTGCATTGGTAGAGTGGCCTCAACTTGTGAGCTGATACTTGCCGGCATTTGGTTTTGCAGATCTGTTCGCTTTAGTCTGACAATGCCATGCCGTAAAATTTGATGGCCTATCCAGGTCGGTGTTTTTTGACGAGTCAGCCCTTGAGCCCGGTGTAGGTATCGGGGTCGAAGGAATCGAC
>JABMNT010000288.1 GCA_013203595.1 Rhodospirillales bacterium
GTCGATTCAATGGCGGCAATATGGCTGTGCGGCGCACCTTCCAGAACCCCGGGTGCAAAAACGATGGCAAAATCAAATTGCAGGCTGCGCCAGTCGATTTCACGCAGACTGGTAATCCTGGCCGTGATTTCGCGGCCCAGTACATTCAGGGTCAGGCTAACGCCGAGGCCAACCTTGAAGCCGCGGGCCAGTCCGGCATCCAGGGAAATCAACGGCGGGCCGCTGTAGGTGGCGGGCCACCATTCGCCCTCGGTGACGTCGGATGCCACATCTTCCTTGAGCGCGGCATAAGTCAAGGCGCGGTCGCCGCGGATTGCCCACTGGCTTTCCGGAGCGACGTTGGCTTCTTCAACAGGGGTGCCGTTGATGGCGACAATGCGGCCACGCAGGCTGGGCACACGCTTGTAGTCGCCGGTACCTTCCACACTGGTCACGGCTTTATCAAAGGCGGTGACCTGATCGGGCTGAATATCAAGAAAGAAAAAGGCGGGCGCTTGTTCGGGCAGGCGTTCCGAAATCTGGCGGCTCAAATTGCCTTCGATCAGGCCGATGGCAACCAGCACGGACAGACCGAGACCGAGCGATACGACGATGTTGGGCGTCGGCGTGCCGGGGCGGTGCAAATTGGTCTGGACCAGTCGCCACAGCGCGTTTGATTTCGGTTTCCATTTACGCGCCGCCTGCATGACCAGATAGGCGCCAAACCGCAGAAACAGGAGTGTTAGCAGGACACCGGCGATGAACCACAGGGAGAAATAGCGGTCGCTCGAGGTGGCGTAGGTGCAGAGCGCCAACAGGAAGATGCCAACCGTCATGGCCAGCATATAGACTTTGCGCGGGCGCCGGGAGCGGGTATCGAGGCTGAAGCGGAACAACTGGGCGGCGCTCACATCGCGCGCCCGGCCTAGCGGCCACAGCGCAAAGGTGACGGTTGCCAGAAACCCGAAAACGGCGGCGATGGCCGTCGGGATGGCAAAAACACCGATAACAGGCCGCACCGGAAGTTGGCTGCCAACCATCTCCAGAAGGACAACCGGGGCGCCGCCACCCAGCAGCAGCCCGGCCGCGATGCCGATGCTGCCAATCACCAGAATCTGCATCATATATATATTGAAAACCAGACGCCCGGGTGCTCCGAGACACTTGAAGGTCGCTATGGTTTCGGTTTTGGTATCGAGATAACTGCGCACAGCTCCGGTGATTCCAAGCCCGCCGACCAGCAGCACAGTGAGGCCGGTAAACGACAAAAACAGGGTCATCCGCTCGAGAAAGCGCTTTATGCCGGGTGCCGCTTCTTCCGGGGTTCGTACCCGCCAGCCGGCTTTCGGAAACGTATCGGAAAGCGATTGTTGCCAGCTTTTGCTGTTGGTGCCGGCGGGCAAGGTCAGTTTGTAATGATAACGGAGCTGGCTGCCGGGCTGGACAAGACCAGATGCATTGAGGGCATCAAGATGAACCATCAGGCGCGGCCCCAGACTGAAGACACTGGCGACCCGGTCCGGCTCGATCTGGATCAGGCTGCGGATTTCCAGATTAATGTCACCCAGCTTGATGCGATCACCGAGCTTCAGGTTGAGGCGGGTCAACAAATTGGGGTCGGCAATGGCCCCCCAAATGCCATCTCGCAGGGCGAAGAGGTCCGCACCGGGTGCGGGCGGCTCTGTTTCCAGTTGACCAACCAAGGGATAGGCCGAATCAATCGCCTTCAGCTCGACCATGGCCCGGCGCTCACGACTCTCGGCAGGGCGGACCATGGCACGCAGGGTGATGGACTCTGAAAATCCTTGGGCTTCTGCCTTTAAATAGGACAGCTGTTCCGGGGCCGCTGGGCGCTGCATCAGGCGCAGATCTATATCGCCACCCAGCAGTTTTTGGCCGTCAGCCCGCAAGCCTCCTAAAACCGATTCGCTTAGATTGCCAACCGCCGTGATTGCCGCGACGCCCAGAATCAGGCAGGCCAGAAAAATACGAAAGCGGCCAAAGCCGCCGCGCAGGTCACGCCGTGCCAGACGCCAGCTGAGGGCAAGATCACCCATGGGCAGTGGCATCAGAGCCGTTGACGATCTCTCCATCAGCCAACCGGATCAAGCGCGAGCAGCGCGCCGCCAGATCGGGAGCATGGGTCACCAGAATGAGGGTTGTGCCGTAGCGGTCCTGCAAATCAAACAGCATCTGGATGACCTGTTCGCCAGTTGCCTGATCCAGACTTCCGGTAGGCTCATCAGCTAAAAGTATTTCCGGTTGTGTAACGAAAGCCCGTGCCAAGGCAACGCGTTGTTGCTCGCCACCGGACAGCTGGCCCGGATAATGGTGAGTGCGATGGCCGAGGCCAACCGCCTCCAGTTCTTTCCGGGCATGTTCAAACGCATCGGGGCGCCCGGCAAACTCCATAGGCAGGGCGACGTTTTCAAGGGCCGTCATGGAGGGGACCAGATGAAAGTTTTGGAAAACGATACCGATA
>JABMNT010000023.1 GCA_013203595.1 Rhodospirillales bacterium
CTATGGAATAGTGGACAGAAAAAGGATGCGATTTCCGTTCAGACAGCGCATGTAAAAAGCAAACCGGAGGATTTGGCCGCCGCCTTCGAACTGGCAAACTATTATTTGCTCGGTGAGCAGCGTGATGAAGCCGCCGGCGTTTACGAAACAATCCTGGAGAAAATTCCAGAAAATGTTATCGCGCTTAACAATCTGGCCGACCTGCTGAAGGAGCAGGACCCGGATCGGGCGCTCGGTTATGCTGAACTGGCGTATAAACAGTCGGGTGGCAGCCCGCCAACGGCCGTAACTCTCGCTGAAATGCTTATCAAAAACCCCGATACCCTTGATAAAGGGTACATCATGATAAAAGGCGTCGCGCGTCGCTTTCCCAGCGCCGTTGACGCAGTGCTTACCGACGCCAAAGCAGCGAGCCTGAAGGGCGAAACTGACGAAGCCAGAACCGCGTTGAGCGGAATAGACAGTGAAACGCTCAGCGAGGCGCAAAAAAACCAGGGCGCAGACATGCTGAAAAACCTGGAGTAGCGGGACCAGCCCAATTTTTGGGACGACGGCATGCGGGGGCCGTTCTCCCGTCCTGCCCTATCGTACGAACAGGTTTGATCACGCCCAAATCCCGTTGTCATTCCGGTAACCCGCAGCGAGATTCGATATATCCCGTATTGAGGCATGCGACCTGCTGGCCATCGGGATGGATTGCGGGGCAGGTTACGATCGCAGGAACCGGTGATCGACAGACCCTATCGGCATTCGTCCAGTTACAGGCCGACGGCATGGCCGCTTCGATCAGAATCTGTCAAGCGGCACCGATATATTGCATGATATCCCCCATTGGCGCGCCCCGGTCGGTGGGCGCCGGCCTGGTCAATAGACGCACACACCGGATCAGCATTCAGAGCAGCCCTATCGGACACGTTAACAGAAGCTGCACTATCAAGGGACAGCCCTGTGGGTGAGCGTCTCGCCACCACACGATACGCATTTCATCGGGCAGACGGCTGTTTCTGCCCTTCCCCGGAAGTCATGTAAGGCCCACGGGCTGGATGCCCATTCCAGGAATTGCATACAACATCGTACAGGGGCATTCAGAGGGATACGCCATGACGGATTCTATGGTTACACCGCTAGTTCAACCAGGGGCGTTTAGCGATCTCCTGACGGACGTTCTGCGCAACGGGGCGCAGCGTTTGCTGGCGCATGCTGTTGAGGCGGAGGTTTCAAGTTTTATTGAGGCGCATGCGGACGAACGCCTGGACGACGGCCGGGCACGGATCGTGCGTCACGGTCATTTGCCGGAGCGCGGTATTCAGACCGGCATCGGGGCGGTGCGTGTTCGCCAACCGCGGGTGCGAGACCGTGCGGAGGATGGTTTGGCAAAGATCCATTTCTCGCCCAGCATTTTGCCCAAACACGCCCGGCGCACGAAGAGTTTGGACGCGGTCTTGCCGGTGCTCTATTTGAAGGGAATTTCCGCCGGAAACTTCCAAGACGCGCTGTCCGCCTTGCTTGGTCCAGATGCGCCGAACCTGTCATCGGACACGGTCCTGCGCTTATGCAAAAGCTGGAAAGAAGAGCTGCAACATTGGCGCGGCCGGACTTTATCGGCCCGGCGCTATGTTTATATCTGGGCCGATGGGATCTATTTCCAGGCGCGCATGCAAGATCAAAGCCAGTGTATGCTGGTCATTATCGGGGCCACACCGGAGGGCAAGAAGGAACTGGTGGGCTTTGTCTCCGGCTATCGGGAAAGCGCCCAGAGCTGGGCGGAGCTTCTGATTGATCTGAAAGCGCGTGGTCTCGCCGATACACCGCTGCTGGCGATTGGCGACGACGCTCTGGGTTTCTGGTCGGCGCTTGGAAAAGTGTTTCCGACGACCCGCCAGCAGCGTTGCTGGGTTCACAAAACGGCCAATATTCTGAACGATATGCCGAAAGCCATGCAGGCCAAGGTCAAGGCCGACCTGCACAATATCTGGAGGGCCGAGAGCCGTCTGGCGGCGGAAAATGCGTTGTCGGTGTTCTGTGAAAAATACCAGGCAAAATACCCGAAGGCGGCGGAACGGTTGACCAGGGACGAAGACGAACTGCTCGCCTTTTATGATTTCCCGGCGGAACACTGGACCCACATCCGAACCACAAACCCTATTGAAAGCACCTTCGCGACAGTGCGTCATCGAACCAAACGCTCCAAAGGCTGCCTGTCCATGGCGACCATGGAGCTAATGGTCTTCAAGGTTATCAAGGAGGCGGAGAAAACCTGGCTGCGATTACGAGGCAAAAACCAGTTGCCGAAACTCATCACCGGCGTCAAATTCAATGATGGCGTCGAATAGCAAAATCAGCACAATCAAAACGCCGCCTGAGCTTGCCATCACCAAAAATAACGGTTAGCTCTGCGCCCGCGCATGGCCTGTACCTGCTGTGAGCGCTTCCATCAGGAAGCCTTGCCGTCGCGGCCTTCATGGACTATACGTCTCCGGCCACTGGTACGAGAACGCAGGTCAATCTGGGACGCTAGCCAGACACGAGTCTCAAGGGCGCACGGGATAAAGCCCCCGGAAGTATCGTGAGGAGTTATCTGTAGGCAACGATCCCAAGCAGGAACACGCGTCGGCAAAGGAACGTGAACACGATTTGGCCGAATGCCCGACCGTAAGTGCATTGTTCAATAGAGCAATTCGTAATGGAGCTAATAAATCAATTGGGAGCGTTAGAAATTCCGTGTCATTTTTTTAAACTGAAGAAAAGGAATGACACATGCGAAATGACTTTGATTTTGAGGCCGCCCTTTCTGCCCTGCAAGACGGCCAGAACCTGACGGGCAAGGACGGCATCCTGACGCCGTTGATAAAACAACTGACAGAAGCTGCGCTGGAAGCCGAAATGGCAGTGCATTTGCAAGCTGATGAGGTTGCTAATCGTAAAAATGGATATGGTCGCAAGACTATAAAATCGACCACGGGCAGTTTCGAGCTGGCAACGCCGCGTGACCGAACGGGATCGTTCGAGCCGCAACTGGTGAAGAAACACCAGACC
>JABMNT010000024.1 GCA_013203595.1 Rhodospirillales bacterium
CAAGGTTACCAGGGTCAAATGCCAATGATGGGACAAGGTTACCAGGGTCAAATGCCAATGATGGGACAAGGTTACCAGGGTCAAATGCCAATGATGGGACCAGGTTATCAGGGTCAAATGCCAATGATGGGACCAGGTTATCAGGGTCAAATGCCGATGATGGGGAGAAGTAATTACTGGCAAATGCAACCGTTGGCGCAGGACCTGACGGTGGATGCAGTAAAACATATGATGGAACACCGCCTGTCTTGGAACGGCAATCCAAACCTGAAGGTCGGAAAGGTGACAGAGAAAGACGACGACACGATAGGCGTGGAGATCGTGACGAAAGAAGATTCACTTGTTCAGAAAATCGAGGTCAATAGACACACCGGCCTAATGCAACTGGTGCAATAGAAACGCAAGGCAGAAAGGCAGATGCTGATACGCGTAGCTTTTTGCGTGACTGATAATGGGATAGTGAATTGCCCCAAGTTTCTTAGACAGCCGGTGAGTTCCTATACATTCAATAATGGCCCCCTCGGGTCACAAACGATTAAAAGTCCAAGGCGAGCAAACAGTCTGTTTCAGGCGTAATTCAGCCGTTGATTTTCTCATACGTGGTGAAAACCGACACCGGCTCAGCCAAAGGTCTTTTTGTAACCGCTCAGGCGGTTTTGGAACGACGCTTCGGTCGCGAGCTTGCGGTTAACCAGATGTGGCGGGGTCTCGCCGCTCTTGATTTTCAGGACCTGCTCGATATCGGACGCTCCGATTCCGGCAAAGCACTGATCGGTCCAGCACAGGGCGTGCGGGGTGGCGATCACATTTTCGAGCTTAAGGATGGGATCGTCGGCGGACGGCGGTTCCGGGTCAAACACATCGAGGGCGGCGCCGGCAATAACGCCGGATGTGAGGGCCGCGACCAGGGCTGGTTGATCAACCACCGGCCCGCGTGAGGTGTTGATCAGATAAGCGCTCGGCTTCATGGTTGCCAGCCTGGCGGCATTGACCATGTGGTGGGTTTCGGGTGTCAGCGGCGTATTCAGGCTCAAAAAATCACTATCGGTGAAAACACGCTCCAGACTGACCAGTTCGATCCCCAGGCTGACTGCCAGTTCTGGGTCCGCGTAGGGGTCATGGGCAATGAACTTCATATCGAGCGGCACACACATGCGAAACATCTCGGCGCCGATATTGCCAATGCCGATCGAGCCCAGGGTGCGGCCGACAAGGCCGGTGCCCATGTAGCCGGGGCGTTTGGCGAACCCGGCGGGACCTTCGCGGGTCAGTTTATCCTTGTCGAACAGCTTTCCGGCAAGTGCTAACAGGAACGTGAGAATGGTGACGGCGACCGGCCGGCGCACGCCATCGGGGGTGATGACAACGCCGATGCCGGCTGCCGAACAGGCCTCGATATCGACATTGTCGTAGCCCACTCCGAATCGCGCGACGATACTCAGGCGACCGTCAGCGGGAATGCTGTCGGCGTCGAATTTTGCCGCCAGTAAAATCAGGGCATCAAATCCAGCCATTGATTCTGCGGTCATCCGGCCGTCGACGGGCTTGGCATAGGCGACTTCCACATCCGGGTCGTCTTCCAGCGGGCTCAAATCGAACATTGGATAGGCAGGCGAACCATCGGGCTTTTTGAAGTCGGCTGAAAGCGCCACACGAAACTTGCTCATTTGCCTTTTGCTCCCTTCTTGGGTTTGGGCGGCGTGCAGCCATCGCGGACCGCGGTGATGCCGTCGATCAGGGCTTTCTGATAAACCCACAGATCGCCGCCATAACAGATCACATCGTAGCCTTCCTTATACAGGCTGATGCATTCGGCCGGGTCCGGCGACAGCCGACCCAGGGCCTTTTTGTGTTTCACCGCCGCCTTTTTGACCGCATTGCAGGCCTTCCTGAAATCCGGATGATCAAACTGGCCATTGATGCCAAGCGAGCAGCTTAAATCGAAATGCCCGATCCACAGACAGTCAACGCCCTTTACCGAGGCGATGGCATCAATGTTTTCAACCCCTTCGGCGGTCTCGATCAGGGCCACGAAAGCGGTGCGCTTGTTGGCCGCGGCCAGCACCTCAACGGCTTTTCCGGGCCGGTAATGGTCATGGGCCAGGGACAGGGCGACCCCGCGTTTACCCATGGGCGGGTATTTCATGCATGAAACAATATGCTCGGCCTGTTCCCTGGTGCCGACCATGGGCATGGCCAGACCGTCGGCGCCGGCATCAAGCGCCCGTGCGATATGGTGGTAATTGTCCGACGGCGGGCGAACCAGCGCCGGAATGTTGCCGACGCGAAGGCCGGCGATCGCCCGTTTGGTTTCGGAAATATCAAAACCGGAATGCTCCATGTCCAGAAACACAAAATCAACACCGGCGGTGGCGATGATCTGCCCCAGACCCGGCGAATTAAATTCAAATATGGAATGCCCGACTTTGAGTCCCCTGGATGCCAGCAAACGTTTTAGATTCTGAATAGCCATGCCTGTTCCCCTGTGCGCATTGATTCGTAATTACCTGTAGGCATCAATCTTTACCCAGACATATGATTCACGCAAGGGACCATTATGATGCCATGGCAGCGCAAGATTTCCACCCGATAGAATTGATCCGCATAATGCGGGCCTCCCGTGCCGGGGCTGTCGTTTCCGTCGAAGATTCCAGGACCTTCTGAAAAGTCCCGGATTACTTGAAAAATTAAGAAAATTGTAATATAATTGTGTGCATCATCACAGCTTAGTCGTTGATTTCGTTTACTATTGAAAAACGTACAATCTCAAATTCAGTTGACTTTTTTGGCAGGTTTTGGGAGGCTGTACACGCATCAGAGACCGCAGGGGGACCTTACCCACTTGTGCTTCTCCAAACCGGTTTGTTTTGACCTAGCAAGTATCGATGCGTTGATTAGGAGGTTTCAAGGATGAAAATGAAAATGTTCCAGATTCTTAATGGTCTCAAAAGTGACAAGAAAGGTGCAACAGCCATCGAATATGGTTTGATTGCTGCTCTTGTCGCCGTGGTAATTATCGCCGGTATCACCCTCATGGGCGATAGTATTGGCAACACGTTCAACAACGTGGCGAATAACCTCAATAATTAGAACACGATTGTTTTTACGGCATTTCTTTAGAAATGCAGTATCCTTCAATCATTTCGCATCGCTGGGAGCCGGGTTGAAATCAGCCTGGCTCTTGGCTTTGTGAATTTCGGTTAGGATTGCAGCAATGCGGAAACGGCTTGATTGTCTGTTACAACTGGCTGGCGACAGCAAAGGTGCGACGGCCATTGAATACGCGTTGATTGTCGCTCTGGTTGCGGTTGTCATTATAGCCGGAGTTACGATGATCGGCAGCGATATCGGAAACACCTTCAATCAGGTAGGCAATGCCTTCACCAACTGAACTTTATCCGGTGAATTTGCCTGAACCGAAATTTTAGGCCAGACAATCAAGATGTGATTTATTGCCGCCAGTTCCATCCCTTTCGGGAGTCTCCCTGATCACCGATCTTCCGTCCTTATTTGAAATGATTTTTGTGGCGGGATTCGTCAGTGTTCTCCTTTGCGGCGCTGTATCTGACATACGGACGCTGGAAATAGCCAACTGGATTTCGATTGTGCTGGTGCTCGCCTACCTGCCGGCGGCGCTGAATGCGGACCTCATCTTTTCCCAGATCGCTGTCCACTATGGGGTCGCATTGGTGGTGTTTATGGGCAGTATTGCGTTATATGCGCTCAAGCTTTTCGGCGGTGGAGATGTCAAGTTCCTGGCCGCCGTCGCGCTCTGGGTCCCGTGGCATGATCTCGGCAGTTTTCTGTTCCTGGTGGCCCTGCTGGGCGGGCTGCTGGCGATCGTGATCTGGATCACCGCAAAACTTCCATCGCTGGCCATGGTCCGGCGCAAACTGACATGGATCGGGACGGATCACCTGCACCGGCAATCCATACCCTACGGTGTTGCCATTGCCGGTGCCGGACTTATGGTGATTATCAAAAACGGTGGGCATTTAAGTGGCTGATACAAACCAACGATTGACGGAGCTCTCTTCTCGAAAACCGGTTTCCTTTGCCCATGACCCGGAGATGAAGCTCTACATTCCGGATGGCGATGTTGCCGATCCTGTGCTTTCCCTTGTCATCCCGGCCCTGAATGAAGAACAGGTGATGGCCGAGTTCATGGACTGGTGTCTGCAGGGCATTGAAGAAACCGGTGTTGCCACGGAAATTCTCATTCTCGACAGTCCAACCGACCGCACCCCGGAAATTGCCCTGGCCAAAGGTGCGCGGGTTCTCAAGACCCCGGTGCGTGGCCTGGGCCGGGCCTATCTCGATGCGATTCCCAATATTCGTGGCACCTATGTTATTCTGGGAGATGCCGACTGCACTTACGATTTCCGTGAAATTGCACCATTTATGGTGGCCTTCGAACAGGGTTATGAATTTGTTCTGGGGTCCCGGTTTCTGGGCTCGATCGAAGACGGCGCCATGCCGGCGCTGCACCGCTATTTTGGCACCCCGCTGACGATCTTTCTGCTGAATTTTATTTATGGCTCGTCGTTTTCCGATATCCATTGCGGGATGCGGGGATTGACCCTTGATGCCTTCAGGCGGATGAATCTGAAATCCCAGTCCTGGGAGTATGCCTCGGAAATGGTTGTCAAATCGGTGCGCCTGGGACTGAAAACCGTGCAGGCCCCGGTGCATTTCTACAAGGACCGGGACGGCCGCCTCAGCCATCACAAACGGATCGGCTGGTTTTCGCCCTGGCATGCGGGATGGATAAATCTGCGCGCCATGTTTATCCATGGGGCTGATTTTTTTGTCCTCAAGCCGGGTCTGCTCCTGTTTCTGCTGGGCCTTCTGATTACCCTGCCCCTGGGACTGGGGCCGGTCGCGCTGGGTGGCATTCATTTTTCCCTGAACACCATGTATCTGGGCTCAACCCTGTCGATCTTCGGCCTGCAATGCTATTTTCTGGGGGCCCTGGCGCAGGGAATTTACGACCCGGTCGGTACGGTCCGGCAGAAATGGGTGCGTAAATTTCCCTATACCCCGGTTGTCGCCCTGGCGGGGATTGTTTTCTGCCTCGGCCTTCTGTTGTGCCTGAACTTCATTCTCGCCTATGCGGGGGCCGGGTATACCCTGTTTACCAATATGGTCGGGGTCAACCATGCCGGTGTGATTGGCCTGATGCTGGTGATCCTGTCCTTTGTCACTTTTGTTTCGACATTGCTGTTGCATGCCATCACCGCCAATTTTCCGGAACCGCCAAAACCACCCGTCGAGCCCGGTTGATGGCCGTCGCTGATCCCGGCTCGGAAATGGACGAGGTTTACTGGAACGCCCATTGGCAGCGTTATGCGGAGGCGACGCGGCTTAATCCGGGCCAGCGCTATCGGCGCAGGCTTATCCAGCGCCTGCTTGGCGACGGTGCCCGGGCCGACGGCACGACAATTCTCGATGTGGGTTGCGGCGCCGGCGATCTGTTGGAAGCCGTCGCCGCCGCATATCCGGAGGCCAGACTGGGCGGCATCGATCAGAGTGCCGGCGGCATTGCGATCTGCCAAAGGCTATTACCCGCCGCACACCTGGCCACGCTCGATATATCCGCCCCTGACTTCGATGCCGGCCCGCTCACCAACTGGGCCAGTCATGTGGTCTGCTCGGAAGTGCTCGAACATATTGAGCAGCCGGTCCCGGTGCTTAAAAATTTAGCGCAGTTCATGAAAGCCGACGGCCGCCTGATCATCACTGTTCCCGGCGGGCCGCGCTCCGCCTTCGACAGATCCATCGGTCATTTTCGCCATTACACGCCAGCCAGCCTGCGCGCCGATCTGCTGGCCGCCGGATACCGGACTGAACTGGTCACCGGCAGCGGCTTTCCCCTGTTCAATCTGTACCGGCTGGTGGTCGTTCTGCGCGGCGAAAGGCTGGCTCAGGATATCGACGGCCGGCCAGGCCCGCTGGCGCGGTTTGTCATGGCGATCTTTCGCGCGGTCATCGGCTGGTCATTGTTCAGCTCCCGCTTCGGCTGGCAGATTGTCGCCATCGCCAGAAAAGCCGATGCTTAAGACCGCTTCCACCCGGGGAGTTTGCAGATGAAAATTTCAGAGCTGCCGCGCGGCGGGTTTTGGCTATTGCTGCTGGTACTTTCCGTCGCCACGGGCCTGCGCCTGTGGTCGATGACCGGTGATCTGTGGATCGATGAAGTCTGGTCGCTCAATCATATCGCGCTGGCCCGGGCCTCGGAAAACTCCCAGGACTGGCTGGCGCTTTTCTTTCACGCCAATACCCATGCCCTCAATACCCTCTATTTGGCCGCATTGGGGCCGGATGCCTCCAATGCGGCCTACCGGTCCCTGTCCTTCGTCAGCGGGGTGGCAATGGTATTGCTGGCAGCCTGCATCGGGCTGCGCCGGAACCTGGCAACCGGGGTTATTGCCGCCCTGCTGTTTGGTCTCAGTTATCCGCTGATCAATTATTCAGGCGAGGCCCGTGGCTATGCGCCGATGCTGTTGGCGGCGCTGGCCTGCTATGCCCTGCTGGCGCGTTGTCTTGCCAGCCCTGCCTTTTTGACTGGCGCTGGATTTGTCGCCGTTTCCCTGCTCGGTCTGCTGGCGCACCTGAGTTTCGGCGTGGTTATGGCCGGGTTGGGATTATGGGCGCTGATCAGCATTTATGAAGCGCGGCGCGCGGTGGTCCCGACCCTGGCCCGGTTGGTTCCGTTGTTCGGGCTGCAACTGGTTTATCTGAGCGCTTATGGGTCCATTGCCCTTACCAATATGGTGCGCGGCGGCGACTGTTGCCCGGAGCCGGCTCTGGCGTCGATCCGAATTATGACTTACTGGACCATTGGTCTGGACGCCAACCGGATCACCTCTCTGGTCCCGCTGCTGACGCTGCTGCTGGCGGCCTTCATTCTGGTTTACATGAAATACCGCGCGCATCACAAAGAGTGGATTCTGTTTGCCGTGGTCCTGTTCGTTTTCCCTATTGTTGTGCTGTTGCTCGAACAGCAACCCGACGTGATCCACCGCTATTTTTTACCGGTTTCCCTGTTCGGCCTGTTGGTTTTCAGCCAGGGCCTGGGCCAGGCCTGGACCGCGGGGGGCTGGAGCCGGGGCCTTGCCGCATTGCTGCTGGCCGGATTTATGGTTGGTCAGGCCGGGCTGCTGCTCAAGTTCTCCGATGGCGGGCGCGGCCAGTACGGGCAGGTCCTGGCCACTATCGCGGCGGCCGGTGCGGGGCCGCAGCGGGTCACCGGCTTTCCCACATTCAGCGTCGGCTCCGTCTTTGCCTACCAGGCCCGATACGACCACCTGAACAACCGCCTGATCTTTGTCTCAACCCGGGACGAAGGCGACGTGCCAGCGGACTGGTTCATCAACGGCTATCTCTATGGCAAACCGGCGGCGCCGATGATCACCAGAACCCAGGAATCGGGGCGGACAGTGAGCTACGCGCTGATCAACAGTTTCCCCCAATGGGGCCTGTCCGGCGATACCTGGGCGCTTTACCGGTTGAGTCCCTAGACCGCTTGGAGGTAAAACCATGCGGTAGAGATCCGATGGAAAACCGACCAGAAGTAAAAGGATCAATTGGCATGAAAACGGACGAGAAGAATCCGCCCCTCGGCAGTTTGTTTGATGATTTTCTGGATGCGGACGGAATGCTTGAAGAGGTGACTGAAGGAGCCGCTAAACGCGTTCTTGCCCGCTCCTTGGCGGCTATGATTGAACGGTCGGGAAAAACCAAAACACGGATTGCCCGGGAAATGGGGAGCTCGCGCAGCCAGGTCAACCGACTTCTCGATGAAACAGACATGGGGGTGACCCTGCACACGATCATGTCGGCGGCCCGCGCAGCGGGAGGGCGTGTCAGAATTACGATTGAGCCTGTTGATTAAGTACCCGGTCGCGAATTATCAAAATTGGAGGTGTTGAAATATGCTGGGGCATCTTGCGATCAACGATACGCAGGTTTGAAAAAGCCGCCCCTTTGGCGTTTGGCTGTCTGATGCCGGACCGTTGGCCGATGTCTAAAGACGATTGACGCGGCCCGTCGATCCCGCGCGTAAATGTGCAATGAAGTGTGTGGCTATGTCACTTATGAAAGCTTTGCTGAAGGTACCGATATACTTTCTGGATTCGAAATAGAAAGATTGTTCAAGGATATCCAGGTTGTGTTCGTCGAGAATAATCCAAAGTGCAATATCCTGGTCTAGTCCTGCTCTGCGTTTTTCAGTCTGCGGCACTTCAATCGCCTCCCGGAATTCGCCCGGCTCCTGTGATGTGATCGGGAGAATATAAAGACCCGTTTGACCATCGGAACGTTTCACAACGGCGGAAAAAACGATAGGCCGCTGTTTCCGCCCCTCGGTTTCTCCGGACTGATCTTGCCAGTTCCACAAATAGGGATAACTCCACACATCTCCGGTTACCGGTTTACGCATCTTTCAAAATTGATTCTTGCAGGGCTCTGATCAGATCTTCTTTTTCATCGGCGGGGATATCTGCGGTTCTCCTTGAAACACGCACATCACGCGCGGCAATCGATCTGTCGTAATCGCGTCGCGTCATTAAAACAAAACGGGGCGTGCCTCGATCAGACAGACTTACAGGCCCTTCCTGGACGGCCTCATAAACATCACCCGCATTTCGTAATAATGCGGTTTTAGGGAATTCCCTTAAGATCGGATTTGCCATCTACCATCAACCTTATTCAAATGAGCGTCCGACTGTAACGCAAAATACGTATTAATCGTATTAAGTGTAATTAACGCATTTTACGAATTTGACTGCGTCACGTCAAATACAATTCAAACAGGCAGGATAAAAAGGACACAAAAGCCAAAAACTGATTTACATGACGAGTAACCGTATCCCGTCCGGCACCGTATGTGTCCGAAACAGGCTAAAGATCTGCCTGCAATCGCCGATATTCACGGCCTCTCCCCGTCGTGTGCCGCCCTCACGTCTGCCAACTGAAGTTCAGGGGGTGTGCGGGGAACTGGGGATCAGGGCCGTAATTTTTGAAATTATTGGTCACAGATATACAGATACCGGGCGGTAATATGCGGCTTTCAGTTCGGCGGAAAGTGACCCTTTTCGGACTTTAACCACAATCGATTACCTACTACCATGGTGGTGCTTAGCGAGCAGATTTTATCGGAGCCGTTCAATTGGGAAGTGACAGGTAATTGCAGGGGCCAAACTATCAGGAAACAGTTGGAGGACCTGAAAAACGGGCGGTGAAGGATAGCTCCTGTCCCGCATGTGGGTATGGTGTTGATGTGAAGCGTGCTCGAATACACTGGTGCAGGTTTGGAAACCCAAAACCTCTCAAATGCCAGAACTGCGGTGTTAAATATCTTCCCGAAGATGTAAATACATTGTCCGAAGAGTTGCTTGTCATTGGCATATTCTTGATTAGCGGCCTATTGGCGTTAATTGCCGAGAGGGCAGGACTTGAAGCGCCCCTTGTTCTGGCCGCGTTTGCTGTTCCATTTACCTGTATGGCTTTCTTAATCATTATTATTTCCCGAGTCCGTTTTGAAAACAGAAAAGTAGTTCTGAAACTCCTGCCGGTGGAGGATGAGAGTGTTCCAGATGATCTCTCGCCGGAGATCACGAGAAATAAAGACGGGTCCTTTACGGCGAAAGAGAAAACGTTTGAGAATTGGAAAAGCGCCGAAGCTTATCTCGATCTTCTAAATCGTAGACAAAAGTGGAACTTGTAATATTGGGTTTGTTCTTAGTGTCCCCTGCTGTTAAGGGTTGTCGGACACCTGGCCTGGCTCAGCACCATCGACGGCCTCTGTTGGTCAGGTGTCGGACAAGCCTCAGGGGAGGCAACTGCGGGAAGTTTAGGCCCGGCGGTTCGCTTTGCACGGCCTATGGGGGTTTGAGGGGTGGGCGA
>JABMNT010000025.1 GCA_013203595.1 Rhodospirillales bacterium
CGCTTGGCTCCTGGTGGGCCTACTACGAGCTGGGTTGGGGCGGCTGGTGGTTCTGGGACCCGGTTGAGAACGCGTCCTTCATGCCCTGGCTGGCGGGCACGGCGCTGTTGCATTCCGCTGTTGTTGTCGAAAAACGCGACACCCTGAAGGGGTGGACCGTGCTGTTGGCAATCATTGCCTTTTCCATGAGCCTGCTGGGAACCTTTCTGGTTCGTTCCGGTGTTCTGACTTCGGTCCATGCCTTTGCCACAGACCCGACCCGCGGCGTCTTCATACTCCTGTTGCTGGCCATTGTCATCGGCGGATCGCTGGTGTTGTTTGCCTGGCGCGGACCGCAGTTGAAGAGCTCCGGCGTGTTTCAGCCGATATCGCGTGAAGGCGCTTTGCTGTTCAATAATCTGGTGATGACAACCGGCCTTGCTGCCGTATTGCTTGGCACCCTGTACCCGTTGTTTATCGACGTCGTTGGCGGCGCCAAAATTTCCGTCGGCGCTCCTTTTTTCAATGCGGTGTTTCTGCCGCTGATGGTGCCCATGATTATTGCCATGGCCGCCGGCCCGTTTCTCAACTGGAAACGCGGCGACCTGCTGCCTGTTCTCGGTCGCCTGCGGTTTGCCTGTGTGCTGGCCCTGGTCGCCGGTGCCGCCGCCTGGGCGATCGAAACGGATGGTCCCTTTATGGGGGTCATCGGTATTGCTCTGGCCGTCTGGCTGGGGGGCGGGGTGATTGCAGAAATTGGTGAACGCATCCGCCTGTTCAAGGCTCCTTTGGCAGAATCCCTGCGTCGTCTCGGCCGCCTGCCACGGTCAACCTGGGGCATGTCGCTGGCCCATTTCGGGATGGCGCTGGCCATCGCCGGCATGGCCGGGGCCGGGGGATGGAAAGTTGAAAGCATTCAGACCATGAAGCCGGGCGATCAGGTAACAGTGGGTGGATACGACTACGTCTTTGAAGGCGCACGATCCGGCAAGGGGCCTAACTACGACATTCTGTTCGGCAAGTTCAGTGTTTACAAGGATGGCCAGTTGTTTGTCATTCTTGAGCCGGAAAAAAGACATTATCCGGTGACCCAGATGCCAACCACGGAAGCCGCCATACACACCACTCTGCTGGGTGATCTGTATGCGGTGATTGGCGATGCCGACGGAGATTCGGGTGGTTATGTGACCCGCATTTATTATAATCCGCTGGTCGTCTGGATGTGGATCGGTACCCTGGTCATGATGTTTGGCGGTGCCCTGAGTATTACAGACCGGCGGCATCGGGTCGGCGTTCCGCACCGGCGCCAGGCCCCGGTTAGCGCAGAGCCGGCAGCAACCTGATGAGCAACAAACGCCTCCTGTTCATCATACCGCTGTTGGTGTTCATGATTCTGGTCGGATATTTTGCTGTCGGCCTGACCAAGGACCCGAGCCGCCTGCCGAATATGCTGGCCGGCAAGCCGGTCCCGGAATTTACCCTTGCCCCGCTTCTCGGACGTGATGACAAGGGGTTCAGCCGGACCGACCTTCTTGACGATGTCACCCTGGTCAACGTATTTGGCTCCTGGTGCGTCGCGTGCCGGGTCGAGCATCCGTTTCTGATGGCGCTCAGGGAAAACAACCAGATACCGATCCATGCCATTGACTGGCGTGAAGAAGATCCTCAGGCCGGCCCGCAATGGCTGAAAAGGTTTGGTGATCCCTATACCCTGGTCGGTGATGATCCAAAAAGCAAAGCGGCAATTTCCTTTGGTGTAACCGGCGCGCCGGAGACCTTTCTGGTCGATAAAAAAGGTGTCGTGCGGTTCAAGCATATCGGTCCCCTCAATGATCAGGTCTGGCAGAGCACCCTGCTTCCGCTGGTCCAACAGTTACGCAAAGAAAGTACCCCCTGATGCGGCTCGCCCTCCTCGCCCTGCTTTTCCTGATGACAACTCCCCTACCGGGTCATGCCGTCAACCCGGACGAAGTTCTGGCCGACCCGGCCCTTGAAACCCGGGCCCGGGAAATCAGCAAAGGCCTGCGTTGCCTGGTTTGCCAGAACCAGTCGATTGACGATTCCGATGCTTCGCTGGCCAAGGATCTGCGCGTGCTTGTTCGCGAGCGGCTGACAGCCGGCGACAGCAATGAACAGGTGATCGCCTATGTGGTTTCGCGCTATGGCGACTTTGTGCTGCTGAAACCGCCGGTAAACAAGGCAACGCTGGCCCTGTGGCTGGGGCCTTTTCTGCTGATCATCTGTGGCCTGATCGCAATTGTCCTGTTTTTCCGAAGAAATGCAAAAACAGCCACAACCGCGGCGGCACCAGCGCCATTGTCGGATGAGGAAGAAAAGCAACTGGCAAAACTGTTGGCGGAGAGCGATCGATGAGCCTGATATGGATATGGATCGCAGTGATCATCGCCGTCGCACTTGCCCTGCTGACCCTGCCCGTTATCCGCAGCCGAAAAACCGCACGGGCGGCACGGGAATCCTATGATGTGGCCATCTACAAGGATCAGTTGAAGGAAGCCGAGCGGGAATTTGAGCGCGGCCTGCTGAGCCCCGAGCAGGCGGCAGCCGTCAAAACCGAATTGCACCGCAAATTGCTGGCCGCGGCAGGTCCGGCCGATAAATCAGATCGCGCGGCTGTCGATAAAACCGGCCCCAAATGGGCAACGGTGACGGGGCTTGTGGTTTTCCTGGTGGGCGGTTCCCTGGCCTTGTACAGCCACCTGGGAACTCCCATGCTCGACAACCTGGCCTATGTTGACCGTGACATCGAAAAGGAACAACAGGCACAGGGAAACCAGCGATCAGGCGAAGAGATGTCGGCATTGCTGGACCGGCTGGAAAGCAAGCTGGCCGGGGATCCGGAAAACCTCGAAGGCTGGATCATGCTTGGCCGTTCTTCGGTGTCGCTGGGTCAGTTCCCCCGCGCCGTGAGGGCCTACGAACAGGCGGTCAGACGGGCCCCGGAAGACCCGCAATTACTGGTCGATTATGGCGAAGCCGTAAGCTTTATGAACGAAGGGCGGGTTACCGATGATGCCCTGGCGGCTCTTGAAAAAGCCCATGGCATAAATGCCGCCAATCCGAAGGCCCGCTACTACATGGCCCTGGCCGCGGCACAGGCCGGAGATTTGCCGGGCGCCATACAGCAATGGATTGATCTGCTGGCCATATCCCTGCCCGATGCACCCTGGGTTACGACCGTTCGCACACAGGTTGCGAACGCCGCCGACGAAGCCGGGATCGACCCCATGACCGTGGTCCCTTCGGCTAAAGCCATGCGCATCGGAGCGGATATTCAGGACTCCGCGCGTGCCCGGGCGGAGTTGCCCGGCCCCAGGCAGGAAGACGTCGAAGCCGCCAGCGCAATGAGCCCGGAAGAGCGTCAGCAAATGATCCGCTCGATGGTTGAACGGCTGGCCCAGCGGCTCAAGGAAAACCCCAATGATCGCCCGGGCTGGCTACGGCTTGCCAATGCCTACAAAGTTCTTGGCGAAACCGAGAAATCAAATGCGGCTATGGAGCAGGCGGCCAGACTGGCTGAATAGACGGCCCCTTGAAAGTTGAGAGCCTTTTGCGCGGGAGCGTTTTAGACAAACACGACAGCTTGATCATACAAAACACCTTATTGAAAAACCCATGCCACGGGGCAGGCGATAATTCCCGCCGGCTGTCGGCATTTTTACGATGACGAATATTTAACGGCGAGGCGACTGCAAATGACTGATTATAAAACCCTTGATGATATCGACGTGGCGGGAAAATCCGTATTGGTGCGCTGTGACTTGAACGTACCCATGAAGGACGGCGTGATTACCGACACGACCCGCATCGACCGCTCCCTGCTGACGCTGACGGAACTTTCACAAAAAGGGGCGCGGGTCATCGTCATGTCGCATTTCGGCCGCCCCAAAGGCACTGTCGTAGCCGACATGTCCCTGCGTCCCGTTGCCGGGGCGCTGGCTCAATCCCTGGGCAGGGACATTCCCTTCGCCTCCGATTGCGTTGGCCCTGTCGCCGCCGGTCTGATTGCCGACATGGCGGATGGCGCTATTATCGTTCTCGAGAATCTGCGTTTTCACGGCGAGGAAGAAGCCAACAATGTGGATTTTGCCGGCCAACTGGCCGTGCTCGGGGATATTTACGTCAATGACGCCTTTTCCTGCGCTCACCGCGCCCATGCCTCAACAGAAGCCATCGCCCGACTTTTGCCATCCGTTGCCGGACGGCTGATGCAGGCCGAACTGGATGCCCTGGCCGGTGCCCTTGAAAATCCGGCCCATCCGGTTGCCGCCCTGGTTGGCGGTGCAAAAATTTCCTCCAAAATGGAGGTTCTTGGCAATCTGGTGGAGAAAACCGATCTGGTCATCATCGGCGGCGCCATGGCCAATACATTCCTGCATGCGCAGGGTGTCAATGTGGGCAAATCCCTGTGCGAAAAAGATATGGCCGCGCAGGCCCTCGATATTCTGGCGCGGGCCGCAGAAGCGGGTTGCGAAGTGCTGTTACCGCTCGACGCCACGGTTGCCGAAACCTTTGGGGAAGGCGCCGCCAACCGCAGCGTTCCGCTCACCGAGATTCCGGCTGACTGGATGATTCTGGATGTGGGTCCGGCATCCATTCACGAACTGACCGAGCGCCTTTCCCAATGCAGGACGCTGGTCTGGAACGGCCCGCTCGGTGCCTTTGAAATCTCGCCCTTTGATGCCGGCACCAACGCCGTCGCCCGCGAAGCGGCGCGCCTGACAAAGGCCGGCAAGCTGTTATCCGTTGCCGGTGGTGGCGATACCGTAGCCGCCCTGGCCAATGCCGGCGTCACCGAAGCCTTTTCCTATGTATCAACCGCCGGCGGCGCCTTTCTGGAATGGCTTGAAGGCAAGGAACTGCCGGGTGTCGCCGTGCTCAGGACGAAAACGGCCTCCTGATCCCGCCCCATTGCGGAAGACAGCATAGGAAAGGCACGCCAGGGCGTTCATAGATGATAATTGAATTCTGATTTTGACATTAGGGAGCGCTAGCTTGGCCAGCAAACAACTCACAGGAAAAATCGCGGTTATCACAGGAGCCAGCAAGGGCATCGGTCAAAAAATTGCCGTACGGCTGGCCATGGAGGGCTGTGACTGCCTGCTCGTTGCCCGCACTGAACAGACCCTTGCCCAGAGCGCCCGGGAGATCATAAAATTAACCGGTCAACGGATTGAAACTGCAGCCGTTGATTTGTCATCGCTAAAGGGCTGCGAACAAGCCAGCGGAACTGCGATCCGGCATTTTGGCCACGTGGATATTCTGGTCAATTGTGCAGGGGCGACCAAAGCCGGCACTTTCCTTGATCTCCCTGATGAAGACTGGATGGATGGATTCGATTTGAAATTTCATGGCGCTGTCCGGCTTTCAAGACTGTTATGGCCTTCGCTTGCCTCCAGACAAGGCACCGTGATCAACATTGGCGGTGCTGCCACCTATTCACCGAACCCGAATTTCATGATTGGCGGCGCCGTAAATGTGGCGATGGCCCATTTTTCCAAGGCCTTATCCCTGCAGGGCCTGAAAGACGATGTAAATGTAAACGTGGTTCATCCCGGCATGACCGTCTCGGACCGGATGCAAACACTATTGGAAACACAGGCCGCTGCAGAAGGCATAACCGTTGCGCAGGCCAAACTGAAGTATATCCTGGCGTCCGGAATCCGGCGCCTGGGTCAGCCCGAGGACGTTGCCGAACTGGTCGCCTTTCTTTGCTCACCGCAGGCCCGTCATATTCAGGGAGTTGGCATACCGATTGATGGCGGTGCAACAACCGGGTTTCACTGATAAACGCGAACAGAGGTCTCTGGCTTTTTTGTGTCATGGGAAGCCGGCGAGAGAACCTGAACAGACAAGGAAAGAGCAGGAATGCACCGCGGATTTATACCTGTTAACGCTTTCGGCGTTCTCTGTGCGGTCGGCTATGCGGGCTATGCAACCACTCCGTCGCATATTCCCTGGGCTGGCTACGCGGCAACCCTGCTGTTTTTTACAGCGGCACTGGCGCCCATTGTCCGCGAATTCCGGCGCATCGGCATCGGGTTCGTGGATATTGAAAACGAGTACATGAGCAATCGCCAGCGCGAGCTTTCACCGCCAAAGCAGGAGATTATTGAACCGCAGGTGACCTCGGCTCAGTACCGGCCGGGTCGCCGTCGCTTTAATGGCCTCCTCTATCTCATATCGGCGATGGCGATCGTTTTGCTGGTTTCCGATATCACCTATCGGCAAATGCATTTGCCGGTCCGCTCCGATACGGATCACATCAGGAACTTTTAATTATTCACAGGTCCTGATGGCTGACTGACGACACGCGATGGCGGGAACCAGGCGGATACGGTCGTTCCCGCACCCAATACACTTTCGATCTCCAGCCTGCCGTCATGCAGGTCGAGCAGTGATTTGCACAAAGAAAGGCCAAGCCCTGTCCCTTCGTGGTTGCGAGTCATGATTTCCCCGACCTGACTGAACGGCTCGAGAACACGATTGATGTCTTCTTCGGCAATGCCAATTCCCGTATCAATGACTTTAACGGTCGCACTTCCATCATCATTCCGCAGGCCTTCGATGCGGATGTCGCCTTTGTCAGGCGTGAATTTCACCGCATTCGACAGCAAATTGATAAGGACCTGTTTCATGCGCAGTTCATCGGCACACAGTTTCGGAAAGTCCTTCGCAATGTCGATGCTGAAATTCAATTGATGCTGCTGGATCGGTTCACTGAGGATCGATTGACAGGTTTCAGCAACCTCGGTCATGTCGACCTCTGTCATTTCCAATTTCATCTCGCCCGCCTCAATCTTGGAGACGTCCAGGATATCGCTGATCACTTTCAACAGATGCGTGCTGGAGGAATGGATATCGCCCGCATATTCCAGATACTTCGGCACACCCATGGGGCCAAACATCTGGTCGTTCATGATTCTCGAAAAACCGATAATCGCATTCAACGGTGTCCGCAGTTCGTGGCTCATGTTGGCAAGAAACTGACTTTTTGAGCGGCTGGCAAATTCAGCCATGTCCCTGGCAGCAATCAGTTCTCTGGTCCGGCTGTCGACCATCTGCTCCAGGCGCGCGTTCATTTCCTGCAAGGATATTTCGGCATTTTTACGCTCGGAAATTTCCCGGCTCAGTTCAGCGGTCCGCGCTTCAACCCGGCGCTCCAGCTGGTTGTTCGCCTGTTTCAGGCTTTCCTGGGCCTCGTTCCGTTCGGCCAGATGGCGGGCATTCGAATCCAGATAATCATTGCCTGATTTGGCGAGCAGCCCCAACTCATCGGCGTCATGGTTCTTCGGCACATAAAACCGGGCCTTTCCCGGATCTTCCGGGTCAATTTCCCTGAACGAATTGACAATATTCAGCAGGGGTTTCGTCAGCAGCATATAGAAAATCAGAAAAAACAGGATGACCAGAATCATATTCCGGACAATGCCCGTTGTAATCACGAACAGGGAGCGATCAAAAAACCCGGACAGAGCCGCATCAACATCAACCAGAATAATGAGCTTTCCCGGGGCCAAATCCCGGATCCCCGACGTTTCCAAAGTCACCCCATAGGGTTTGACCTCGCCCTTAATGGATTTGGTGATCCAACGGGTTTTGCTGGCAACGGGTGGGCGGCTGCTTTCCGCCAAAGGAACGCCCAAATCATCAGCAATGCGAACTTCGCGGATAAACTCATACTCCATCAAACCCTGAACAACTTCTTCGGCCAGATCCTCGTCCAGCAAATGCACACTGCGCGCGGCCGGACGCTCAACCACCGATAGGATCCGGTTGATCTGGGCGTCGAGTTCAATTTCCTGATTTGAGAAATCCAGATACACCTGAAAACTGCTGAGCGCTATACCCAGGATAAAGGCAACGATAACGCCTATTCGCGCCAGCTTGAACGATATGCGGTTGTGAAACCGTATGCGGGTGGGTTCAGTTTTGTTTTCACGCGGCGGGGTCTGGTGCAAATTTTTCAACGACAATTAACTTTCGAAATCCTCAGGTCTTATTTCACCGCAGTCTACTCAACGAGCTCCCCACAAGCTCATAAACCCGGTCCAGATTGGATCCATATACCATGCGTTCGCACAAATACCTTAAACTTTCTGTCACCGGCGATTACATACCTTCGAACGGTTATCGACAACACTTAGTCGATAAATTCTCGCCAATTACAACCGCCCGTCTGTCTTTTTGCCACGATTCAGGGAAATATCCACCAGTGCGTCCACCAGGTCATCAAAATGATCAATGGTTCGGTTCGCCCCGAGTTCGGGCACCGGTACCCGTGAATAGCCAAAGGAAACGGCAATGGAAGGAACCCCTGCATTTATGGCAACACCAATGTCGTTGGGACTATCACCAACCATCACGGTTTGATCGGCACCAACCCCAAGCTTTTCCATTGTCGCCAGCAGGTGCCTCGCATCCGGCTTGCGGATACCTGCCAGTTGGTCGCCGCCGACGACCGCGTCAAACCGATCAGCAAGCCCGAAAAACCGCAAAACGGCAAGGGTTGCCGCCTGCGGCTTGTTGGTACAGATACCCAGCAGCACCTGGCTGGCACGCAAGGTGTCCAGGGCCGCCAAAACGCCGGCAAACAGCACGGTCTGATCCGTTGCGTGGTTTTCATAATCAGCCGAAAAGGTTTCAACCCGCTCTGCCAGTCGGGCCGCCTCCGGGACCTCGCCGGTCGCCCGATATCCGCGCTCAACCAATGTGGGCACACCGTCACCAATCATTGCGATGACTTCTCCGAGCGCCAATTGACGTCGTCCTTCCGTCGCCATCAGCCTGTTCAATGCGGCGTGCAAATCCGGCGCACTGTCGATTAAGGTGCCATCCAGATCAAACACGACGGCTGCGGGTAACGACGGTGAGGGAAAATTCATAAACCAACCCCTGTAAGAATTCGAAACAATCTTTGACTTGGCCCGACATCACGCCTATGGCAGTGTCCAACTCCATTCAATAGCTTTAACACCTTGTTTAACCAAACGTTTTCCTATGACCAAGACAAAACTTAATTCCAATGTCAGCGCCCTGGTTCTCGCCGCCGGAATGGGAACGCGCATGCGCTCGGCAACGGCCAAAGTGCTGCATAAAATTGCCGGGCAGGCGATGCTCAATCATGTCATCGATGCCCTGACAGACGCGTCGGTAAACGATATCACTGTGGTTGTTGGCCCCGGAATGGAACAGGTCGCCCAGGCCGCCGCACCGCATCGGGTCGTTGAACAGACGGGACAGCGGGGCACCGGTGATGCGGTTAAGGCGGCATTGGCAGATGTTCCGGATGACCCTGGCCATGTCCTTGTCCTGTTTGGTGCTGACCCGCTTATTCAGCCTGAAACCATTCATCAGATGATTGAGCGGCGCGGCCTGCCCGATAACCCGGCGGTGGTTGTTCTGGGCTATCGCCTTGAGCAGCCCGGCGCCTACGGACGATTGATCGCTGGCGGGGGAGACCAGCTTGACGCCATCGTCGAAGCCAAGGAAGCGGATGCCGAAACGCTGGCCGTTGATTTGTGCAATTCAGGCATAATGGCGATCGACCGGGCGCGCCTCGGCGATCTTGTTACGACGATCAAAAACAACAATAAAAAGGGCGAATATTATCTGACCGACATCGTCGCCATCGCCCGGGCCCAGGGCCACCATTGCGCCTTTATCGTCGGTGATGCGGACGCTTTTGTCGGTGTCGATACACGGGCCGACCTGGCCGATGCCGAAGCGGTCATGCAAAACCGTTTGCGCCAACAGGCCCTTGAGAACGGCGCAACCCTGGTCAACCCCGGATCCGTCCATTTGTCCTATGACACCCGGATCGGTGCCGACGTTTTAATTGAACCGTTTGTCGTGATTGGCCCCGGAGTCACCATTGACGATGGTGCCACTGTGCGCGGTTTTTCCCATTTGGAAGGCTGCCACATTTCCTCTGGCGCCGTTGTTGGCCCCTATGCCCGCTTACGCCCCGGCGCTGAAATCGGGGAAAATGTCAAAATTGGCAATTTTGTCGAAATTAAAAACGCAACCTTTGAAGCCGGGGCAAAAGCCAGCCACCTGTCCTACGTGGGTGACGCAAGGGTGGGAGCCAATGCCAATATCGGGGCCGGCACCATCACCTGCAACTACGATGGCTACAACAAATCCCGCACCGACATTGGTGCCGGGGCTTTTATCGGATCCAATACCGCCCTGGTGGCACCCGTCAGGATTGGCGATGGCGCCATTGTCGGCGCCGGCAGCACAATCGCCAAGGATGTGGCCGACGACGCGCTGGCGATTACCCGGGCCCCGCAAAAGTCCCTGGATGGATATGCGGTCAATTACCGGGCTGTAAAAGCGGCGCAGAAAAAGCGCGATCAATCTGAAAACCAATAGCTCCTGGGGACATCAGCATGTGCGGCATTATTGGCATCATCGGCAAGCAGGACGCGTCTACTGCACTGCTTGAAGGCCTGAAACGACTGGAATACCGGGGCTACGACTCGGCCGGTATCGCGACCCTGAGCAACGGCAGGATCGAGCGCCGACGGGCGGAAGGCAAAATCCTCAACCTGCAGAACCGGGTTGACACCCAGCCGATACCGGGACGGACAGGGATCGGCCACACCCGCTGGGCAACCCATGGCGTGCCCAACGAAAAAAATGCCCACCCCCATGCGACTGAGCGGGTCGCCATCGTCCACAACGGGATCATTGAGAATTTTCAGGAATTGCGCCGTGAAGTTCTGAAATCGGAATGCACCCTGGCCTCAGACACCGATACCGAAATCATTGTCCATCTGATCGATCAGCGCCTGCAGGCCGGATTGTCGCCCACCGATGCCACCGGACAGGTCCTGAAACTCCTGCGCGGGGCATTTTCCCTGGGCATCATTTTTGCAGGCCACGAGAACCTGATGATTGCCGCGCGCCAGGGCAGCCCGCTGGCCATTGGTATTGGCGACGGCGAAAGCTATCTCGGCTCCGACGCCATTGCACTGGCCCCGCTGACCCAGCGGATCATCTATCTGGAAGACGGCGACTGGGCCGTGATGAGCCCTGAGTCTGTACAGATTTTCGATTCCGCCGATAACGAAGTCGAACGCGCGATAAAAATCAGTGCCTTGTCGGGCGCCGCCATCGGCAAGGGGGGATATCGGCACTATATGCTCAAGGAAATCTACGAGCAGCCCCAGGTTATCGGCGATACCCTGCATGCCTTTATCAATCCAACCACACGGACTGTCGCCCTGCCGCCCCTGAGCTTTGATCTGGCCTCCATAAAAAAAATGACTCTGATCGCCTGCGGCACCTCCTTTTTTGCCTGCCTGATTGCCAAATACTGGCTTGAGAAAATTGCCCGGATTTCTGTTGAAGTGGATATCGCGTCGGAATTTCGCTACCGCGAGGCGACAATGGAGGAAGGTGGGGCTGCCCTGTTCATATCGCAATCAGGTGAAACCATCGATACCCTGGCGGCGCTTCGATATGCGCGTTCGCAAAAACAGCACATCCTGTCTATCGTCAACGCCCCGGAAAGCGCCATCGCCCGGGAATCAGACACCATTCTGCACACCAATGCCGGGCCGGAAATCGGGGTTGCTTCAACCAAGGCCTTCACTACGCAATTGACCGTCCTGGCCTGTCTGTGTATTGCCCTGGCGAAAGCCCGCAATGCGATTTCGGACGATGAACAGGCGCGCCTGGTCAACGCCCTGACAGAAGTACCCGCCCGCGCCGCGGAAATACTGAACCATGATGAACGCATCGCAGAAATTGCCAGTGCCATTTCCGACTCCCGCGATGCTCTCTATCTGGGGCGGGGCACCAGTTACGCCGTTGCCCTCGAGGGGGCCCTGAAACTCAAGGAAATCTCCTATATCCATGCCGAAGGCTATGCGGCAGGCGAAATGAAACATGGCCCCATTGCCCTGATCGACGAGGACATGCCGGTTATCGTCATCGCGCCAACCGATGATCTGCTCGACAAAACCATATCCAATGTTGAACAGGTGATGGCACGGGGTGGCCGGCTGATTTTTATTTCCGATAAAAACGGGGTAGCACGGATTGATGATGCGAACGCCGAAACCATCACTCTTCCCGCCGTTGATGCCTTTGTCGCGCCGATCCTCTATACCATACCCGTACAGTTACTGGCCTACCATGTGGCTGTTATCAAGGGCACCGATGTGGATCAGCCGCGCAACCTGGCAAAAAGTGTTACGGTGGAGTGACCCCGCAAACCGGCTGATCCGGTTTGCATGAAACAGGTAAGTTTCATATGCTGAAAGCTGGGGTATTTGTCCGGTAACAGGCCATAATTTGGCCATGAAAATTTGTAACGGTTTCTCATATCATCCCTGGCGAGCCTTACGGCCTGAACAGAAACGGAGGTTTTTATGACTGCTATACATACATGGATCCGAACACTATCGATTGTCCCCTTTATCCTGGCGCTGGGCCTTGCATCTGCACAGGCGGACAGTCATTCGCGCGCCGCTTGCGCCGAGCAACTGGACCAGTGTTTGAAACAGTGCGATATTGACTACATGCAGGAACCGGTACACCGGGCCGCCTGTGTGCCGGTTTGCTCGGGAAAATTTGCCGCCTGCGATGCCGGTGTCGCCTACGAAAGAGCCAAACCCTGGCTGGAAGAGCAGGCCCGCAAGAGCAAGGATTTTTTCGAGGATCTGATCAGGAAGTATGGCCAACCGGGCCAAACCGAAGACCCCGAGGGAAAAACCAAGGATAACAGCATTTAGGCACCGCATGTGGTTAGTGCCTTTGCGATTTCAACTGTTGCCATATCAATAGGAAAGGCATCAGACACGGTTGGATTCATCCGCATTGATGGGTAACGGTTGGCCTCAGGGTTTTCGCCAGGTAAAGGTTTTGGTTGTCGAGTAATTCCATACGGCACCGGCAACTCCGCCTGACAATCCGGCTATCGCCCAGTGCATCCCATAGCTGTTGACAAACAGGGCGACGGCAAGATTGACCACCGCGCCGAGGGCGCAGGCCACATAAAAAGTGAACAGGCCAAGGGCCAGGTCCTTCCTTTTTTTCAGGGGCGAATGGCGGTAGGTAATGACATTGTTCAGGAAAAAGTTGGATGTCATCGCCAGCCAAATGGCCGACATCTGGGCGATTTCGAAGGGCAGCGAAAACAGTCGGTGCATAACGCCGAGAACCAGCAGGTGAACGACCACGCCAACGGCACCGACCAGCACAAACAGCATGAACGCACTCGGCACAAGGC
>JABMNT010000026.1 GCA_013203595.1 Rhodospirillales bacterium
GACCATCCATCTGATACCTCCCTATATACCACGAAATCTGGGGGTACGAGTGTTTTTTTGACTAGATGTAGAAGTCTTTTTCTGGAATGGCCGGTTGCGGGGGGGGCCGGCCTATGCCAAATTAGCGCCCATGAAACCCTTTATCAGATATGCAGGCGGTGATCTGGACCGCGCCGGGATTTTCCGCAAGGACGAGACCTGGATTTTGGAAAAGCTGGCCCATCCGCAAAGCCGGATCGTTCCCGTATGGCGCAATCTCAATCTGATCGACGGGCTCGGCAGCAACCCGACGACCCGTTCCATTGACCGCGCCAACGCCGATCACATTCTCGAGATCGCCCATCAGATCACCCTGCTGGGTATTGCCGGCGAGGTCGCCTATTTCGCCGCCGATATTTCATCGCTCGAAGAGGAGCCGGCGCACGCGCTGGTCAACAGCGGTCGGTTCGTCGACCTGCGCCAGGTCGGCCCGCTGCTCGGCGTCGAGGAATCAGCGCTCATGGCGCATGCCCGCGGCATGCTGTTCTGGCACCAGAAGCACCAGCATTGCGGTGTCTGCGGGGCGCCTACCCAGTCCCGCGAAGGCGGCCATATGCGCAAGTGCACCTCGACCGAATGCGGCGCACCGAGCTTTCCGCGCACCGACCCGGCAGTGATCATGCTGATCACCCACCAGCCGCCGTCCGGCCCGCCGCAATGTCTGCTCGGGCGCCAGGCGCTGTGGCCAGCCGGCAATTATTCGACCCTGGCCGGTTTTGTCGAACCCGGCGAGAGCCTGGAGGAAGCGGTGGCCCGCGAGGTCTTCGAAGAGGCCGGCATCCACATCCACAACGTCACCTATCAGGCCTCGCAGCCGTGGCCGTTTCCGGCCTCGATCATGCTCGGTTTCTGGGGCGAAGCGACAACCACCGAGATCACCATCGACGAGCACGAAATCGAAGCCGCCCAGTGGTTTGATGCCCCCGATCTGCGTAAATTCGGCGAATGGGGCGACGACGACACAGCGCTCCACCTGCCACGCCGGGATTCCATCTCGCGGTTTTTGATTGAGACCTGGCTGACCAAAGTCGGGGTTTAAACGACCCGGAGAAATCCGTAACAGAACCTGCCTTTTCTGTTGGTTTTGTGAAAACTCGGATCACCTCGTTTGCAGGGATCCGCGCGAACATTGATCTGGGTCAAAGACGATGTGTCTGAAACTGGTCATATTCCCATTATCGAATATATAAGAAGGAAGTGATCCGATGATCAAATCATCTGCTGTCGGCGGACTTGTTCTGGGCCTTGTGTTTTTTGCCGCTGTCCTGCTGGTCCAGCCGATCGGGGTTTCAACCCAGTTTGTCATTTTTGACGGCATTCTGTGGGATGCTGTTGACCCGGACGCGGTTGTTGAATCTGCCGACGCTAAGAGCGGCTACGCGAGCCCGAATGCGTATCTGAACAAAAGCGGCGGTAAATATGCGAAGGATGTCGCCAATCCCCTTAACTATGGCTTTGTCTTCGTTGTCGCCATGCTGATCGGGGCCGCCATTTCAGCGAAGCTGCGTGGTGGTGTTCCGACCGGGGAGCGCACCATGCCGGCGGTGTGGCGGGCCAACTATGGCGACAATCCCTGGAAACGCTATCTGTGGACGTTTATCGCCGGTTTCATCGTCCTTTACGGGGCCAGGCTTGCCGGTGGCTGCACCTCCGGCCACATGATGAGCGGCATGATACAGACCGCAACATCCGGCTACATCTTCACCATCGGCGCATTCCTTTCGGGAATTCCGCTGGCGATCTATTTGTTCAAAAAGGAGGCTTAGGCCATGACCACGATAATCCTTGCCCTTGTTATCGGTGCGGCCTTCGGCTTTGTTCTCGACCGGGTTGGCGCAACCAATCCCGGATATATCATCGGCATGCTCAACCTCAAGAACCTGCATCTGATGAAGACCATTGTACTGGCCATTGGTGTCGCCTCGGTGCTGACCTTTACCGGTTTACTCATCGGCATCATCGATCCGGGCCATCTGTCGGTTAAGGCGGCCTATATCGGGGTTTTCGTCGGCGGCATTCTGCTTGGCGTGGGCTTCGCCATTTCGGGCTATTGCCCCGGCACTGGATTGACCGCCGCGGCGACGGGCCGCAAGGATGCGATGTTTTTCGCCCTTGGCGGACTGCTCGGCGCGGCCGCCTATATGGGCAGCTACGCCTGGGTCGAGACGACGGGATTGCTCGACAAGATTATGGGCGGTGATTCAACGCTCGGTACGATTGCCGGGACCACATACCCGGCCCTGATCGAAGGTGTGTCCGGGGAATGGGTCGGCATTGTTCTCGGAATTGCGCTGATCGTAATCGCGTCCGTATTACCGGCACGGCTGATCCCGGCAAAATAGCCACCTGTAGGTCTATATAAACAACATCGTCGGCAAGCGATTTTGAGGTTACGGGCAGGGTTGCGTCGCCACCGTTCCTCCGCTAAAGCGTTTCCTATTGATATGGAAACGCTTTAGTCCGTATCTTCGTGAAAGAGGTCCTGATACCGCTCGCGTATGGCATTTATGCGGTCAATGTTTTCCAGTAAAAGATTGACTAACTTTGGCTCAAAGTGCTGGCCGTTCTGTTCCTTGAAGTGGCTATAAACTTGATCCAGGGGCCAAGCCTTCTTGTAACATCGATCGCTTGCAAGCGCATCATAGACATCGGCGACGGCTGTAATTCGGGCTTCCAGAGTTATACCCTCACCGGATATACCCTGTGGATAGCCGCTGCCATCCCACTTTTCATGATGTTCGTTGGCAATGACGGCGCCAACCTTCAGAATCTCTCTCTTCGAGTCTCTCAGCATTTTGTAACCGATCTCTGTGTGGCCTTTCATGACCTCCCATTCAGGGCCGTCCAGTCGCCCTGGCTTATTAAGCACAGCGTCTGGAATTCCAATTTTACCAAGGTCATGAAGTGGCGATGCATTTTTTAGTATTTCCGCATCATGGGCATTCATGCCATATTCGAGCGCGAGCAGCTTTGATATTTCCGCAACTCGTTTAACATGGTTGCCAGTTTCCCTGGATCGGGTTTCGACGGCTTCACCGAGGCGATAAACGACTTCCCGCTGGGTTTCCAGAACCTGTTCCCGGAGCGATAAATTATGAAAGGCCACGAGTACATTATTGGAAAACAGATTGATCAGGTGCCGTTCCAATTCGGTTTTAATATCAATGCCTTTAATGTATATGACATTCCGTTTTTTATCTGATCCCTTGTCGACCGCTAAAAAACAGTCATCAATATAAAAACTGCCCTCCTCCGTGGCCTCCAATTTGGCCTCCATTTCCCGGGATAGATATTTCGAAATATCTTTCCCTATCTGGTTTTCGTAGATCCCGGTGCCGGCCACAACCTTCACGCCTTCGTCATCTTCCTGCGCGGCAAAGCTCGCTATTTGACCGATGAATGAGCTTTGATCGATGTGAAGAATAGAGGTTAACTGTTCGAGAATGCCGGTCGCAAATTCATCCAGAAACTGCCCCACAAACATATTTTTCGACGCATTAAGGACTTTCTCCAAACCAACCCGGGACTTGTCAAGCGCGACAATATCCCGATAGGAACGAAGGCTCGCATACATCAGCGTATACAATTTGCGCGCGGTAAGCTCCGTCTTTTCCTTATAGTCATTGATATCAAGCTGCTGAATAACTTCTTCTTCCGGGGCCTGGCCCGGTTGACCGGTCCGCAAGACGATTCGCGTCTGCTTATTCGCCAAATCATCGCGTATGTACTTTACAACGTCTAAACCGGCATGGTCGTCTTCCATAACCACGTCGAGAAGAACGATGGCTATATCCTTATGATCTCTGAATATGGCCCTGGCCTCAGCTCCCGAATATCCATGAATGAATTCCAGATCTCTGCCTTCAAACCGGAAGGTGGACAGCGCCATTTCTGTGATCTGGTGAATGTCTTCCTCGTCGTCAATAACGGCAATCTTCCAGACATTTTTACTGGGGGCCGGGACGGAGTTGCTGTCTTCTTCTGCAGCAAATTCAAAGGTGTCGGTCATATCCTGCCTCGTCGGGTTGAAGGTTCATTAGAAAGCGAAATCGGGATCGTGATCAAAAATTGCGTCCCGTTGCCGATGGCACTGGTACATTTCAGTTTCCCCATCAAGCGCTGCGTCACCAGATTAAAAACGATGTTCATGCCCAGACCGCTGCCGCCCTGACCACGTTTGGTCGTAAAAAAAGGTTCGTAAATATTTTCAACAACCGCTTCACTCATACCGGCCCCATCATCAGCAAATAGAATTTCCAGGAATGTTCCCTGTCGCTTGCAGGAGATTGAAATGCACCCGCTTTCATCGGATGCAAAAGCATGCGTGATTGAATTGGTGATCAGGTTAGTAAAAATCTGCGAGATTGCACCGGGATACGTTGTAATCAGAATTTCGTCGTCAATTTGCAGGTTTGTTTGGATTTTTGTTTTGTTCAGGTTTGGGGTCAAACTCAGGATGATGTCGCCAAGATAGGCCGCCAGATTAATCGTTCTGATTTCTTCACTGGATTGGTCGACGGCAATTTTTTTGAAACTGCCAATCAAACTGGCCGCGCGCTGTAGATTGTTAAGCGTTATCCGGCCATTTTCACCAGCCATAGGAAAAAAGCTTTCAAAGTCTGATTTCTTGAGACTGTTCTGGATGTATTTTGATTCGAGTTTTTTGATTTGATCCTGTAAGTGGGAAACCGCCGTAACGCTTATCCCTATCGGCGTATTGACCTCATGGGCGATGCCGCTGACGAGCCCACCGAGGGAAGCCATTTTTTCAACTTCAATGAGTTCACTTTTGGTCTCGTTAATTGTCCGCATTGCACTGGTCAGTTTCTCGGTGAGTTTTTCAAGTTCCTGCGTGCGCTCGTATACACGTTTTTCAAGATTTTTATTCAGGTCCAGAATCTTATTCTCGGCCTGGAGTTTTGCGTCCTCGATGTGTTTTATCTTCGTGATATCCGTTGCTTTTCCGCGATATCCAGTAAAACCACCCTTCAAGTCAAATAAAGGCACACCGCTCGCACGAATCCATTTCGTCGCCTGATCTTCAGACCTTCGCGGATATTCGAAGTCTCTAAACGCGCGGTGGCTACGCAGATCTGACAAATGCCCTTCCCAGGCGACACGGTCATGCTCCAACCCCGAAAACTCTTTGCGGGATTGTCCGTAATAAGGATCCGGGGATTCCCCGGTTAATAACTGAAAGTTATCCGAGACCCAGACCAGCCGGAGATTCTCATCCATTTCCCAGAACCAGTCCGTTGAAACGGCGAAAAAATCCTTTAATTGTTTTTCATTATTAGACAGTCTCTGGGATGCCTGTTTTAACTCGGAGATATCCGTGACGATGGTTCCAAGTGCATCGTAACTGCCATCAGCCATGAATATGGGAAATATTTGCACAAGTATGTCTCGCGTAACCCCGTCGTTATAGGAAATGGTTCGCTCCGCGCGGACGACTTGCAGGGTTTCACGGACTTCACGCTCCTGCTCTTCGATTTTGGCGCAAATATCCGGGGGCAAATAAGCGTGCATTGTTTTGCCAATGAATGCGTCCGGGGTGGCTTTGTACCAGTCGCAGAATGTCTTGTTTACAACCAGATTGTGGCCGTCCAGATCTCGAATAACAATGGCGCTTGGTGAACTCTCGACGATTGACCGGTAGCGCGTTTCTTTTTCAATTAATGCCTGCTCCCGTTTCTGATGGGCTAAAGTGTCTTCATTCCGTCTGTTGCTGGTCACTTCAAAATCATCAAGTTGACTGCGCTCTCTGGCGATTATCCGAGCCAGAATAACAACCACGAGCAGGCTGAAAAAACTAATCACCCCCCCCCAAAGTTCAGCGCTTTTCGCGACCAGTACAGGAGGCCAGAAAACCGGGCTCTGAACGAGGGGGAGGAGGTTTTGAGCGGCCATGAAGGCAACCATCAGCCCAAGCGGGGCAAGCCGCCAGTCGCGGGTCTTGCCCAACAGATTCAAGGCCCAGCCAAATGCAAACAGTTGCACGAGAATTGAAATTAACAAAACGATACTCATGCAGTCAGCGCTTTCCCGTAATCAAAGATGAGAAGGCCTCGGCGCTCAGATGCGATTAACCGCCTGTAAACCCCTGTAGGTGTTATGTGATTTTCACACGAGTAAGGGTATGAAATGGATGTGAACGGGGTATGAAATGGATGTGAACGGGCATAATAATTGTTTGTTGACTGCGTCTTTGCGCGGGTTCGAAATAGAACGCAGGCGTCTGCGCATGAGTGCAACCTGCCTCTGTGCCCAGATAATTACTTGCCGACCAGCGTCACCCCATGATTGGCCAAGGTTACCTTAACCCCGGATTGCGGGGCGATGATGTCGACCACGTCGGGGTCGACCACAAACAATTCGCCGAGATCCGTGGTTACCGCATATTCCATATGGTTGCCCAGATAACTGGCCTTGGTCACGGTACCGGAAATACCGGGGGCATCGGCAGCGGTTGACAGCAAAAAACTTTCGGGGCGAACAGCGGCGTTGACGATGCCCGGTTTGAGGTTGCGGTGCGGCAGGGTGAGCGTCAGCGGCCCCATCTGCACCTCCGCCAGATCGCCGTCGATCGAGCGGATTTCCACATCCACCAGATTGGCATCGCCGATGAAATCGGCGACAAACACATCGGCCGGTTCCTCGTAGAGATCACGCGGCGTGCCTTCCTGGGCGATCACCGCATTGTTCATGACAATAATCCGGTCCGATACCGCCAGCGCCTCCTCCTGATCATGGGTCACGTAAACCGCCGTCAGACCGAGATTGCGCTGGATATCGCGAATCTCCTCGCGCACCTGGCGGCGCAGCTTGGCGTCCAGGTTCGACAACGGCTCGTCGAACAACAATACCTGAGGCTCGAGCACCAGGGCGCGGGCAACGGCGACCCGCTGTTGCTGGCCGCCGGACAGTTCGCTGGGCAGGCGCTCGCCATAACCGCTTAAGCCGACCAGCTTGAGCCCCTCATTGGCCCGGTCCCGGGCCTCATTTTTTTCCATGCCCGATACGTTCAGTCCGTAGGCGACGTTTTCGCCGACGTTCATATGCGGAAACAGGGCATAGGACTGAAACACCATGCTGACGTCGCGGTCGGTCGCCGGCAGGGTGGTGACATCCTCGTCACCGATCAAAATGCGCCCCTTATTCGCCATCTCGAGGCCGGCGATCATGCGCAGGGTTGTCGTCTTGCCGCAGCCGGACGGCCCCAGCAGGGTCACCAGACGACCCGCTTCGACGACAAAGGAGACGTCGTCGACGGCGGTGACGGTACGGCCGTAGACCTTGCTCACATGATCGAACGTGACGGAAGCAGCTTTGCTCTGGATAGGCATTTGTTCGTCCTCAGGCCGGTTGTTCAAGGGCGCCGGGTGCGGCTTTTTCGGGTTCGCGGCGGCCGATCCTGCGCTCGCCGACCAGACCCTGGAAAACCAGAACGGAGGCCAGCATGACAAAAATCAGCACCGTCGAATAGGCGATGGCGAGGCCGTAATCGTTATTTTCGACCCGCCCGATGATATAGCTTGTCGCCATGTCGTATTCGGCGCTGACCAGAAAGATCACCGCGCTGATGGCGGTCATGGCGCGCACGAAACTGTATACCAGGGCGGCGATGATCGCCGGCCGCAGCAATGGCAGGACAACCTTGCGGAAGGTATACCAACTGTTGGCGCCGAGCGTCAGCGACGCCTCGTCCAGACTTTTATCCAGCTGCGACATGGCGGCTACTCCGGCCCGCACGCCCACCGGCATGTTTCTGAAAATAAAGCACAGGACCAGAATGGCCCCGGTGCCGGTCAGCTCGATGGGGGGTACGTTGAAGGCCAGAATATAGCTGACGCCAATGACCGTGCCGGGAATGGCGAAGCTCAGCATGGTGCCGAACTCGAACAGATCCTTGCCGGCAAAGGTCTGACGAACCAGGATATAGGCGGTCAGCAGACCGACGGCGGCGGTCAGCGGGGCCGAAATCGTGGCGATGGAGACGGTCGTCCAGAACGAATTCCAGGCCGCACCGGTCCACTGCAGGCTGTGGTCCTCCCAGCTCACCGAAAAGGCGGTGATATAGTGTTTGAAGGTGAAGGTATGATCCAGCCCCCAGGTGTTGACGAAGCCGCCGAACAGAATCATCGCATAAACGACAAGGGTAAAGCCGGTCCAGGAAAAGGCGATGGTGTAAACCGGCCAGCGCAGACGGTCGGGCAGCAGGGCATGGGTGCCGCCGTCGCCCTTGCCGGTCACCGTGGTATAGGATTTGCGACCGAGCCAGCGGCGCTGCGCGTAAAAGGCGCTGAGGGTGAAGCAGAGCAGGACAAAGGCGAGGACCGCGGCCATGCCCTGGTCATTCTGGGCGCCGACGATGGCAAAGAAAATTTCCGTTGATAACACATCGAAATTGCCGCCCAGCACCAGCGGATTGCCGAAATCCGCCATGCTTTCGATAAAGCCGATCAGAAAGGCATTGGCCAGACCCGGCCGCATCAGCGGCAGCGACACCGTGGTAAAGGTTTTCCAGCGGTCCGCCCTGAGCGTCTGCGCCGCCTCTTCCATGGACGGGCTGATCCCTTCAACAACACCGATCATCACCAGAAAGGCGATCGGCGAATAGGCCAGCATCTGGGCCAGCCAGATGCCGGGCATGCCGTAGACCCAGCGGGTCGGCTCCACACCGAAGATATCGGAGATAAACTGAGTGACGATACCCGACAGGCCGAACAGCAGGATGATCGCCAGCCCGATGACAAATGGCGGGGTGATGATCGGCAGCACGGTCAGAGCGCGGAGAAGCTTGCGGTATCTGAACCCCGAGCGGGTGGCGACCAGGGCGAAGACAAGCCCCAGTGCGGTTGTCGAGGCACCGACAACGATGGCCAGAAACAATGAATTCCAGGCCGCCCCGCATCCCACCGTGGTATACAGGCAATCCAAACCCCAGATTTTTCTGTCCGTAAATTTGACGAGAAAGACGCCGATCGAATAGGCCCCTTCATTATCCTGCAGGGCACTGACCAGGATCTGGATAACCGGAAAGAAGATGAACGCGCCAACGATGGCGACAATAAAGCCGATCGAGCTGACGACAAAAACATCGCCGTTGATGGCGCCCCGCGCGGCGATGCCCTGGGTCAGAAAAAACAGAAAGGCACTGGCGACCCCCATGGCCCCGTAACCGAGGCCGTACTGGCGCTTCTCGGTGGCCCCGTAGAAGCCTTCCAGAAGCGTTGATTCCCAGCCCGATATGCCAATGGCAAAGCCCTGGGCCGCCAGATAACCGAGGCCACCCAAGCCGCTGAAAATTAATATTTTGGCATAGAAAGGATCGGTTTTCAGGCGTCCCCAGGTCAGGAAAGGCAATAACAGGAAGAGGGGGACAGGCGTCAGCCACAGCTTGTCCCCCGCCAACCAATGGGCCCAGGCGGGGCCGAAATCGCGATCCAACGGATATCCGTCAAACAGCCAGTCCAGCCCCCAGAACCCGTCTTCAATGACGTACCAGGGCAGAATCAGGAAACCGATCCAGCCGACGGCTAACCAGAGCAAAACAGTTCTGTTCATCACGAAACCCGACGCACCCGAAGAGCCGGACTTATTTCGGCAGGGACTTCACTTCATCATCCCATTTCTTGAGCAATCGCTTGCGCTCTGCCGAGCTGCCATATTTGACGAAGTCATAATTGATCAGCTTGATGCTTTCCAGTTTTGGCGCCTTTGGCGAGACCTTGGCCCCCTTGTTGGACGGCACCTGATAGGCCTTGACCTCGAGAGCCATCGACTGGGTATCGGCTTCCAAAGCCCAGTCATAGAACTTCTTGGCTTCATCCAGATTGCGGGCACCCTTGATCAGGCTCATGGAGCCGATTTCATAGCCGGTCCCTTCGCAGGGCGCCACGGAGACGATGGGAAAGCCGCTGACAGCCTGTTTGACGGCGTCATGGATAAACACAATCCCGATGGTGTTCTCGCCGCGGGCGGCGGATTTGATGGGGCCGATCCGGACTTGGTGTACTGGTTGATATTCTTATGCAGGCCCTTCATGAAGCTGAAGCCCTCGTCTTCACCAAACAACTGGACCATGGTTGCCAGCGTTGTGTAGGCGGTGCCCGACGAATTGGGGTTGGCCATTTGCACGTGGCCCTTGTATTCCGGTTTCAGCAGATCTTTCCAGCAGGCCGGTACCGGCAGGTTCTTCTCTTTCAGCAGGTCTTCGTTGTAACCAAATCCCAGCGCGCCGGAATAAATACCGATGGTATTGCCACCGGCGGAGTCCGACTGGGCCACGGCCCAGGCCTGAAGCTGGGCCTGGTTGGGTGATGAATAGGGCGTTGACAAACCTTCCTCAGCGGCCTGCAAATGCGGATCACCGGTACCGCCCCACCACACATCACCCTTCGGGTTTTTTGATTCCGCCTTGATTTTGGCGAAGGTTTCACCGGAGCTGCGCCGGGTCATATTGACCGTGATACCAGACGCCTTCTCGAAGCCCTTTGCCATAACCTGGCACCAGTCTTCCTGGGCCGAGCAATAGAGGTTGACCTTGCCGGCGGCGGCGGCGCCACCGACCGAGAAGCTCAGTGAAATAGCCGTCCCGATGGCCATGGACGATAAAAATGTCGACAAACGCATAATGATCTCTCCCTGTTTATTCCTGCCGCTTCGCCTGTTTGTGTAAAAAAAGACAAAGTGATCTCGTGAATTTTCAATAAATCATTGTCGGCAAAGGTTGCCGCAATAGCAACAAAATTGAAATAAAACTGTCATATAAATGTCATAATTGAGATAATCACAGTCTTGCGGTCAATTCCGTCATCAGCTGCGGATCGCGGAAATCTGCGATGCACAGGCCCGCACCGGCGGCTTTCAGCTCAATGGCCGGTTGCCCGGTGGTAACGCCAATTCCGTACATCCCGGCATCCCGGACGGCGGTAATTCCGTGCACCGAATCATCAAAGCCGACGGCTTCCCCGGCCCCCACACCCAGCTGATCAAGTGCGGTCAGATACGGCAGGGGATGCGGTTTTGCCTGGGCCAGGGTATCGCCCAGAACAACCGGATGGAAGCGGCCAGTGAGGCCGATTGATGCGAGCAGGAGGTCCTTGTTCTCGACCGGCGCATTGGTCACCAGGCCGACGGCCAAAGGCTGGTCGCGGGCCCAGTCCAGCAGCTCCAGTAACCCCGGCAGCGGCGCGGCCTGGCCGAGCGAGGCCCTGAATGCGGTTTCCTTGAGCTCGATATAGGTGGCCCGGATGTCGGCCCTGTCGTCAGGAAACAGATAACGGGCGATGGCGGCGTTGCTGCTGCCGTGGATGTGCCGGTCATAGGCGGCCCGGTCAATGGCTATGCCGAGTTCGGACAGGGCCTTAATTGTCGCCGCATAGTGAAGCCTGCCGGTATCGACAAGCGTGCCGTCCAGATCAAACAATAATGCACGCAATTTACGGTTCATGGTTTCGCAATACAGAAAAGCGCGGTAGAAGTCTGGCCATAGCATGAACCAGTTGACCGTGGCGTCAAAACAAAACCCATGGAAAGCCCATGAAAAACCATGGAAAACCCATGATCAGACAGCAATTAAAGGATCAGCCTCTTGGATATCAATGCCCTCAGAAGCCGCTTTGACTTTGCCCATCAGGTGATCCGCGACGCCGGCGCCCACGCCAACGGCTATTTCAGAGACCTGAGCCAGCTCAATATCGAATCCAAGGGCCTGCAGGACATGGCCAGTCAGGCCGATATTGAAACCGAGCAACTGATTCTCGGGCAGGTTGGTGAACGCTTTCCAGAGGATGCTTTTTTTGGCGAAGAATCGGGCGGCATCGCGCCAAAGGCCGGCCAGGGCGTGTGGGTGGTTGACCCCATTGACGGCACTGCGCCCTTCGTCAAGGGGATTCCCGTCTGGTGCGTCTCCATTGCCTTCATGGTCGACGGCCGGCTGCAGTTTGGTCTGATTTACGACCCCACCCACGACGAGCTGTTTTCCGCCCTGCACGGCCATGGTGCGCATCTCAATGGCCGCAAAATTACCCCCGACCCGTCAACCTCGATCCAGGACGGCCGCTTCTGCATCGGCTTTTCGCACCGCACCTCTCCGGCCTCGGTGACGACCGTTCTGCACGCCCATCTTGAGGCCGGCGGCATGTATACCTGCCTCGGTTCCGGGGCTCTCGGGCTGGTCTATGTGGCCTGCGGCCGCTACATCGGCTACTACGAAGCCCATATCAATTCCTGGGATTGTTACGGCGCGGTCGCCATTCTCAGGGAAGCCGGTGCCCATGTGGTCGAGGCGGAAGCCGGCAACGGCCTGACCGAGGGCTGCGAGATCATCGCCACCACGCCGGGCGTGACCGAGGCCTTTGCCGAAATTCTGGAAAAAGCCAGGACAACCGGCTGAGCCGGATCCTGGTTTTTTTAAACGCCCGTTAACCGGCTTGTAAAATACCCAGAGCGGCCAGTTCCATCCGTAACTTTTCCGGCGAGGTGAACTGAATGCCATGGATGCCCAGATCATGGGCAGCCCTGATATTGGCTTCGCGGTCATCGACAAACACCAGATCTTCCGCCTGCAGCCCGTAGCGGGCCAGCAACAGCCTGTAAATGTCCGGGTCCGGTTTGATCAGGCCATCCTGACCTGACACCACGATGCCTTCGAACCAGTCGAGAAATTCGTAATGCCGGCCGGCCCACACATAGGTTTCGGCAGAAAAGTTGGACAGGCCGTAAACCGGCTTTCCGGCCGCGCGCAAATCCCTGAAAATATCGACTGTGCCGTCGATGGCACCGTTAAGCATCTCATCCCAACGCGCGTAGTAGGCCTCGATCAGATCCCTTTTTTCCGGAAACAGGGCAATCCGTTCCGCCGTCGCGTCGGCCAGGGAACGCCCGGCATCCTGCAATTCGTTCCAGGCGTGGTCACACACCGTCGTCAGAAAATCGGCTACGGCGTCTTCCGTAGGCAACAGTTTGCGATAGAGGTAGCGCGGATCGTGATCAATCAGTACACCGCCCAGATCAAACACCACGGTTTTACGCATTTGCTGCTCTCCTGCCCTTAAAACCCGCCTGATCCTGTCATAGCTTATCTGTAAATCAAGAACAGGTGACGCCATGAATTCGACAACATCCGGAAATGCCATGACCGAAGTCGCCCTCGCCCTGGCTATGGCGTTCTTCAGTCTGATGGTCCTGACCATGGTCTCCATGGGCACGCCACAACCGCAGCGGCCGGTCGATGCCACCGCAAACGCACCCTCTCCGCAGATGGCCGTGGCACTGGCCGCCAAGGGCAAGGGGACGCCGGAAACCGATGAAAAGGAACCGACACTGATTGTTTTCTGGCAGGGCCGGTTCTTGGACCGAAACTTGCATTCCTTGAATCCGGCGAGCCGGACATTCGAAGGCCGCGTCATTCTGGCGCTGCCTCCGGATTTGCCTATGGGCGAAGCATTAGCGGCGCGCGCAAAGATCAATGCAGGCAACCTGTTTGTTTCTGCACTCAATGACAAATGGCTGGAACGGCTTGCCGCGCCAGCAGCCAAGGAGTGATAAAATGAGAGAGAAAACAGAACAATTTCAATCGACTAGGTTCCTGATCTGGACCCTGGTCATACTCAATGTACTGCTTATCGTGATGCCGGCCAATGCCGGCCCGACCGAGGAAATTCGAAAAATTATTGGCGAAGAAGCCCCGCTGACCTCCGTGCCTGCGTCCCTGGCCATGGCCATTGTGAAGACGGAATCCAACTTCCGGGCCGATCATGAAGGCAACGACGGGGCACGCGGCCTTATGCAGATATTGCCGGACAGGGCAGAAAGTTTAGGCCTGGACCCCCGCAGCCTGTGGCAGGCCCGCCCCAACATCCGGGCCGGACTGGAAATTCTCGACGGTCTTCTCGCGCGCACGGACGGCCGCTGGGTGGAAGCCGTGCAGGCTTATGGCAGCCAGCGCCGGCACCCGGAATCCGTTGAAAACAAGCGCTTTGTGACCGCCGTCCTGAAGTCGGAAAGGCAATATGCCGAACAATTTGCCGCCGTCGACGAGCTCAGCCAGCGCCCGGTCGACGGCCTTGCCGAACGCCGCTCGGAAATCCTATCCGGTCATGACGACTGGGGCACGCCTGCGGATCGGCAAACGGCTAATCGGGATCTGCATGAAGACGCCGGCCGGGCAGGTCAGACGCCAGTTCCTTTCGACGCCTCCGGTGGTTTTTATGATCCCGAACAGCAGGCCTATGCCGATCCCGGGATCACGATCATTCGTGGCAGCCGCAGCCACCCGGTGGAAATCGTTATCTATGAAACCGAGCCTCACCGGGACGTTCTGTGGCAGCCCGCACCGCCGGTTTTCAAACGCCCGAAATGGCGCCCGGCGCCGCCCCGGCGGCAGTTTCGCCCGCGCCGCTTCGAGCGCAATGTTTTCAGCAACGACCAACAGTTCGCCGGTAATTTCGGCTGGCATCGCGCAGCACGGCGGGACAGGTTTGAACGCAATGGCGGGCGCAGATAGTCATGGAACCACAACCGACACGCCGCGAACTCCTGATCGCTAGCTGCGGGCTTGCCGTTTTAATGCTGGCACCGGTTGAGGTGATGGCATCCCGGCCGCAATCGGTCAGCCGCAGCCAGATTATGGGTCTGATTGCCCGCGAAGCCCGCAGTCTGGGCGTGTCACCGGCACTGGGCCTGGCCGTTGCCCATGCCGAATCAAATTTTGATCCCCGGGCCCTGAGCCACAAGGGTGCGCGGGGGCTGATGCAGATCATGCCGCTGACGGCGAAATCCGAATATGGGATTGCCGCCGACCTGCTTTGGGATCCGCGTATCAATACCCGCCTTGGGCTGCATTTTCTCAGGCGCCTCCTGGTCCGCTACAAGGGACGTGTCGATCTGGCACTTAGCTACTATAATGGCGGTTCCGCGGTGGGTGACCTGCCACATGCACGGGTCATTCCAGCAACGCGAAACTATGTGCGCAAGGTACAGAAATTTCGGGCGTCATACAGTCGCACAATTGGTTTTGGGAACGAACATAGTGGATATGGGATCGCCGGAGAACAGGTTTCTCGAAGAAGGTAAAAGCGCCGAGCTTTGCGCCTGCCTACAGATCATTCAGGAGACAACAGCCGATGACAGCCTCAAATACAGCGATAAAACATGCCGGGAACTGGCCCGTCTTATCGTCTGCAGGAATTATGCGCCCGCTGTCCTTGAGCTGTGCCATCTGGTTGTCGGTGCGATTTATGGCGGCTCCCATGACCAGCGCTATGAAGCCCTGTTCTTTGCCAGCGGTCCGGCCCGCGCCGGCGGCTTCCGCGCCTGGTTCGCGGCATTTACCGACCAGCACAAGGCCATTGATATCGGCCGTCAGGAGATTTTTATTTCCTATGCGGACAAACCCTTTGCCGTCACTTACGGGCGCATGCCCCTGCTTTCAGCGCTTATGGAGTTTCTCATGACCGCCATCGGCTATGCACCGCTGGACGAAACGCTCAGCCCCCTGCTGGGCGGACTGCCCAGCCACAAACAGGTTTCCGACGCCGCCAATGACCTGTCGCGCCAGGTCTATTCCTATCTGGGCGAACATCTGCCACCGGTCCAGGAACAGCGCAAATCCCAATCCTTCCTGCAGTTTGCCTCGGACAGGGCAGCGGCCGAGCTTGCCGCCGCGACCATCAATGACGATACGGTTCTTGACTACTGGATGGCCCATGCCGACGGCGACAGTGACGACCGCGGCGTTGATGTCAAAACCTACCGCAGTGTTTTTCGCATGGCTGCCCATCTGGTCCGGGTGCTGCGCTATGCGGAAGATCAGTACCGGATGAACGGCGCCCTGCCCATCGGCACGGATTTCGAATCCGGCGAAATTGACCCCGGCGACCTGGAAACCGCGCTTGCCGAGATCGAACTGCCGGACCAACCCCTCAGTGCACTGCACAATGTGGTGTCGGCCGGGGTCAAGATCACCAACAAACGCGAAATGGAGAGGCTGCAGGAAGCCCTGCATGGCGAGGATGTCGGCCGTGCCCTGCCCAAATCGATTTTACGCAACGCCGTCTTCGGTGATGCCCAGGCCGGACTGGTTCAGGCTCTCAGGCGGGCCGGGCCCCTGCCGATGGCGCAACTGATCGCAGCCCTGCCCGATGACGACTACCAAACCCGGCGCAAGCAGTACAGCCAGATGATCGATCATCTGCAGCAAATGATGCTTGCCAGTTTTCACGTTCTCGCCCGTGCCGGAAAACCGCTGGCGGCAAGCCTTGCCATCGCGCTACATCCGGATTTGGACATCTCCGACCTGGCCCAGGATCCGAACGAGCCCGACTGGGGCGACAGCAATGTGGTATCCTTTCACGCCGAAAACGCCATGGCCCGGTTTTTCGAGCGCCTGGAAGCCGATGACAATGGCGAACTGGGTAAACTGTCAGGCACCGCCCGCACCGCCTTCAAAAGCATTTCCCGCCAGGGTTTTTCGCAGGCCGAGATGGAACGGGCCGATATTGTTGAGCAGTTCGGTAAAGCCGCCATCGCCCTGATCGCTGTGCACAAGGAGCTTTCGCGGTTCCTGAACAACCACATTGCATCGATCGACTGGGACCAGCTGATCACCGTCGACACCACCCTCTTTCGTTCCCAATTCACAACCCTTTATGGAGGCCAGAATGGCTGAGCAAGCCGGCACGACCAAACAACACTTCACCCAGGCGGCATTCGACGCCTTGCTGACAACCGACCGCCTAATGGCCGGAACGGCGGCCGATACGGGGCTGGTCTCGCCGACGGAGATGTATGCCTACGCCGTCGATGCCAGCCACCAGCCCTCGCCTGGGCTCCTGGATGCCCTCAACACCCAGGCGCCGGTGCAGGCCAGCTTCCGCCGCTTGTTGAATAACACGGCGCGCTACCATTTGCCGCAGGTGGCAGCCGCCAGCAGCGGCGATATTGAACAGCGTGAATCGGAGGGCTGCAAAATCGCCTTCCGTCCGTCGCGGGCCAACGCCGCGCAAATCTATGTGATCATTGAATGCATCGGCGATACCAGCTTTAACCCCGCCGTGTTATTTGTTTGTGCGGTGGACGGCACGACCAACCGCATGGAATTGCCGGTCGCGCAAAATGGCCGAATTCAATTATTGCTGGAACGTGAAAGCGATATGGCGAAGGGGCTGCTCGATATCAAAACCGAGGTCTATTTGAAGTGAACCTTGTCAGAATCATCATCGCGACCACGCAGGGCCCGGTTACGGTGCAGCGGATTACCGAAGAGGACCCGGTCGTAAACTCCGTGGTCTGCCTGTCGGGGAAAGCCGTTGCCCTGGCCATCAGCCCGGCCTACGACGCCTTTGTCCGCAACCCGACCGGCGTCATTCAGCGTCATTACGGGCACCCCGCCTTTCGCGTTGATGTTTCCGAGAAAATTGATGAGGGATACAGCTGGCAACTGGGCCTGTTTGCGGCCCATGCCCTGTATCACAGCGGCCAGCTGGCGCAACAGGATCAGGCCTGCGCCAGAACCGTCATCGCCACCGGTGAGCTTGATCGCGACCTGAACCTGCTGGCGGTGAGCGGCAACGAAGAGAAAACGGCGGCCCTGCGTTCGGCCATTGAAGCGCTGGTCGAAAAATCCGTTGCCGTGACCCTGGTCGTCCCGAAGCAGAATGCCGCCCACTGGATCAGCCATTTTTCCGATCTGACCGACCGCGCATCGCCATCAATTGAAATTCTGCCCATCGAGACCGCCGGGCAACTGCTGGACCATCTGGGCCTTTCCCTGCCCGGCCAGCCGCAACACAGAAAACCGGCCGCGCCGCAACCGACCGCGCGCGGCAAAAGCTCATGGCTCGCCGCCGCCCTGGTTTTTCTGATCGGTGCCGTCGCTGTTGCCGGTGGCAGTTCCTATCACCCGCAACTCAAGGCACTGAGTGACCAGGCCCTGGGTTCCCTGCAGGCCCTGTTGGCGCCCTCCCCGTCTGAAAATGCCGCCGGCGAAAAACCCGCCCCGGTCGCCGGGCCAACACCTGGGCTGGCGGACCCGGCTGAAAAACCCCCGCGTGCCATCCCTGCACCGGTTGAAAAACCGGCCCCGCCGCCCCAGCCGGTCACCCGGCCGACGCCGGTTGAGAGCGGCCCTCTGATCGCCGAAAGGGATGTCCTGGTCGCCTCCCGACGCCCCGCCACGATCGCCGCACCGCTCAGAATCGAACTCAGCGAACGCCGCGCGCCTTTGGGTTTCAGCTGTGAAGAAGCCCATCAAATGGCTATCGAAGCGCAGGTGCGGCCACCCACCATGCGCGGTGCCATTGCCTTGTTCGGCAAAGCCAACGACAAATTATGCACAGTCGAGGTGCTGGCGAAAGCCGCATCCAACAGCGATCATGTGTTTGGCCGCTATCAGCGCTGGACCCAGGGCCGCCCCAGAGATACGGAACCCGACAAGGTGATCGATCTGGGGCCCCGCCAGGGGCCGGTTTCCTGGTCGGTGGATATTCCAAACCAGCTGTCCAGACCTGCGGTTTTTCAGATCCTGATCCTGTCGTCGAACAAGGCGTTTGAAGTCACCGATCAAATGCACCGCCGCCTTGCCAGTATCCGTCCCGGCAGCGACCAGCTGATCAGGCTGCAAAACCGTCTGCGGGCCGACGGCATCAAGCTGACAACCCGCCAGTTCCGGATTTTGCCGGAACGCCGCTCCCGCACCACCCGGCCGCCGCAGGCCGACGCAACCGGCGCCGGCCAATTCCAGCCGGAACGCCTGACATCACCGCCATCGGCCCGCTGACAGGCCCTCGAGGAAAACCGGCCTGACCCTTTCATAGCTCTTTTCAGGACATTCACTGAGGAGACGTTGAATGAAACAATCAGACCTGAAATCCAGTTTACGCCACCGCGCAAGCGCCTGCACAGCCGCTTTCGTTCTCATTACCCTCGCCGGATGCGTACCGGCGACAACCGGCGGCGCCGAAGGCATCGGTTTCCGCCAGGCCCGGTTTGAGGAAATATCCGCTATGCGGCAATACCGCGAATGCGTTGACGATGCCTATAAGGTCGCCGAAGACGCCGCCCGCAACCAGCAGGCCGCCGGATACCGGACAAGCGCCAGGATCATCGAAAAATGCGAAGCCGATCTGGGACCGGAAGCCCGCAATCTGGCCCAGGAGGAACGGATGCAGGCCTATGCCGTTGGCATCCTGAATTACATCAAGGCCGGTGATATTCAAAATGCCCAGGCCAACCTCGACACTTTTGAACGCACCTATGGCGGATATGATTTGTACCTGCCCAGCGGCGCGTCGTTTATCGATACCGTCAGCGTATTGACCGGGAAATCCACCGACACCTCAGCCTCGAAAATGGCAATGCTGAACCTGCCGCCCGATCTGCGCGCAGAAATGCAGCGCACCCGGTTCTGGAAGCATAACTGAACCCTCATATCATTCGGAGATAGATCATGAACTCCCGCCTTTTCCCTTTACTGGCATCAACGGCTCTCCTGGCACTTCCTTTTCTGGCAACCCCGGGCCTTGCCAAGACGCCGAGCCCTGACTGGTCGCCGTCGGTGACGGAGCGGCTGGTCAAATTGCCACAGAATCATCTGAAAAAATCTCTGGATCGCGACTTTGCCCGCTCGCCACTGGCCGAGGCCATCGCCCATGCAGATGAAGAGATCAAACTCAAAACCCTGACCCTGGAAGACCTGCGGGCCGCCGCCGACCGGGCCGAAGGCGAGTTGCAGATTGAGTTGCGCCACCAGTTGCTGGCTGAAAAACAGGCCTATCTGCATCTGGTAAAAAGCCATCAGGACCTGCGCAGCCAGCATCTGCAGAAACGCAAACAGGTCTATGCAAATATTCTGCAGAAACACCTGCAGAAAGGCGGCAACGGGACGCCTGAAAAAATTGAACTGATCGCCGCCCAGGAAAGCGCCCATGCGCGGTTTGAAAAATCCCGGGAGTCCGTAAACATGAAGATTTTCGCCAGCTTTGATTCGCCGGAATCTAAATATGCCAGTGCCTACGCCCAGAACCTGTCTGCCGCCAATGCCCTTCTGGCCGCCATCAACAATCATCCGGCAAGCCGGCAGGCCGCTGATGCGGGCCCGGAAAACAAGGCGGACTATTTGCGCCGTCTGGTTGCCGATGCGGACTCCGAACTGGCCCTGATCAACCAGGAAGGCGAAATTGTCGGCTATATGGCAAAACTGGTCGCCCTTGATGCCGCCGCCTTTTCCGAACAGATCGCCGGTCAGGAAGACGAAGCCGACCTCGATCAGGAGCAGCGACCGGCGACCGTTATCTCCGCCCTCAATCAATTCATTCAGTAAAAAAGGAATTTGAACATGAAACCCCTTTTTAGAACGCTTGCCCTGACGATGGTGCTTGGCACACCTGTTATCGCCGCGCCCGCCTTTGCCGGCACAGTCGAAAACCTGGAGCGCGAACGGGCGATCCTGGTCGAAACCCTGCTCGCCAATGACATGACGGCGGAAGAACGGTTTTCGAAAGTCAATGTATCGAAAAGCCGCCTGATTGATCTGGAGCGGATTGTGCTGCGCGACAAAAGCCTGGTCGGCCGCAACACACCGGCCATCAAACGCGCCTTTGCCAATTACGATCTGACATTCATGGTTCATGCGGCGATCGAAAAGGACCGCGCGCTCGCCGACCATTGGCTGACGCAGATCGGCCTCGACAAACAGGGTCTGCTCAGCGCCCAGATGCGGAGACGCTAGCATGGGCGCGCTTCTGTCAATAACCGGTCATGGCAGTAAGGCCCTCAGCTATCTGCTCGGCGTCTCCGTGCTTGGGCTGGCTGGTGGCGTTGCCCTGACCGAAGTGCGGATCGCAGATATCATTGCCTGGTCCGACAAAATTTTTGGCGGTCTGTTCGTGAGCCTGTTCTGTGCCCTGGTCTATATGGCGATCCTGGCCATTGTCCGGGTCCAGGGCCGGTCTATCACCGAACCCGGTGTGCGCATCTGGTTCGAGGCCGGCCTGCAGGCGGCCAGCGCCATCGCCACCCTGGCACTGACCTATACCCTGTTGGGCATCAGCCTTGGCATTGGCGGTCTGGCCGGCCAGGATCTGAACCCGGAAACGGTATCGGGGATCATTCGCTCGCTGACCGAAAACTTCAGCATGGCCTTCATGACCACTGTTGTCGGTCTGCCCGTTTCGGCCGTTCTGCGCGCGATCCTGATGGTCGCGCACAGTCGCGCCGAGGAGCGCGCCCGCATCCCACTCAGCCCCTTAACAGGAGACTAATCATGCGCTTTCTCTTTTTTAACATCGTCGTCGGTGCCGCTCTGTTGTATTTATACAAGGGCGGCGACATCGACATCTCGCGTCTCACCAGTCTCGGCACGCAACCGCTACAAATCCTCGCGGCCGCCAGCCCCGAATCCGAAAAGCCCGCATCCGGGCATGCCCGCGATATTATTGATGAGCCGAAGCAACCCGCCCCACCGCCGGCACCTCCGCCACCGGTGAAAAAATCCGAATCACCCGCCCCATTACCGGTCGCCCGGCCGATCATTGCCAGTGAGGCCAAATCAGACGAATTGCCGCCCATTGAAGACGTGGTCACCGTCGCCAAACGGATACCAAAACAGCCGGTTTATGACGGCACCCCGGAAACCGGAGACCCGGCGGTCCTGCGCCGGCGGGCCGAGGTTCTCGATACCGACCCCAGCCCCCGCCCGCGGCAAATTTTTGCCCTTGAGGAAGGTGCCGCACTGATGTCGAGCGCTGACCGCCGCCGGTCACTGGATGCCCTGGCTGAAGAGATGGAAATGCTGTTCCTTGAACAGGTCGGCGGCTAGAGCCATGCAACGGCGCTATACCCTGTTGTCCATTGCCGTATCAGCGGCCCTTGCCTGGCACCTGCTGACACCGCCCGACAGGGCGCCGGTAAAGCCGGACCCGGTGGCCCGTCAGCCCGTTGTGCAGGCGCAACCCCCGGCCCTGCAAAAACCGGTGGAAATGGGATCCGTCACCCTGCCGCCGCCGCCTGCCCGGGAAGCCCCGGCCGAAAAAACCGTGCAGCCGTTGCCGGCAAACGACCGGGTCACCGACCCCGCAAAACCCCTTACCATTTCGCCGCTGGTTGCAGCCCCCGTTGCGACCACCGCTGCAACCGCCGCTACCCCCCCCACTGCTGCGCCCACTGCTGCGCCCACTGCCGCGCCCGCTGCTGCGCCCGTTGCGGTGCCCGCTGCGGTGCCAGCAAGCAATGCCCTTCGCCGTGTCAGCCCCCTGATGCCGCTGACGGCGCCCGGCCGCACAGCCGATGCAGCGGTGCCCGACAGTTCACCCCCTGAGACTTCAGCAAGTGACACGACGCCATCACCGGCGCGACTCTCTTCGGCCCAGGCCAAGGCCCAGGGGCGGCCGCTGCTGAAGCTGCTGGAGATCGGCAGCGGGCCAAACATTGAAATCAGCTGGCCGGCAGACGCCGCCACCCGGGCACGGCTCTATGCGGTTTTCAGTCGATGCTATGGCATGCGTCTGGCCCTGATGGATGCGGCGGGAGACTTGTTTGATAACGCCGGCAGCGGTGGCCAGACCCTGCGTCTCAACACCGATAAGTTCAGCGGCTTTGTGCGGCAGTCCCAGGGCCGGGCCTCGCCATCGGAAGCGACACAGATCCAGTCCATCCGCGCCCGCCATGGCCTCAGCGCCGGGCGTGCCGTGCGCCTGTTTCCCCGGGAAACCGACGCCCTGCTGCTGGCTGGATTGTATCAGCTGATTGGCAGCAGCTATACCGCCAACCGAACGATCCAGGCGCGCTACCGGATTTCAGACTGGCGGGTTGAAGTCGGTGATATTCGCTCTGATGGCGTCGCGGTAAACGGCACCGTTGATTTGTCTGGCGCCGTAACCAACCGATGCAGAATTTGAGGAGTTAGCCATGAACCGAGTTGCAAAATACCTGACCCTGATCGTTGCCACCCTGTCGCTGTCGGTTTCCCTGCCGGCTGGCGCCGCCCTGACCGCATTGATCTCGGTCCACGAAGGCAGTCGCGATATGTGGGAACAGCGCGACCGCATTCAGACCCTGCTGCGCCAGCGGTTCGGTTTTGACGAGGTCCATTTTCTTGTTGATGCAACACCGGCGGAGGTTCCCGCCCGCCTCAAACAGTTTCTCGAAGAAGCCGCAGAACCGGATGACCGGCGACTGGTCTGGCTCAGCGGGTTCGCCGATAACCAGGAAACCTCCATATGCGCCGCACGCAGCTTCGATACCATTCGCCCGCGCGCATCGAGCCTGATTCTGGCGCCCGCCTGCTACACCGATATCATCACCCTGCCCCAGGGCACACGGCATTATGGGCTGACCGCTCCGCTGCCTGGAAACAGTACTGCGCGCCTCGGCCGCACCCGCGCCGCCGACGCGCCGTGGATTGCCGTGCTCACTCTGCCATCAACCAATGACGCGATCATTCACGGCACCAACGCGCTGATCTTTGCGCATCTTGAGGAAGCCCCCGTTGACCACCTTGATCCGGCCGCCCTGTTGCATCACCTGCGGGTCAAGTTTCGCTGGAATGGCTCTGATTTCACACCGACCCTTGATCTCTTCGATCGCGGCCTGGACCCGGGCGCGCTGGCACCTTTTGGCATTCGCCCGACAGCAGCCGGCCCGTTGGCTGCGATCGGCGGTGCCCCCGGCCTCATGCGCAGGTCTTCATTCGGCCTGTATGCGAAACCCGATGCATTGGATGGCCTGGAAATGTCAGCTCATATCGACGATCCGGTTCGGGTATTGCGCCGGGACCGGAGCGGACAAATGCGGTTTGTCGCCGTCGGCACTGATTTTTTCGGATGGGTGAGAACAGATGACCTGGCCGAATAACGCGCAGACCCGTGTTTGTCTTGCCGGTCTGCTGGGCCTGCTGTCGGCCTGTGCCGATATTCAGTATATTGATCATGCAAGCAACCGCACCATGGACCAGGCGACCGACGATTCGTCAGCCTTCTCCCGCACCGTCGATTTCCACCTGGACCCGGCCTTTTACGAAACACCGCCGCGCTGCGTCATGATCCTGCCCGTACACCACAAAAAAGCGCCGGATCGAAGAACCGCAGAGCTGGTTGAGGATGCGGTAAGCCGCTATGCGAGTAACCGCTTTGATAAAGCGCTTACCGCCCGCCATGTTAAGTTTGCCGCACGCAAGCGGGCCTTTGATCCCGGCCATGCCGGTGACCGCAGGCGTTTGGGCCGGGCCCTGCGCTGTGATACTCAACTGGAAATCAGAACGGTCGGCGTCGAAGACCTGTACGCGATTGTCTGGGCCGACAAGTCGGTCACCATACAGCTGACACTGACCCGCACCAGCGATGGTGCCGTGCTATGGCGGGGCCGACACACCGCCCGCCGCGCCGACGGCGGCTTGCCGATCGGCTTTCTGGGCGTCGGTGCCGGAACCTTTTCCGCTGGCATGCTGGCATCCGACAGCGACATATTGCCGTCGATGATTGATGACGCGGTGCGCCGGGTCATGGCCAGCCTGCCCGACACCCGCCATTTCTGAGGACGCCTGAAAAACCGCCTGATCCTTTCATAACCTTGTTAAGCGCAGAAAACCGGAGGATTCCGGCAACCGAGCGAAAGGAAGATATTGTGAGAATACGGAACCTGTTATTTAGTATGATTGCCGCAACAGTGCTGATCACCGGCGTTGGTTCGTCGAAAGCCCAGGCCAGCGACAATGGGGTTTTGGGACTCCTTATCGGCGGTGCCGCCGGTGGATATATCGGATCAAACGTTGGCAAAGGCCGCGGCCAACTGGCTGCAACCGCCGTCGGCGCCCTGTTGGGGGCCGCCATCGGTAATGAAATGGGTGAATCCCGCTATCGGGCGCAACCGGCACGTACGGTTTACAACCCGCCACCACGTCGCCAGACCGTCTATGTCGGCCGCTCCTATGAGCCGCCACGCCGCCAGCGCGTCTATGCGGCCCGCACCTATGAGCCGCCGCGCCATGTGGTCGTCCACAAGCACAAAGTGATTGTCAAACATGTCTACGTGCCGGCCGAAAAACAGCGCAACCGGAAACATTGGAAGCGCAACGATCGCCGCCAGCAACGGGCCGATGCCTGCGATAACCACCCGCGCCGCTGCGCCCGGGGTTTCTAGCAACCCGTTGATCAACAAGAAAGACCCCGGCAATACCAATTGCCGGGGTCTTTTCTGGTCAGAAACTAGGCGGCGCGCCGGGTCGTCGCTCCTTCAATCTGAATGTCATCAGGGAACGGCCGACCGCTTCCCAGCTCCACATATTCCTTCAGGCTTAACAGAAAACTCGCCCACTTCATGGAGCAATGGAAGTGAAACGGGGTTTCCGCCTGCCAGCCGGCATGGCTGAAATACAGGGCCGTCAGCCCCTTGTCTTCGGCGACAAAACGAAATTCAAACGTAGTGTTCAGCCATTCATCGGGCCCGGCAATACAGCGCCAGACAACCCGGTCCGCTTCCCTGGTTTCGACTTTCATATCGGGGCCGCCACCGCCAAAGCGGAAAGCCAGCACTCCGCCCTGTTCGGGATCGCCGGAAACATCTGTCGTCCACCAGCTGCGCAGTCCTTTCAGGGTCGATACCGCGGCAAAAAAATCCTCAGCGGCGGCCGGGGTTGAGATCTTGTGGGTAATATTTGGCATCGTCAATTCCTTGGTCTGTTTGTGGGTATCATCTCTACAATCCGGACTATAAATTTTTTATACAAAGTTAATAGCTGACTTATGATATTAATTATTTTTTACTAACTATTTGTTATAGTTATATTTAATACTCTTTATGTTGAAAATTTAGTATGTTAATTTCCATCTATGGAAAGTGATTCAAATCTGGACGCCATTTTCGCTGCGCTTGCCGATGCGAAACGCAGGTCGATTTTAACGTTCCTGTCGGAGGGGCCCAGATCGGTTGGTGAAATCGCCGCCAATTTCGATTTGACCCTGGGCGCCATTTCCAAGAACATTAAAATTCTCGAATCAGCGCGGCTGATCCACAAAAGCAAACGCGGGCGTTTTGTCTACTGCCATATGAACTTTGATATCTGGCGCGAAGTGGCCCGGTTTATCGCCATGCAGGCGCGCTTTTGGGGCAGCCGTCTGGATGAACTGGAAGGCTATATCGAAACCATGTCAAACCCGGGAGGACATCGATGAGTAAAACCGTTGACGATCTGGTCATAAAACGCCAGTTCAAATGCACGAAACGGATGCTGTTCGACGCCTGGTCACAGCCGGCAGTTATGTCGAACTGGCTGTATGGAGGCCGCGACGGCTTTCGCAAATCCACGGTAACCAACAGCTTCGCCGTTGGCGGCGCCTATTCCCTGACCATGCATATGCCAAATAGCGACGTTCATATTTTTGGTACCTACACGGAAATCAACCGCTACAACCGCATTGCCTTCACCTGGACCTCACCGGTCGCCATCGATTCGCTGGTGGTTCTCGATTTTAATGAGATATCCCCCAACCGGACGGAGCTGACTCTGACCCACAACCTGTTCACCTCCGAACAGGCCCGCACATCGCACGGTGCAGGATGGCCGGTCTGTCTGGATTATTTACAAGAACGGATATTGGCAGCCTGACGGCGCCGCTTTGGCGATCTCAGCTGTTTCCATATCAACATGAACTGCACTAGCAGGATGCTGAAAAACTCCTCGCACTGACGCCTATCTCGTGATTCACTGTTTTTACAGATTGCGGAGGTAGAAATGCGTGGACCTGACCAGATGAGCGGTGCTCTTTTCA
>JABMNT010000027.1 GCA_013203595.1 Rhodospirillales bacterium
ACATCCTTCCACCTTCCATCCTCAAAAAGACCGAAGGTTACAGGTGGCAAAGTTTTACTTCGCCTGCGTCGGAAAATCCGCCGCTTCCGTGGACTAATTTGTCACCGCCGCACACACACCCCATACCAGCGGGAATTATACCCCTGCATACTGGCGATAACGCTTTCAAAATTGCCCATGCCGACAACATAGAGAAACGCGGTGGTCAGCATGACGCCACCCGTGAAACCGAAAATACCTATGACCGATTAACCCAGGGCGGCGCACCTGTTAATGTAACAATGATCGCCAATAGCCCGGATTATGATCCGGTGCCAATCCGCGTTCACGTTGATATGGCACCAACATCGCCACCTCTGAAACGCTTTAAATTCTATGTAATAACAGAACAGCAGGTCGACCGCGAACCGGATATCCATTTGTATTTTAATCACCGAAACATTATCACCCGGATTTTCGAGCCTTGGCCGGCCCATATTTATCGCCCACAACCAGGCGACAATATTTTCACCCTGTCCCACCCCGATAACTTGAAGCGGCGCGGCGGCCTCAATGCCGTTGAACAAGAATCATCTAAATCCTTTGATCGGCTTTTGGCCGGCGGGGATCCGATAAAAGACAGTACAGAAATCAGATCTGTCGACGGCCCCGGAATTTATGTGCGGGTAATGATCGAATTAACAGACACCAAACCGCCATTGAAAGACATGAAAATGTTTCTCCCGAAAGAAAATAACACTGTAAATACAAAGTGATAGACTGATAATTCCTGATTCAGGAATTCCCCTACTTGGCACCGGATAAATACATCTTTAGGTATATATAATGTATGAAAAACAAACAAAGCGATCTAGAAGGCAGGGGACTAATGAAACTATTCGAAGCATCAAAACACTGGCCAAACTCTCACAAAGACACGCTTAAACGTATTCTTCATGAATCTCTAAATCCAATAAAACCAGATTTATATGGCTATAGAAGACGCATATCCGATGCTTTTGAGGAAGATTTTAGCGAAAAATTGAAAAATAAATTACATTGAGATACATTAATGTATCTTGTATGTTGGCATAAAAATGTACATATATGTATCCTTAATTTGTTTTTATGAACCAAACAAGCGGAGGATACCAAAATGCGTATAACCCCCCACCTTGACGCGGAAATTGGCAACCGCCTGCGCCAGGCCCGCCTTGTCGAAAACCTGACCCAGGATGATCTCGCCCGCAAACTGGGGATCAGCTTTCAGCAGGTGCAAAAATATGAAAATGGGGTTAACCGGGTCAGTTCGTCCCGTCTGTGGACGGTCTCCCGCGTCCTTGGCCTGCCGATCACCTATTTTTATGAAGGGTTGGATGTGGGTCATATTTCCGATGCCATTGCTGATGCGGACCAGGGCGTTTTACCCGACAGCGCAATTCGGGTCGCCCGTCTGCTTCATGCCCTTCCGGACGGCGATATCAAAACCAAAATCTATGACCTGATTAAGGCCGTATCGAAAACGACCGTTTCCTCCCAGGGGACAGAGGGGCAAAAGGGTGAAATCATTCGCCTGCAAAAGGTCCACTGCTAATGCCTGCCGCGGTTTCCATGGACGGAGATATAATCGCCGGGTTTATCGACCGGGCAATTAGCGGCGTTCGCGTCCATAAACGGGCCTGCTAATTTGAACTGCAACCATTTCAGGTGCGCCCTGTTTATCCAGCGTCTTTTTTCATAGCAAGTTCGATCGGTGTCGTGTTCAACGGAGTTGCTAATACGCATGGACCTCAGCTATCGGCGTAGCGGCGGCGTCGGGAGCCGTTTTGAATAATCGGTTTTAGGGCAAGGAAACCTGCCTGGCTGATTGGGCTAATTCACAATAGAAGGACGTATAAAGGCCGGAGCGAGGGCGATGTGCCGACAATCGCACTGAATATTGCTACCGGACAGCTTTTGCCACGGTCCTGCCCGTGCCCTAAATTGTCTAAATAAAGGTTGGGTTCCCTGACAGGTTTGCGATGATGGCGCCAGTTCCCTTTTAAACATCCACAGGCTCAAGCAATGACATCCCGTGACAAAAAACTGAAACAAAAGATCAACACCTATCGGGAAAAGCAGTACCAGCGCTATCTGTCCTGGTATGCCCAAAATGCGAAACTGGCGCAAAACAACCTCATTGCCGCCTTTGTTGTAGTTGTCATCTGTACGCTGGCGCTTGTCTTGTTCCCCGGTCCCATGGATCAGATGAGCTTTCTTCAGTATTCTTTTGATCCAACCAACGCCATCAGACTGGGGCTGGCAGCCTCCATCCTGCTGGCCCTTTATTCGATGTTTACATCGTTCCGACAAAGGACGCGCTGTCTGGCGATCAAAAGCCAGCTATTAGCCGCGTTTTCTCAATTTCATGAAGGCGATAAAGACGATGCGGGGGCTGTTAATGAAGCCGCGTTTCATGCCTTCACCGCCCGCGTTGATGCCATTATGGCGGCGGCTAATCCCGAGGTGGTGATTGCTGTGGAACTTGATAATCAGAAAAACGACAAATCATCACAGGCCTGAGATGTCCGGGAGCGATTTACGCGGGCGTAAGGGATTGTACCTTCTGCGCCATCAGGTAAAGTTGGAACACAGGCGGGAACACCAAAACGGCCCAGCCGCAACGCCTGCTTATTAACCGATAGGGGGAATTTACGATGCTGCCATCTGAAGGACGGGTTATCCTGGTATCCGGTGCCAACCGCGGGATTGGCCTTGCTGCCGCTAAATGCCTGGCGGCGCGGGGCTATCAGTTGAGCCTGGGTGCACGCCAGCCGGACCGCATTCCCCAACTGGAAAATGGCCCAACCCCGATGACCCACCATTGGGATGCGGAAAATCATGACACCTCAACCGCCTGGGTGGACGCGACCATGGCCCGGTTTGGCCGGATTGACGGGCTGGTTCTCAATGCCGGGGTTGAACTGGGCGGCTCTCTTGAAAGTGGAACCGAAGAAGAAATCGATCTGATGTTTGCGGTCAACTTCAAAGGCCCGCTCTGGCTGGTCCGCGCAGCACTTCCGCATTTACGGGTTTCCGGCCAGGGTCGGGTCATTAACGTGGCTTCCCTTGGCGGCAAGCGTGTGCGGAATCACAAAATACTGGGCTATTCAGCCTCCAAATTCGCATCCATGGCACTGACCCATGCCATCCGCCAGGCCGGTTGGGATGACGGCGTTCGCGCCACATCGATCTGTCCGGGCCTGGTTGATACGCGTATGACCGAGCAAACCGCAACGCCAGCAGGTGAGTTCAAGCTGGAACCGGAAACCATTGCTGAAACCATCGCCTATGCCTTGTCGTTGCCGAACAGTGCTGTGGTTGCCGAAATTCTTGTCAACAGCCGCTATGAATCGATGTTCTGATCGGGCCGGATGTTTCTGAGCCGCGCGCCAAAATTGGATGCAAATAGTGGTTTGTGTTTTTGGTGATATGCGCGGCGCCATCATCCCCAATTTGTTTCCCTGTTATTCTCCCGCCTCTTCGGTTTCCCCCATCTGCCGCAAAATCCGTTTGACGTCGCGCCAGATGCTGAGTGCGTAGAGGTCGCCTTTGGTCTGGGCCTCCATGGTGCCGGCAACCGCCGCATCAAGGGCAGCCTTGCGGCTGCCATGCTGGGTGATCAGGTAGCTGGCAACGGCCTGGGGGTTGTCGCGCATGGATTTTTGTTCACTCACTGGTCTGTCTTTCCTGTGTCTGCCATGAACAGCACTAGTTTACCAAATCCTGTATCAGGCCTGCAATATCATCGTAGCCCTGTTTCAAAAACCAGCCGGCGACCATGCCTGCGGCAAACTGGATATCGAAGAAAAAGTTGAACAGCCAGCCGGCGAAAAACACGCCCCCGGTATAACAGGTCCTGTAGATATACTTCATTGCAAAGCTACGCTCCGTGTCTGGTCCCGACTGGCACCCGTCCGCCGCGCCTGTCAGCTGCGCCGCCTGACCTTTAGATGTCATATTTTACGCCGATTGCACGCTTTTTTCAGAGGATCCGACGGGTTTCTGCAAATAATTCGCTATCCGTACAAAGGACCGGCAGGCGCGGGGTGCGCCCCGTACCCGCCTCGCACCTGCCCTAAACCCCCAGCTCGCTGAACAGCCGGTAAAGCTGGTTCTGGCCTTCAAAACCAATGCCCGGCAGCTCAGGCGCCGGCAGGTACCCGGCTTCGACCCGGGCGCTGTCGGCATAGCCGGAAAATACCCCGAACACGTCCGGGTAGGATTCGCACATCCCCATGCCAAAGCCCAAAGCACAGGCCAGCGACATCTGGTTGCCGCCGTGCGGGATCAGCGAGGCGGCCTGCCAGCCATGGTCTTCGAGCATACTGATGGTGCGCGCACAGGTGCCGATGCCGTAGCTCTGCGGGACGTCGATGTTGATCAGATCAAGGCCCGGGCGAAAGCCGCTGTAGCGCAGCAGGTTCTGGAAGTCCTCGGTCGAGAACAGGTTTTCGCCGGTCGCCACCGGATGGCCATAGGCGCTTACAAAGGCGGCGGTGGCCTCGAAATCGATGGGATGCACCGGTTCCTCGAACCAGCGCAGGTTATAGGGCGCAAGGCGCTCGGCATAGGCCAGGGCGCGCGCCGGTGTGAGTCCGCAATTGGCGTCGACCGCCAGCTGGTGACCGCCATCCAGTACCGACAGGATGGTCTCGATGCGGCGGATATCATCATCAATCGGCAGGCCACCGACCTTGGCCTTGACCAGGGTATAGCCCTGATCCAGATAGCCGCGCATCTCGTCCTTCAGGCTGTCGGCGGTCTCGTCGGGTGCGTACCAGCCGCCGCCCACATAGCAGAACATACGCGCCGGCGTGGTGCCGTCACCATAGTGCCGGGCGATGAGCCGGTGCAGGGGCAGGCCAGCGATTTTCGCCATGGCATCCCACAGTGCGACCTCAATAGTGCCGATGGCGACCGAGCGTTCCATGTCGCCGCCCGGTTTTTCGCCGAACAGGCAGGCCTTGAGCAGGGCCGCTGGGTCGAAATTGCTGTGCGCGGCATTGAGCAGGCTGTCGGGGGGCTGGCGCAATATGCGGGGGATCAGGCGATTGCGCATCTGCGCGCCGCAGGCATAGCGGCCGGTCGAATTGAAGGCATAGCCGATGACCGGCGCGCCGTCCCTGATCTGGTCGGTGATCAGGGCGACGATGGAGGTGGTCATGTCATCAAAGGAAAACGCCGCGTTGCGGATCTTGACCTCAAGCTTTACGGATTTTTCCCGGATATCCAGTATGCGCACCGGTGGCTCCCCTTTCTTCTATCGGTAATCGGCCAGCACAAGATCAGCGCCTTTTTCGGCAACCATCAGGGTTGCCGCATTGGTATTGCCGGACGGCATGGTCGGCATCACCGAGGCGTCGATAATCCGCAAGCCCGAGAGCCCGTGGACCCGCAGCCGGTCGTCGACTACCGCCTGGGGGTCCGTACCCATGCGGCAACTGCTGACCGCATGGTAGACGGTGGCGCCATTGCCTCTGATGTAGTCGAGAATTTCATCATCGGAGACAACGTTGGCGCCGGGCAGGGATTCGTAATCCCGGTACGGGTTGAGCGGTTCGGTTGAGAGCAGTTTTCGGCACCACTTCAAGCCCTCGATCATCGCCGTCTGATCGGTTTTTTCCTTCAGGTAATGGGGCTGGATATCTGGGGCGTCCCGGACTGACGCGGTGCGGGCGCGCACGAAGCCCTTGCTGTCGGGGCGCAATTGCCAGACCCCGGTTGTCATGCCGGGCTGGCGCTCAAGCTGGCCGATCATTCCCGCCGTGTAACTGGCGGGGGTGAAGACAAACTGCAGGTCGGGGACCTCCAGGCTCGGTCGCGAGCGCATGAAGGTGGCCACATGGGCCGGGCTGAAGGCCAGCAGCCCCTTGCCGGTGGCAAACCAGCGCATGATCTCGAGCCCGAGGCGGAGCCCGCGGGCGCGGGCGTTGAGGGTGCTGATGCCCTTCACCCGGGCGGCAACACGAACCGCATAATGATCCTGCAGGCCTTCGCCGACGCCGGGCAGGGCATGGCTCACTTCGATGCCGATGGATTTCAGATGGCCAGGATCACCAACCCCTGAAAGCTGCAACAGATGCGGCGAGCCGATGGCGCCGGCGCAGAGAATGATTTCCCGGCCCGGTTTGGCATGGTACGGATTTCCGCCCGCCCGAAAGGTGACACCGCTCGCCCGCTTGCCGTCGAAGGTAATGGCCGAAACGTCGGCGCGGGATATCACATGCAGGTTGTCGCGCTTCATGGCCGGGCGCAGATAGGCGTGGGCGGCACTCCAGCGCCGGCCGTTGCGAATGGTCCGCTGGTAATAGGCAACGCCTTCCTGGACGGCGCCGTTGTAATCGGGGTTGCGGGGGATGCCCAGGCTGACAGCCCCGTCCATAAAGGCCTCGCACAGGGGATGCTTTTCGTGAATATCCGAAATATGCAGCGGTCCACCCTGGCCGCGAAAGGTGGTGTCGCCAGCCTGGCGATCTTCCATTTTCCTGAAATAGGGAAGCACGTCGTCATAGGACCAGCCGCGATTGCCCATTTGCCCCCAGGTCTCATAATCCTGTTTCTGCCCGCGCACAAACAGCGAGCCGTTGATGGCGCTGGAACCGCCAAGCACCTTGCCGCGGGGAAAGGCGATGGCGCGGTCTTTGAC
>JABMNT010000028.1 GCA_013203595.1 Rhodospirillales bacterium
CGCCATTGCCGTCGGGCAGCAGGAACACGTTTTTAGCTTTCTGGCTCAGGCCCCACTGATACATCACGAAGGCATCGTTCACCGACAGGCAAACCACCGCATCAACGCCCAAAGCCTGGAACTCGGCAAACAGCTCTTCATAGCGCGGCAGATGGCTGGTCGAACAGGTCGGTGTGAAGGCGCCGGGCAGGCTGAACAGGACGACGCGTTTGTTCTTGAAAACATCATCGGTGGTCAATTCCTTCCATTCAAAAGGATTGTCGCCAGCGATCGCGTCGTTACGTACACGGGTCATAAAAGTTGCTGCAGGTACATGTGTCATTTTAAAATTCCTCAGTTAAAAAAAGCGGGTTTGTTGTCTGAAGCCTTTTTACGCAACTATTATTTATTTGTAAAATGAGTTAAATTCGCTATATATATGGACTAAATCAATTACTAGAGCTTCCCATGGCAATCTTCAAACCGCTTCCCACCGTGACCCAGTTGCGCCACCTGATCGCCTTGAGTGATCACGGCCATTTCGGCCGGGCGGCCGAGGCCTGCTTCATCACCCAGTCAAGCCTGAGCACCAGCATCAGGGAACTGGAACGCACGCTCGGTCATCAACTGGTTGAACGCACCAAACGAAAAGTCATGATGTCGCCGCTTGGCAATGAGATCGTGGCCCGCGCCCGCCATGTGGTAACCGATATCGAAGATATCTGCGATGTGGTCACCGCTGCCCGGGCACCGTTGATCGGGCCCCTGCGGCTGGGTGTTATCCCGTCCATTGCACCCTTCCTGTTGCCGCGTGTCCTGCCTGCCGTGCGCAGGGCCTATCCGGAGCTGAAGCTTTATCTGCGCGAAGCGCTGTCGGCCTCCCTGCTCCGGCAACTGGCAGACGGTGAACTGGACCTGTTGCTGATCGCCTTCCCCTACCCGATCAAGGATTTCGATTTCCACATTTTTGCCGAAGATCCGTTCTGGGTCGCCTTCCCCAAAGGCCACGCCTGCGGGCTGAAGGAACAGGTCAGTATTCAGGATTTGAAGGATCAACACCTGATGCTGCTTGAGGAAGGGCATTGTCTGCGTGACCAGACCCTGAAAGCCGCCGGGCTGTCGGTCCTCGATTCGGGCAATGATTTTCAGGCACCCAGCCTGTTTACCCTAGTCCAGATGGTCGACAATGGCCTCGGCCTGACACTGCTGCCCAAGATGGCGGTCGATACCGGCCTGGCCAAATCAACCGGTGTCCAGGTCCGCCCCATGGAAGGCAAACAGGCATCACGCCAGATCGGGCTGGTATGGCGCAAAACATCGGCGCGCACGGCTGAATTCAGAAAACTGGCGGAATTCTTCAAAGACGAACTGGCAACACCGCTGGCACCACGCTCCGCCAAGCCCTGACAAGTTAACGGAGCGCCAGTACGTCGGTGGCAAGCGAAACTTAGGCTGCGCTCATATACTGCGCTTCCTCAATCAGCTTTTGCAGCCCTATCTCGTGCTCCGGGGATACATCGACAAAACGAACGGGGATATCGCCGTCTTCACTGACCCGCGCCGTGGTCCCGTTTATCTTGCCCAGGCCCTCGATATTTACCGACACCGCCTGCCCTTCGTGTGTCTCCACACCGTGCAGGTCAAAGGATGCGCCGCTGAGCGACAGGTTGTGAACGGCACAGCCACGTTCTGTTTCACCCTCAATCAGAACCGACGCCGTCATTTCAATTTCATGGCGTTTATGCTTGCGTTGCTGACCTGATGTTTCATCAATTCCGCGCTCGACATCGCGCCCGAAGCGGTCAACCTGCTCGTTCAATTCGCCTGATGTCGTATTGACACTATCGGCCAGGGTCCGGGTGGTCTCGGATTCCTTGGTTACCACCTCAATGCCGTTGACAACCTGTTGAACTTCTTCAGCCGCCTGACTCATGCGGTCCGAAATTATGCCCGTTGATTTCGCCTGTTGCTCCATCAATTTGGCCACATCGGATGCCGATTTATCGATGCGACCAATGGTCTCTGAAATGGTTTTCAGAATATCGACCGTCGCATGAGTTGCCCGCTGTATGGCATCCACCTGCCCGCCAATGGTCTCGGTAGCCGACGAGGTCTGCTGAGACAGGTTTTTCACCTCACTGGCAACAACCGCAAACCCCTTGCCTGCATCACCGGCGCGGGCGGCTTCAATGGTTGCGTTCAATGCCAGCAGATTGGTCTGTTCGGCAATGTCACGGATAATCTGTCCGGCCTCACCAATTTCCCTGGTTGTTGTATCGAGTTCCTGAATCAGTTGGCCGGCGCGTGCCGCATGACCAACGGCTTCACCGGCAACGCGGCTGTTATCCGTAACCTGGTTGGTGATTTCATTGATCGCTGTTGCCATTTCCGCCAACGAATCTGTTGTCAATCGCACGTCTTCATAGGCGGCTCCGGCGGCTTCGGCGGCCTGCGCCGCCTGGGCGTTCCCGCGTTCAGCACCGTCGCGCATGTTATTCGCCGTGGTCTGCATCAGCGCCGCCGCCTGTTTGACCTGGTTGATGGCCCGGTTAGTGACACCTTTGAGGTCTTCCGCCATGGCAAATGATTCGCGCTTGCGGGTTTTCTCAGCCTGACGTTCCTGCGCATCCTGCTGGTCACGCAATATTTTCCGCTCAATGGCATTTTGCTTCCACTCTTCCAAAGCCAGGGCCATTTTGCCGATCTCATCGCCGCGCTTGGTATTGGGTATCTCGACGTCCAGTTCGCCATCGCCCAGGCGCCCGGCGGCAACAATAATCTGATCCAGCGGGCGTTTTAAACTAAACTGGGCGACCGCCATAAAATAACCGAGCACCAGCAATTGCCAAAGCACCCGTGCAACCATGGTCCATATGGCCAGTTCCAACGCGGCATCGACCAAATCACCGACGGTGTTTGTGTTGTTAACCTGATCGACATGAAACTGTTTATTATCGGCCGCAATGCGATTCAGGGCATCCTGGTGCGCCGCGGTGATTATTTCTGACTTGCCGGTCTTTTCCGCCTCGGCGACAAGTGTCGCCAGGGTGTCCTTAAAGGCCTCGGACATCTCATCGATTCTTGCTGACGTGCGATGACCACTGTCCTCCACCTGTCGGTGAATTTCGTTAAGGCTGCCGTTCGCCCACCAAAAGGCGAACAGCAGGGCCAATATCCCCAGCACCTGGCCGACATTTCCGATACCAATTTGTTTGACAATACTCATTCGCATTTGACAATCCTATCCTTCGTCTTCGGCAATTCTTGTCACATTCAGGCCACAGACTAAACCAGTTTGTATGTGTGCATACTATATTTAAGGTTTTAATCCTAGTCCCGGTTAACCGGGGTACAACCCGCCCTTACTGCATACAGTTTTATGACAAAAATCCATTAAAAAGCGTCATTCAAGAATTATTTTAACTAACTCATTGTAATAACACACTTATATTTGTTACTATTTGTAATTTTTCTTGCAAGTAACTGGTCCGTTCGCTATAAAATCTTTCGTCCGGGCGAATAATTAAAAGCGCCGGATGACCATTGCATATCGAATTGGGGGGAAATGCCTGAATGTCTTCCGAAAAATCTACAACCAGTAAACCGGAACCGGAACGTCCACCGGTCATAAAAAAGCGTAAATGCCTGATGTGTTCAAAGGATTTCACATCGCAGCATCTGGGTGAGCGGGTTTGCAATAACTGCAAAGGCACCTCGGCGTGGCGGGAGAGCGGATACTACGCCGCCTAGCGCGGTCACTGATATTAAGGGGTGTGGTTGGCGCTTGCCTGGGCAAAGGCAAACCTGTTTGCCCAGAGCCCGCGCCGACGGGCATGAAAATTCGCATGAATGCAGTCGTTAATTCTGGTTCAGATCCTTATATACCTGTTCGGCGATGCTGAGCAGTTCCTCGCGGCTTAGTTTACCGGCCAGGGCATAGGAGAAGCCACTATCGACCCAGTAGAATGCCGATGCGTTTTCCTGTGAGGTAAATTTAAACGCCGTCTCCCTGGCTTCCAGACTGCGCCGGACATAGACAGTGATCCGGTTTCCGTCGACGTCTTCATACATAAACTGGGCTGCCGGCTGGCCATTATCCGGAAGCAGTCTGCCGCCCACCAGGCCATAGCCGGACGCGGCAAGCCCCGGTGCCCGAAGCGGTTTTCCCAATCGTTTCGACAACCAGGCGACCAGATGCTTTTCCTGATCGACACCGACCTCTACCGGATGGCGGACTTCCGACACATAGACCGCATGGGCACTCAGTGCATTGCCAGCGATCGGTGCAGGCATGGTGGCTCTTTCCGGCCACTGGTCGCGTACCGACCAGCCGGAAATCCCGCCCAGCATCAACAGCACCAGCCCGGCAGCTATTCTCGGCCAGGGGATGGCAACCCGAAACCCGCGTGATTTCAGGACTTCATTTGTCAACTCGATGGGTACCGGCTCATCAAAGACAGCATCAAAGGCGTCCCGGATCAGGGCCTTCTGGTCCTTGTAGGCCTGCACCCGTTCCGCCGCATCGGGGTGGGCTTCCAACCAGGATGCAACGGCAGCACATCGCTCCTTGTCGAGCACGCCATCCACATAGGCATGAATGTCATTTTCTGTGATGCTGGATATATGCGTCATTTCACCACTTTTAAGTCTGTTGCGGATTGCGAAGCCATTATTTTCCTAAGCCCGTCCCGTGCCCGGGCCAGACGCGACATAACGGTGCCAATGGGGGCATCGACTATAAGCGCCACTTCCGCATAGCTGTGCCCCTCAAGCCCGACCAGCAACAGGACCGCCCGCTGGTCGTCGGGGAGTTTCTGCAGGGCGCGCTGTAAATCGCGTACCTCCAGTCGGTTTTCCTGGCGCGGCAACTCGCCGTGCTGCTCGTAACCCACAGGGTCTGACAGAAATTCAGGTTTACGCTTTTGATCTCTGATCTGATTGACATGGAGATTGTGCAGGATGGTGAACAGCCAGGTTCTTACCGTACCTGTCGGCTTCCACAGATGGTGGCGGCTGATGGCCCGTGCCAGACACTCCTGAACAAGATCGTCGGCATTGTCCCGGTCCGCCAACAGGGCGGCCGCATAGCGGCGCAGATGCGGGATCTGTTCGGTGATCAGACTGATTTGCTCAACCATTAAAATCCATACAATCCTGTCCGGCGACATCAAAGAGCGATAGCAGAAAGAGCTGGCCCGCACGTGGCGCAGGCCAGCTCCGGTATCTTACATGATACCAAGCATCTTTTTTGCCTTGGCCAGGGTCTCAACGGACGCCTTATGGCCGCCCGATTTATGAAGTTCCTCGCCTTTTTGACGCAATTCCTTAACCATCGCCATTTGCTCCGGCGACAGACTGGCGCTCGACATGGCGGCGTCAATTTTTTTCATATCGCCCGGGCACTGGCCAGCCTGGGCCGGCAGTGTCAGTCCGGCGACGGTTATCAGGGCCAAGGCCGCAATCAGGTTTTTCATAATCATCTCCCATTTGTTTACAGGTAAAAAACTACCCTCATATCTATTAACACCATTAAGCGCTGATTATTCCCCGGGTGCAGATATTTTTTATCAGCCGGACGGTGCCTGGGGCAAATAATTGGATACCGCCAGAAACTGGCCCGGTAATTGCTGGTGTATGTACAGCGCAGAACGCGCATTGACATAGGAGAAGACTATGAACCGCAGACAGATGCATGGCGATTTTGAGTATCCGATGGATGGTCCACACCCCACCGACTGATGGCACACAAGCCGTTCTTTGATGGATAAGTCGCCGATTTGATAGCCGTTGCCCAACCCCGTCCGGGTTTCGGACGGGGTTGTGTTTGACACAACCGGAATCATCCGCAAACTCAATGCATGAACATGAACACAGCAGACCCCACAGCCCAGATTGCTGAACTGGAAAACCAGGCGGAACGGATTGAAACCGATTTCGGCGGGAGTTCACTATGCTGGCATAAATGGTCATCGCCACATGCGGAGCGTCCACCTATCGTTCTGTTGCACGGTGGCTTTGGCTCCTGGACCCACTGGTTCAGGGTGATCCCCGCCCTGCGGGCCGAAGCGCCGGTGATCTGCGCTGATCTGCCCGGCCTCGGCGCCTCCGACGACGTCGCCCTACCCCATACCCCGGAGAAACTGGCCGATATTCTGGTCCAGGGGCTGGATCAGCTGCTTGATGAGCGCCAGCCCTTTCATCTGGTCGGGTTTTCCTTTGGCGGCCTGCTGGGCAGTCTGGTGGCGGCAACATTTACCGAGCAATGCCTGAATTTTATTGCTGTCGGTGCCAGCGGTTTCGGCTCCCTGCACCATATTGTCGACGGCATCGAACTGCCGGGCGCCGACATGTCGGACAGGGAAATTGAGGCCGTACACCGCAAAAACCTGGGGTTGCTGATGTTTGCAGAGGCGGAAACCATTGATGCCCTGAGCCTGCATATTCAACGCCACAATGTGTCGCGCGGCCGGGTAAGAAGCCGGCGCCTGTCGATGTCGGACGGCTTGTTGCAGGCCCTTCCCGACATCAAGGCAAAAATCGGCGGCATCTGGGGCGAGCTGGACTCCACCGGTGGTGGGCGCGAAGCCATTAAAAAACGCGCTGAAATCTTTCGCCGGCACCAGCCCGGTGCGGCCTTTGATATCATCAAAGGCGCCGGTCACTGGGTGATGTATGAACGGCCACAGGCCTTTGTCGACACCCTGCTCAGGCAGCTGCAAAAATCTGAACCAGAGGACTAAAACCATGCACACCCGCTATCTCGATGATTTCAAGGTCGGCGACCGATTCGAGAGCCGTTCGGCCAGCCTGACCGAGGCGCAGATCATGGATTTTGCCCTGACCTGGGACCCGCAGCCTTTTCATATTGACAAGCAGGCGGCCCTGAAAGGGGCCTTCGGCGGCATTATCGCCAGCGGTTTTCAGACCCAGGCGCTGGCCTTTCGCCTGTTTTATGATCTCGGCCTGATTGCCAAATCAAACATCATCGGGCTCGGCGTTGACGAGGCGCGCTGGCCGGCACCGGTACGCCCGGATGATGCGTTGCGCAATATCGTCGAGGTGCTCGAGGTCAAACCGTCTTCATCGAAACCAGACCGGGGAGTTTTGAAACTGGGCCATACCGTGGTCAATCAGGACGACGTCACGGTCATGACCTTCACCACCATTAAAATCCTCAAGCGTCATGCCGATGGCTGAGCCAATGGCGGATCAACCCCGTCCTGATCAGGCCATGCGCCAGAGCCTCAAATCACTAGGGCTGCTCGATGACGAGGCCGGTGCAGTGTTCGAACGGCTGGCTGGCGGCGTATCCTCGGATATCTGGAAAGTTATTGCCGACGGCCGGACCTATTGCGTCAAACGCGCGCTCGCCAAACTCAAGGTCGAGGCCGACTGGTTTGCACCGGTCGAGCGCAACCGCTTCGAGGTCGCCTGGTATCAAATCGCCAACCGCCAGGTTCCGGGCTCAGCGCCGCGCATTCTCGGCCACGATGACAAGGCCATGCTGCTGGCCATGGAGTATCTCAACCCCCGGTTCCACAGGCTCTGGAAGAACGAGCTGCGCGACGGCCGTGCCGATATCGCCCAGGCGCAACAGGCCGGAAACAGGCTCGGGCGCATTCATTCCAGGTCCGCCGGCAATACAGCCATCGCTGCGCAGTTCCCCCGTTCCGACATCTTTCAGGCCATCCGGCTGGAGCCCTATCTGGAGGCAACAGCCGCCAGGCATCCGGACCTGAAACAGCAATTGTTCGCGCTCAGTCAGAAAACGGCAGAAACCCGCCTGACCCTGATTCACGGCGATGTCAGCCCGAAGAATATCCTGCTTGGTCCTGACGGGCCGGTTTTCCTGGACGCGGAATGCGCCTGCATCGGCGACCCGGCCTTCGATATTGCTTTCTGCCTTAACCATTTTCTCCTGAAATGCCTGTGGAACCCGCCGGCCACGGGTGATTTCCTCCGCTGTTTTGAGGCCATGGCAACAAGCTACCTGAACGAAGTTGACTGGGAAGCCGCAGCGCAGACGGAAGCCCGTGCTGCGCGTCTTCTGGCCGGTCTGTTTCTGGCCCGGATCGATGGCAAATCGCCGGTCGAATACATCACCCAGGAAGCCGACCGCGAGAAAATCCGCCGCGTTGCGCGGCCGCTTCTGATCAACCCGCCGGGGCAGCTCGCCGATGTGGCGGCCGCCTGGGCCAAGGAGTTATCGCAATGAGTACACTGATCAGCAACGTCATCGGCCGCCGGGTATGGGATTCGCGCGGACGCCCGACCATCGAGGCCGAAGTTCATCTGTCCGGCGGTGCCAGCGGCCGGGCCATTGCCCCCGCCGGCGCGTCGACAGGAAGCGGCGAGGCCGTTGACAAGCGCGACGGCGGCAGCGCCCAGGGCGGCTACGGCGTCATGCAGGGTGTGGCTGCGGTCAATGGCGAGATTTCCACGGCCCTGCAGGGCGCCGACGCCAACAACCAGGAAGCGGCCGACCGGATCCTGATTGAGCTGGACGGCACGCCAGACAAGAGCCGGCTTGGCGGCAATGCCCTGATCGCCACGTCCATGGCGATCGCCCACGCCGCCGCCGCGGCAGCCCGGATGCCGCTCTGGCAATACCTCGGAAAAGACCGGGATCACTTTCTGCCGCTGCCGGAAATCCAGATTTTCGGCGGTGGTGCCCATGCCGGACGGCGGGTCGACGTCCAGGATTTCATGGTCATCGCCATTGGCGCCGCGACCTACGAACAGTCCCTGGAATGGACCGCAGATGTCTACCGCAGCGCCGGCCGGTTGATGATGGATGCCGGTCTTTATCAGGGCGTCGCTGACGAAGGCGGCTATTGGCCGGCCTTCAGTTCCAACGAACAGGCCCTCGATTATCTGGTCCGGGCCATTGAAGGGGCCGGTTTCACGCCGGGTCAGGAGGTCGCCATTTCGCTCGACATTGCGGCCACGGATTTTGGCAAAGACGGACGCTACCAGCTGTCAACGGACGCCAGAACGGTCGATTCCGATGGCCTCTCGGAAATGCTGCTGGGCTGGCTGGCGCGCTATCCCATTGTCGCCATCGAGGACCCACTGGGTGAGGACGACGCCGACGCCATGGCCGCCTTTACCCGCGCCGCCGGTCCTTCGGTCGAGGTGATTGCCGATGATTTCATCTGCACATCGGCAGCGCGCATTGCGGAAGTTGCGGCCATGGGGGCCTGCAACACGGCGCTGATCAAGCCCAATCAGGCGGGCACCCTGAGCGAAACCAAAGCCGCCCTGGAGGCGGCGCGCAAGGCCGGCTGGCAGTCCATTGTCTCGGCCCGTTCCGGCGAAACCGAAGACGTGACCATCGTTCATCTGGCGATCGGCTGGGGTGCCAAACAACTGAAAGTCGGCTCCTTTGCGCGCTCGGAACGCATGGCAAAATGGAACGAGGGGCTGCGCATTGCCGAAAGCCTGGGCCAGGCCGGCGGGCGCCTGGCCAGCCCGGACAGCTTCCCCTGGGGGCGTCATTGAGGCCGTCAGCAGATTAATCAGCGCCGCTATCGTCCTCGGCTTCATCGGCCGACAAACGAGGCGCGGCGACGGCAAGATGACTGGCTGAATGCAGCCGGATACCGGCCTCCTTGAGGGCCTTCAGGGCCGCTTCATTGGCCCGGTAACGGACATGATAGTAGCGTTTCGACGGCACCCAGAACCGCAATCCGATAATGACCCCGCCAAAGGTGAAGTCGTGGACCCCAACCTGTGGCTTCGGCGCATCCTTCAGATCATCGACGTCCGCCAGGGCGGTGCGCAGGACGTCGAGCGCCAATTCCCAGTCTTCTGATTCGGAGATGCACAGGCGCGACTGAACGACCCGATTTTCGTGGGAATTGACCAGCACACGACCAACGATTTCCTTGTTGGGGATGGTGATCCGCTCGCCGTCTTCGCCGAGCAAAATGGTATTGGCCAGCGTGATATTCTCGACCACACCGGTCACATCCCGGTTGATGGTGATCGTGTTTCCGATGACAAATATCCGCGACAGGATAATCGACAGGCCGGCCCCATAATTGGACAGCGGCCCCTGGATGGCCAGAGTTGCGCCAAACGCCGAGGCACCGGCAAGGGCGATCAGCGGGGCAATGGAAATACCGAAATTACCAAGGGTGATGATGACCAGGAGAGCCACCATGATGATCTTGACCATGTTGCCCAGAAAGCGGGCCAGGGTCTGATCGATGTCCTTGGCCCCCAGGCTTTTGGCAATCCGGCCACCGGCCCAAGCCGCAACCTTCAGTCCGATAACCAGAAAGACCAAAGCGCCAAAAATCTGAAAGCCATAGGTGACGGCAAATTCGATCAGCGTATCGACCCAGCGCGATACCGTCTCCACCTGCTGGTCCACCGCATGGCCCAGGTCCGGGACAATATCAGTTACTGCCGTTTTCATATTGTCAGCCATGACATCTGATCCTAGTTTTTAGTTACCTGACAGGCGGTCCCTGTGGTCACCAGAAACAGCATGGACTTGCCGTCGCCGGAAATTTCGCTGTAGTCCAGATCAACGGCAATAATCGCATTGGCGCCGACGATCAACGCCTCGCGCCTGAGCTCGGTCAGACAGGTGTGGCGGGCATCGCGCAATACGGTCTGCGAGGCCTTTGAGCGACCACCGAACACATCACGAATGCCGGCAAAAAAGTCCTTGAAAATATTCATGCCAAACACGCATTCCGCGGTTATCACCTCGATCCGCCGGTCGACGGTGTAACCGGACAGGGTTGTTTCCGTTGTCACGATCAAATCCTTTGCCAGCTCATCGATAATCTCTGTCGACAACTCGTCAAACTGCTTGTTATCAATCAGTTCCTGGATCTCTTTTTCGTTCTTGCCAAATAAGCCAAACATTCTTTTTTCTCCACATTGCCATGGCGCTGACGGCCGGGTTCGTATTTCCATCTATTTCAAGCAAGTTCGCACCGCCCTGTCCAACCAAAAGGCAGAAACCGCTATCGCTCGCTTGCGCAACACCGGCAATTTGCGGTGCTTTCATTGACCCCGGGATCCCATTCAGGGGCGGTTTTGCGGCCCTTTAAATAGATTTCGCTTTTTCATACGCCATGCAGATGCTATCGTATTGCATTGCAACATCGCAATTGCGAAGTTGAATGAACCTTATCGGGGATCTGTATAAATGCTTTATCAAGCCTATGAATTGACCCATGCCGCACTGACCCCCTACCGGGCGCTCAGTCAGATGGCGCAATATATCAATTCGAGCATCTATAATCCGGTTGCCTATACCCCCTTTGGCAAGTCTGTTTCCGCCTTCTGTAATGTTTTCAATACGGTAACCAAGCGTTACGGCAAGCCCGAATGGGAAATCTCGGAAACCGAACGACAGGGAAAAACCGTTCCCGTCGATATCGAAACGGTGCTGTGCACGCCCTTTGGCGACCTCATCAACTTTCAGAAAACCCAGTCGGCGAAACGGGCCGCTACGGATCCCAAGGTATTGCTGGTGGCGCCCCTGTCCGGCCACTATGCGACGTTGCTGCGCGGCACCGTCAAGGCCATGCTGCCGGACCACGATGTCTATGTGACCGACTGGCGCGATGCCCGCTCGGTGCCCCTGTCGATCGGCAAGTTTGACCTGGAAGATCACGTCGAGACGATCATCGATTTCATACGCTTCCTGGGCCCGGACGTGCATGTCATCGCCGTCTGCCAGCCCTCCGTCTCGGTGCTCGCCGCCGTCGCCGTGATGGCCCAGAATGATGATCCCTGTCAGCCGAAATCGATGACCCTGATGGGTGGCCCGATCGACACCCGGATCAACCCGACCGCCGTCAACAGCCATGCCCAGACCCACGACATTTCCTGGTTCAAACAGAATGTCATCACCCGGGTTCCGTTCCCGCATATGGGTGTCATGCGCGAAGTTTATCCCGGATTCGTGCAGTTATCCGGTTTCATGACCATGAATCTGGACCGCCATATGGATGCCCATATGGATCTGTATAATCACCTGGTCGAAGGTGACGGCGATTCAGAGACCCAGCACCGGGCCTTTTACGACGAATATTTATCGGTTATGGATCTGCCCGCCGAATTTTTCCTGCAAACCGTGCAGTCGGTATTTCTCGATCACGCGCTGGCCAAGGGAACCATGACCCACGCCGGCAGGAAGGTCGATCCGGGCGCCATCGCAAAAACCGCACTGATGACCGTTGAAGGTGAAAAGGACGATATCTGCGGGGTCGGCCAAACCGGCGCCGCCCATGGCCTGTGTAAGAACCTGAGCGCCTCGAAAAAGCTTGAGTTTATCCAGCCCGGTGTCGGCCACTACGGGGTCTTCAACGGCCGCCGCTGGCGCGATGAAACCCAGCCCAAAATCGCCGCCTTTATTCGCGCCAACAGTTAACCGGGCCGCTATTGGCTGTCTCGGCCATGTGGATTCCATCCTATGCGCATCATCAGGCAGCCCTAGCCACTACTCTTTTCATTGATATCTCTGTCAGTCAGTTTTTCGCATTTGCAACGCGGGACTTATCGGCGACGTGATTTGCAAGTTTGTCCAACGTCTGAGCACCGTATTCAACCGCGCCAAATCCAATACAGGTGGTACGCCGTTCTGAAGTCGGGTGCATCTGACGCAAGGTGACAACCGTTTTGCCATTATCCTGTTCGTCGAAGGTGACCAGCATCCGGAAGCAGTCCGGGTCGTTATCGGCATCCGTGCCGTGATTAACTTCGATCAATCCTGGTTCCTCAATTCGCAGAAACGCCATGCGATTGGAGTAACGAGTGCCGTCCGGCGCAACCATCTCAAATCGCCACACGCCGCCTTCGCGGATGTCGATCTCCTGTGTTTCGATGCGAAACCCATCGGGTCCGAACCACTGCACGATCTGCGATGGATCGGTCCATGCGCGAAAAGCCGTGTCGCGGTCCGCATCGACAACACGGGCTATCACGATTTCCCTTTCCAGCGGCCATGACGCCCATTCCGAGACGCTGATTTTGGTCTGCTCACGCATTCGACTCCTCCATTTTTACTTTTGCCAGGTGCGAATCAAGACGGTCAAAACGTTCTTCCCATTGACGCCGATATAAAGTCAGCCAATCCCCCGCATCCTGCAGGGCCTTCGGATTTAACGAACAGATACGCTTTCGCCCCTCCCTTCTCGATATGATAAGGCCGGCGCTTTCCAGAACGCCGAGATGCTGAGTAAACGATGGCAGCGCCATGGCGAAGGGACTGGCCAGTTGAGAGACTGTTGCAGGCCCATTGCTTAGCGTTTGAATCACCGCTCGTCGCGTTGGATCAGAGAGTGCACTGAAGGTACTTTCAATGGACTGGGTTTCATTAACCATAGACCCAAGAATAGAGAACCAGATAGTTAGGTCAATACCTAACTATCTGGCTCGACGGGGCCCGCATGGTCTTGCGCAAATCAGCCGCTATGCGTAATCTGCCGGTCCGGTTAAAATACAGGGATTGAACGAGTCCTCGCTATTGACTTTGTTCCGGTTCAGAAAAGGATTAGACCATGAAAACCCGCGCCGCCGTGCTTGTTGAAAACAAGCGCCCCAAACCCTACGCACAGTCGAAACCCGTGGTTGTCACCGAAGTGGATCTGGCGCCACCGGGCGAGGGCGAGGTTCTGGTGGAAATCAAGGCGGCAGGGGTTTGCCACTCCGATCTGTCGGTGGTCAATGGCTCGCGCGAACGCATTGTTCCTCTGGTACTGGGCCACGAGGCCTCGGGCGTCGTTCAGGAAGTGGGTGCGGGTGTGAAAAATTTCAAATCCGGTGACCGCATTGTTTTTGCCTTTTTGCCGTCCTGCGGTGCCTGCGGCCCGTGTATGTCGGGTCGCCCGTCCAGTTGCGCGCCCGGCCATGCGGCCAATGCGGCGGGCCGCCTGCTAAGCGGCGAAACACGGCTTTCCCTCAACGGCAAACCGCTTGGCCATCAGGCCGGGGTATCGTGCTTTGCCGAACACGCGGTGGCCTCCGAGCGCTCGCTGATCAAAATCGAAGACAGCCTGTCCATGGAAGAGGCCTGTCTGTTCAGTTGTGCGGTGATGACCGGTGTCGGTGCGGTTCTCAATACCGCCCAGGTGCCTTTCGGCTCAACGGTCGGCGTTGTCGGCCTGGGCGGGGTTGGCCTGAATGCTATTCTGGCGGCGAAAATGCTGGGTGCGGAAAAGATCATCGCCATTGATACACTTGATTCGAAACTGGCCCTGGCCCGCGACCTGGGCGCCACCCATACCTTCAATGCCAAAGACCCCGACTGTGTCGAGGCGGCCAGGGAAGCAACCGATGGAGGCGTTGAATATGCCTTCGAGGCGGCAGGCTCCGTTGACGCCATGGATGTCACCTACCGGATCACCCGGCGCGGCGGCACCTCGGTTTCCTCCGGGCTCAGTCATCCCGACCACAAGTTTTCCCTGTCGCATGTCAATATGGTGGCGGAAGAACGGACCATCAAAGGCAGCTATATGGGCTCGTGCATTCCGTCGCGTGACATCCCGCGTTATATCTCCATGTACCAGCGCGGATTGCTGCCGGTCGACAAGCTGATCAGCGCTCATATCGCCCTTGACGATATCAACCAGGCCTTCGACACCCTGGATGCGGGCGACACGATCCGCCAGGTCATCAGGTTCTAAATCGGGCGTTGTAAATAGAATTTCGCTCCCCCATTGCGATTTTTTTCATTTTCCCTTAACATTTTGGACTGGGTCACAGTTTGACGGCAGATTCTTCGGTTTGAAGTGGGACGTCTGAATATATGTGACGCCACAAAAAGACACGCGACGGTCGCGTGTTTCAGAATCCAGGGAAAGAGAAAGACTATGCCGACCGGTACTGTAAAATGGTTTAATGCTACAAAAGGGTTTGGGTTTATCGAGCCTTCCAATGGCGGAAGTGACGCCTTCGTTCACATTACGGCTGTTCAGCGCGCAGGTCTTGACGGACTTCGCGAAGGACAAAAAGTCGAGTATGAACTGATTCCAGGAAACAATGGAAAAGAAGCCGCTGATAACCTCGTTGCACTCGACTAATCTGTGTCACTCGCATTCAGTAAAAAGAGAGCCTCTGGCTCTCTTTTTTTTGCCCTGTTGCAACCCGCTATCAGCGCTTCAGGGCCGCTGAACGGGAGTCGGCAAAAATTTCATTGCGGCCATTGACCCCCCAGGGATAGCTCCGGGCATCGGTGGCTATTCCCGCCAGGGCGCCGTCGTGGCGGACCCAGCCCTTGCCACCCCATGCACTGACGGGGCCATCACCATCGGGGGAACCGGGCGGACCGATAATCCACGACACCCCGTTTGCGGCAATGGCAATATCTGTTGCCGCCTCCGGTGCCTGCTTCCAGGCCATCTGGGTCAGGCGGTAAATCTGGTTTTGGTCATTAACCACCCAGGGATTGCCCTTCGGCCCGACGGCAATGCGCAGAGCCGCCATATCCTCGGCCACCCAGTCGGTTTCACCCCACTTGAAAACCCCGAAGCCACCCGCCTGCCTGTCGGTTCCGATCATCCACACCGCACCACTGGCACCAACGGCAATGTCCGTTGCCCGGCCAGGCATCTCTATCCAGCGCTTATCGGCGCGCCGGAAAATCCGGTTGTCGGGGCTGATGATCCAGCTATTGCCACCGGGACCTGCGGCAATGCGCATGGCATCGCCACCCAGGTCCTGCCACTGCCTGCCATCCCATGTTTTCACATGACCATCGGGCGCGGCGATCCAGGCGGTGCCATCCATGGAAATATCAATATCAACCGCCAGGCCCGGCATTTTCAGCCATTCAATCGGTTTCGCCTGCTCACCCGATATGTTGATGAACTTCGGAATCAGGGCAATTAACAGCAAAATGGCGATGGCGGGAAGGAAAAGACGCTTAACAGGCACAAGCAAGAGAATGGCTTTCAGATCAATACAGGAATATTTCCGCTGCAACCTATTCCTTCCGCCATGCCACAGACAGCAAAAAATCCAGGGCAGTGCGCCTCAGATGACATAACCCCGGGTAGGAGTTGTGGGCGTGGCTGATTTGTGATGTAAATTCTCCTCAACGGGCAACGGCACCAAGCCTGTTGCCTGACGCTTAATTGAATACTGGACTGATTTATGCCTCTGCCCCCTCTGGTCACCACGCCGCTAACCAGCGGCACCATCGCCTATCGCATTGCCGGCACCGGAGTTCCCCTTGTCCTGCTGCATGGTCTGGCCGGCAATTCGCGCTCCTTTATCCGCCAGTTTGAGTTTTTCGCCGGCGACCACCAGGTGATTGCCTGGGACGCCCCGGGCTACGGCGGCTCCGACGACCTGGCTGCGGATATAGATCTGTTCACCGATGCCCTGCACGAACTGACGGCCGTGCTGGGGCTTGCCCGGTTCGTGCTGCTTGGCCATTCCATGGGCGGCGTGCTGGCGGCCCGTTACGCAGCGCGATTTCCCGACCAACTGCGGGGCCTGATCCTGTCATGCACCCATGTCGGCAACGGCCTGGCAAAAGGCACGGCACTGCCCGCCGGCTACCGCAACAGGATCAATGATTTAAACACCATGAGCCCGGGTGACTATGGCAGGGCCCGTGCGACGGCAATGCTGGCCGCCGACACACCTGCCGGGATTTTCCAATTGGCGGCGGAGATTTCCGCTGAAACGCGGGCCCGGGGTCTGGAGAATGCGGCCCGGGTGATTATGGAAACCGACAATTCTGACGGCCTGGCGGCTCTTGCCCTGCCAACCCTGATCATCGCCGGCGCGGTCGACCCAGTCGTGCCTCCGGAAAAAACCGCCCGCCTTCGCCAGCTGGTCAACCAGGCCACCTATGCCGAGATCGCCGGTGCCGGTCATGCCCCCTATCTGGAAAAGCCGGAGCCCTATAACGCCGCCGTGCAGTCCTTCATCGGTGGCCTGTAACGGCGTGATAGCTGCCCGTCCCGGTCAACCTATTTGAACAGGAGCCGGATAATCTGTTAGAAGGAAAACAGCCGTCTTTACGCCCGACTAGCCTGAGAAAGAAATTCATCATGCCGCATTCCACCTATCTTCCCGAAAAAATGGGCACAGCCGTGGTCGCCCCGGACGGCGCTTTTGAAGCCGGCTCCTTCCAGGAGTTCACGGTGACCTATACGGCGGGCTTTTTCGGCATTGACGATACCGGGTCCTTGAAAATTGTGCACCGCTTCGCCTCGGACATGGGCCGCCCCCAGTTCACCGAACCGACAGCCGCCAACTATACCACGGTGGAAGCCTCGAACGGGGCCGTACTGCACGTCGAATATGACATGAAGCGCAATATCAGGCCCTGGGACAAAACCCTCTATATCAAGGTCGTGCGCGGGTTCCTGAAGGAAGGCGACCAGATCATCGTGCGCTTTGGTGACCGCCGTCAGGGTGGGCCCGGCATTCGCCTGCAGACCTTCTGCGAAGATACCTTCGAGTTCCGCGTCCTCGTCGACGCCATTGCTGTGTACAACTATGTGGAACTGCCGGTGCAGCCGACCATTGCCATCGTGCCCGGAAAACCGGTCCGCTGGAAAGCCATTGTACCGACCCTGCAAAAGGCTGGAGCACCCTTTCGGCTCTGTATCAAAGGCGAAGATGCCTGGGGCAACCCGAGCAATCAGTGTGATCAGCGCTTTACCCTGCATTGCAAGCAGCCGGTTGACGGCCTGCCCGATACAATAACCTTCACCCCCGGGCAGTTTTCCCGGGAAGTGAGCGGCCTGCGGGTCAATACCGCCAGCGATCTGGTGATCAAGCTGCGCCACGAAGACGGCGGTCTGGCCTGCACCAGCAATCCGCTTCGGATTGAGGAGACCCCGGCCCATCTGCAGCTCTGGGGCGACCTGCACGGCCAATCGGAAGAAACCATCGGCACCAATTCGGCCCGCCAGTTTTATGAATTCGCCCGCGACAAGGCGTTTCTCGATATCTGTGTGCATCAGGGCAACGATTTCCAGATCACCAGTGAATTCTGGGCCGAACTGAACCGCCTGTCCGCCGAATTCAACGCAGACGGTCGGTTCACGGTTTTCCCCGGCTGGGAATGGTCCGGCAATACCGGCCTGGGTGGCGACCGCAACGTGCTGCATATGCGCGAAGGCCGCCAGATCCACCGTTCATCCCATGCTCTGGTCGATGATCTGTCCGATCTGGAGACCGACGCCAATACCTCCGACCAGCTGTTCGAAGCGCTCAAAGACGAGGACTGCGTGGTGTTTGCCCATATTGGCGGACGCTACGCGGATATCACCATCTCCCACGACGAGAGGATTGAACGCTCGATCGAGGTCCATTCCGCCTGGGGAACCTTTGAATGGCTGATCCATGATGCCTTCACCCACGGCTACCGGGTCGGCATTTTATCGAACTCCGACGGCCATAAGGGCCGCCCCGGCGCCAGCCATCCGGGTGCCAGCAAGTTTGGCGCCTATGGCGGGCTGAGCTGTCTGCTGGCCGCCAGCCACGACCGCCACGGCGCCATGGATGCCCTGCGTGCGCGCCACCACTACGGCACAACCGGCTGCCGGTCGATCCTGTCGACCCGTGTTGATTTCGCCAACCCGGCAGCGCTGTTCGACAAGGACCCGAATCTGGGCGATGCCACATCCACACCCGCCACATCGGCGATGATGGGCGATATCCTGCGCTCCGATGACGATACAGTGACCTTTAGCATCGATGTGCATGCCACTTCGGCGATCGAACGGATCGATATCCGCAACGGCCTGGACACCGTCGAGATCTTTCGACCTTATACGGCCGACCAGTTGGGGTCGCGCATCCGGGTCCTGTGGGAAGGCTCCGAATACCGGGGCCGGGGCCGCGAAACCGTGTGGGACGGATTTGCTGAACTGACCGGCAACAGGTTTGAAAAACTGGCCCCGATCAACCGCTATAACATCGATAAACGCTTTGATCAGATAGCCGATAACCGGGTCGAATGGACGGCGCTGAGCACCGGCGGCTTTGGCGGCTTTGATGCCTGGCTGGGTGACCCGACCGCCGGCACCCTAAAAATCGACACCGCCCTGGTCCGCCAGGAAATCAATATCAAAGACATTGGCCTCGACGATCTGGTATTCGAGAACGGCGGCATCGAACGGCGCATCCGGGTGTTTCGCCTGCCCGACGAGAACCCGACCCATGCCTGCCGGGTGCAGCGCCAGATCAAACTACATGGCGAGCGTGACAACCCGCTCTATGTCCGCGTCGTCCAGGAAGACGGCCATTACATCTGGTCGAGCCCGACCTATATTTTCAGATAACCAACGCGCGCAGGTCCTGCGCTTGGCAAGATACCGTCCGGCGCCGGGTCGGCACGGGAATGGGGTGAACCTAACCAGGCGCACGCCACACATCCTGTGGCACTTCCAACAAGCGGGACCGCGTCAATAATCAGATAGATTGCAGGAAAACTCAGGAGCCTTTCCATGTCACAAACTGTATCGCTGCGAACTGGCAAAGACCGCTTTCGCTATACCCTTTCATTCGAAGCCTCGTTGTTGCTGTTTTTGATTCCTGCCGGCGCTGTGTTCTTTGACAGGGACCTGGCTGATATCGGGATTCTGGGACTTGTCCTGTCAGGCAAAGCGATGCTGGCAAGTCTTCTGTACAACTGGCTTTTTGACCGCGTCGATGCGCGGGCCAATCGGATATCCTCTGACCGCTCAACAGGCGGGCGCATTCTGCATGCGGTGGGCTTTGAGCTGACACTGTTGATAACCTCGCTGCCAATCTTCATCTGGTGGCTCAACATCAGTCTGCTGGAAGCCTTGATGGCCGATCTGGTGGTTACCTCCTTTGTCGTTCTTTACACCTATCTGTTTACGCTGAGCTATGACCGGCTATTCCCCGTTGTCCAGGTGGGCAGAACCTGAGGGAAACGAGGGACTGCTTGTGGGCCACCGGCGACACAACGGAGCCGCGCCGCCGCGGCCCGGGTTTTTGTTATTTCGGGTGACGCGACAAAAGACATTTGCCTAAACGCGCTTAATCGATTTACACTTCGATTGCTGGAAACATAAAAAACTGAGGATATGAATGTGTCTAGCCCTGTTGAACCTCCCCAAACAGCCAAACGCCGCTCGCAATTCCCCGAAGTGAATACCGTGAGCGTCAATGACTTGCTCGATGATCTGGCGGCCGGGTTGCAGGATTTTCGCTCGGCCCCCGCCTATGGGCTGTTTTTCGGTTCCATTTATGCCATTGGCGGATGGATCCTGGTCCTGCTTTTACTGCATTTTGAACTGCCCTATCTGGTTTATCCCCTGGCCACCGGATTTGCCCTGATTGCGCCTTTCATCGCCAGCGGCTTTTATGTGGTCAGCCAATACCGGGAGAACGGCAAGGCCTTGTCGTGGGGCATTGTCTTTTCATCGGTAAAAACCATGTTCAGTCGTGATCTGGGTTGGATGGCGCTGGTCACGGGTTTTTCCCTGTTTATCTGGATGGACATTGCGGCTTTGCTGTCATTTGGATTTCTCGGCATGCAGATGTTCACCTTTGCCGAACTCACCGACATGATCTTCAACACACCGCGCGGCCTGCTTTATCTGCTGATCGGCAATGCGGCAGGGGCGCTGATCGCGTTTTGCGTTTTTTCCTACTCGGTTATTTCCATGCCCATGCTGTTTGAACGCAACATCGATTTTGTAACAGCCATGATCACCAGTGTCCGCTTTGTCATCCATAACCGGAAAACCATGGCCCTCTATTGCGCGCTCATTGCGACACTGATCGGCCTGTCCCTATTGTCGGGTTTTATCGGATTGATCGTCACCCTGCCGGTGCTGGGCCATACAACATGGCATCTCTATCGACGTGGCGTTGCGCCCATGCAATAGAGGCTGGCGCGAAAATACGGACAAAATTAATCGGCTCCGAGGGAGACCCCGGAGCCGATTATTAAGCAATGGATTATGACCTAACCAATGGTCACAATTTAACCTCTTCCCGAAGGCCTTTCCAAACCCCCACGCACATGAGCAGCAATAGGGCTGCAAACGGAAACCCGGTCGCAACGGCCATCGCCTGTAAGGCCGCAAGCCCGCCACCGAGAAGTAACGCGATCGCAACCAGTCCTTCAAATACGCACCAGAACACCCGCTGTGGCATCGGTCCATCGGTCTTACCGCCTGCGGTAATCGTATCGATGACCAGAGATCCAGAATCCGATGACGTTACAAAGAATACAATCACCAGAATAATCCCTATTCCCGATGTGATCTGGGTCAACGGCAATTCTGCAAGCATGGCAAAAAGACGAAGCTCAGTCGCCGCATCTTTTGCACCCGAATAACCGTCATTGACGATTTGCAGGAGGGCGGTTCCACCAAACACCGTCATCCACAATACGCAAACGAGCGACGGGATCAGCAATACACAAATGATGAATTCACGTACCGTACGTCC